>JAWOCZ010000264.1:0-5285 GCA_046483565.1 Nitriliruptoraceae bacterium
ACGGTGACCGGCAGGGTGAGCGTGCCGCGGGAGCGGTTCCGCAGCTTGGCGAGGTGGCTGACGAGCTGCTCGAAGGCGGGGTAGGAGAACCCGTCGAACTGCATCTCCGCGACGGGGCGGTAGCCGTACATCGCCAACCCGATGGCGGTGCCGATGATGCCCGACTCCGCCAGGGGCGTGTCGATGCAGCGCTCGTCGCCGAACCTGGCCTGGAGTCCGTCGGTGACCCGGAACACGCCGCCGAGCCGTCCCACGTCCTCACCGAGCACCAGCACCCGGTCGTTCTCCGCCATCGCGTCCGCGAGCGCGCGGTTGATCGCCTGTGCCAGGGTGACGCTCATGCTCCACCCTCCGGCCCCTCGTCGGCCCCCTCGTCGGCCCCCTCGTCGGCCCCCTCGTCGGCGCGTCGCTCGAGCTCGACGCGCAGCTCCTCGCGCTGCGCGATCAGATCGGCCCGCGGCACGGCGGTGACGTGGTCGAACAGCTCGAGGGGATCGCCGTGCGGCGCCTCGTAGATCGCGTCCCGGACCGCCCGTGCCCGCTCGGCCGCCTCCTGCTCGAAACCCTGCTCCATGGCATCGTCGAGCAGGTCGCGGCGTCGCAGGTGGTTGCGGAGCCGGGCGATCGGGTCGGTCAGGGCGGCGGTCTCGAGCTCCTCGTCGCTGCGGTAGCGGGACGGATCGTCGGAGGTGGTGTGCGCCTCCATGCGGTAGGTCACGGCCTCGATCAGGGCGGGACCGTCGCCGGCGCGGGCACGTTCGACGGCACGTCGGGTCACGGCGTAGGTCGCGAGCGGGTCGTTGCCGTCGCAGCGGTAGCCGGGCAGGCCGTAGCCGATGGCCTTGTGGGCCAGCGTCGGTGCGGCGGTCTGCTTCGACAGCGGCACGGAGATCGCGTACTGGTTGTTCTGCACGAAGAAGACCACCGGCGCCCGCATCACCCCGGCGAAGGTCATCGCCTCGTGCGGGTCGCCCTCGGAGGTCCCCCCGTCGCCGAAGTAGACCATCGTGACCACGGGGTTGCGGTCGTACCTCGCCCCCATCGCGAACCCGGTCGCGTGCAGCGCCTGGGTCCCGATCGGGATCGACAGCAGGGCGAAGCGGTGCTCGTAGGGGTCGTGGTCCGACAGCCAGGTCCCGCGGAACAGGTGGAGCAGGTCGGCAGGGTCGACGTGACGCACGATCGCCGCGCCGAGCTCGCGGTACGAGGGGAAGATCCAGTCCCCGTCCGCCAGCGCCCAGGCGGACGCCACCTGCGCCGCCTCCTGCCCCAGGCACGAGGCGTAGACGCCGAGCTGCCCCTGCCGCTGGAGGTTGATCGCTTCCCGGTCCACCCGACGCGTGATGATCATCGTTCGGTGCATGGCGACCAGGGCGTCGTCATCCAGCTCGACCGGGTGGTCCGGGTCCTCGTGGAGCGTGCCGTCCGGATCGAGCAGGTGCACCGGCTCGGCCGGCGGCAGCAGACTCGCCGGGTCACGCTCCGCACGGGCCGCGCCCGTCACGTCGTCCACCATCGGGACTCCTCCCCCACCGGCATGCGGGACCCGAGCTCCCAGCCGGTGCCTCCAGCGCTGTCCTCGACCCTAGACCCGAGCAGGCGGGGATGCTCGGCCGGACCCGCCGCGCTCCGAGCGGCGGTGACTAGAGTGGGCTGGACGCGAGCCAGGAGAGGGAGCGCATGAAGATCGTGACCGGGTTCCTGAGGTCACCCGAGGGCAGGGCAGCACTCACCCGTGCCCTCGAAGAGACGGAGCTTCGCGATGGGGAGCTGCTGGTCGTCCATTCGATGCGGGGCGGCGAGCGCGACGAACTCCAGCAGGTGATGAGCTACCGGGAGGAGTTCGAGGAGCTCGAGGCACGGCTGCGGGACTCGGGGGTGCGGCACCGGCTGATCGAGTACGCGCGGGGCAACGCCCCGGCCGAGGACCTGCTCCAGGCCGCCAAGGACGAGGATGCCGATCTCATCGTGATCGGCATCCGTCGCCGGTCCCCCGTCGGCAAGCTGATCCTCGGCTCGAACGCCCAGGACATCCTGCTCCACGCCGACTGCTCGGTGCTGGCGGTCAAGGCGGCCCCCGGCGCGGAGTGAGACGCGCACCCGGCGCACCGCCGCGGCGCACGTGAGACCGCCCCCGACGGACCACGTCGGGGGCGGACCCGTGCGGTCCGGTCGAGCTGCATCGCGGTGGTGGGAAGCTCCGTCAGCCCTCGGTCAGCCCTCGGCGTCGCCCGGTGGGACCGCCGCGGCGACCGGACCCCCCATCGCGTGCACGCCCCCGTCGACGTGGACGACCTCGCCGGTCACCGCCGGTGTCCAGTCGGACAGCAGCGCGCACACGGTCCGACCGACGGGTTCGGGGTCGCGGGTGTCCCAGCCGAGCGGAGCCCGTTCGGTCCACATGTGCTCGAAGGCACCGATCGTGCCGATCGATCGCGCCGCCATCGTGTGCAGCGGTCCGGCCGCGACGAGGTTGGCCCGGATGCCGAGCGGTCCGAGGTCACGGGCCAGGTAGCGGTTCGTCGACTCGAGGCCGGCCTTGGCGACCCCCATCCAGTCGTAGCCCGGCCAGGCGACCTGGGCGTCGAAGTCCAGCCCGACGACCGCGCCCGGTCCCACGGCCAACAGGTCCTTGAGCCCGGACGCCAACGCCGCGTAGGAGTAGGTGGAGACGTGCAACGCGGCGCTGACGTCCTCCCAGGGCGCGGTCAGGAACCCACCGTCCAGACAGGACGCCGGGGCGAAGCCGATCGCGTGCAGCAGACCGTCCAACCGTCCCCAGCGTGCCTGCAGATCGGCGGCGACCGCCTCGATGTGCGCCGGCTGGGTCACGTCCAGTTCGAGGATGTCGGGGCGCGGATCCAGGCGTGCTGCGGCCCGCTCGGTCAGCCGCATCCCGCGGCCGAAGCCGGTGAGCACGATCTCCGCGCCCTGCTCCTGGGCCACGCGAGCGGCGAAGAACGCGATGGAGCGGGGATCGAGCACCCCGGTGATGAGCAGCTTCTTGCCCTCGAGCAGCACGGTGACCTCCTCAGGCCGGGGTCGGGTCGGTGGGTCGTTCGGCTGGCCGCCCGGTGTCGCCGGGGCTGGCCGCATCGGTGGAGGACGGCACGTCCATGCCGACGACGACCGCCATCGCCAGGCCACCGTCGTGGGACATCGAGCAGGCGAGCTCGGCGGGTTCGCCGTGGAGGTAGAGCCGCGGCGCGCCGTCACCGGCGGTGCGCACCTCGACCGCGTGGAACGGCAGCCGGAGATCACCGAGCGCCTTGCGGGCCGCCTCCTTGGCCGCGAACCGGGCCGCCAGCCGGGCGCGTTCCACCTCGGAGCCGGCCGCGACGCCCCCACGACGCGCGTCACGCAGCTCCCGTTCGGTGAACACCCGGGCGAGCAGGGCGGGCCGCCGGTCGATCACCGCCGACAGCCGGGCGATGTCCATCAGGTCGCACCCGGTCCGCAGGCCGGTCACGGTGCCACCTCGTCGTCGCCACCACGCACCGGCGCGAAGGTGGCCACCGACTCCGACCGCGACAGCTCGGCGAGCCGCTCCTGCAGCCGCAGGTTGAACGTGCGTCGGGCGCGGGGGCTGTCCTCGGGCGGGGGGAAGGCCGTCCCGAAACGCACGGTGACGGCCGCGCCGCGCAGCCGCGGTCGCTGATCCACCGGCCAGGCACGTTCGATGCCCTCGATGCCGGCGGGGACGACCGGGACCGCGAGCTCCGCCGCCACCCTCGCCACGCCGCTGCGCAACCGGTGCACCGTCCCGTCGCGGCTACGTGAGCCCTCCGGGTAGACGACGACGCAGTGCCCGTCGCGCACGAGCGCACGCACGACGTCGAGCGCTGCGGCGTCCGCCACCCCGCGGCGCAGCGGCACCATCCCGAGCTTGGGGAGCTGCGGCCCGACGATCGGGGTCTCGGTCAGGTCGAGGTCGCCGAGGAAGTGCACGGGCCGGCGCACCGCGAGCGCCAGCGCGATCGAGTCGGCGTGGGAGCGGTGGCTGCAGGCCAGCAGGACCGGTCCCTGCTCCGGCACGTGCTCGGCGCCGTGGGAGCGGACACGCAGCCAGCTGCGCAGGATCGGCCGCAGCACCAGCCGCCGCAGCGAACGCGGACCCGGGGCCGACGCGGTCGACACCGCCGCCTCGGCCGGCATCGACCGGTCGCTGGCACCGGCACCCGTCGGATCGGTCACGCGGGCGTGAAGATCAGGGCGGCGTTCTGCCCGCCGAACCCCATGGAGGTCGACATCACGGCCTCGAGCGGGGCCCGCCGTGGCTCGCCGGCCACCACGTCCAGCGCGATCTGGGGATCCTGCTCGGTGAGGTTCGCCGTCGGCGGGATCAGTTGCTGCCTGAGCGCCTGGATCGCGAAGATCGCCTCGATCGCTCCGGCAGCGCCGAGGGTGTGGCCCGTGACGCCCTTGGTCGAGGACACCGCGAGCCGGTCGGCGTGATCACCGAACACGGCACGTAGGGCCCGCCCCTCGGCCGCGTCGTTGAGCGGCGTCGAGGTCCCGTGGGCGTTGTAGTACCCGATCGCGCTCGGGTCGAGCCCGGCGTCCGCCAGCGCCCGCTGCATCGCGAGCCGGGCGCCACCGCCATCCTCCGGCGGCGCGGTGGCGTGATGGGCGTCCGCGGAGGCGCCCGCCCCGGCGACGACCGCCAGCGGGGTGGCACCGCGGGCCGCGGCGTGCTCGGCGGTCTCCAGCACGAGCACCGCGGCCCCCTCCCCGATCACGAAGCCGTCGCGAGCGACGTCGAAGGGTCGCGACGCCGTGGCGGGATCGGGGTTCTTGGTCAGCGCGCCCATCTGGGCGAAGGCGCTGACCGACAGCCCCGTGACGCCGGCTTCGACACCGCCGGCGAGCACGACGTCCGCCGTACCGGAGCGCAGCAGATCACGGCCGAGGTGGATCGCGGACGCTCCCGCCGCACAGGCGGTGTTGACGGTCATGTTCGGCCCACGGGCCCCCGACCGGATCGCGATGGTGCCGGCGGCGGTGTTGGACAGCATCTTCGGCACGAACATCGGACTGACCCGCCCGGGGCCCTTGTCGAGGTACCGGGGGTACTCCTCCGCCCAGGTCTCGGCTCCACCGATGCCGGACCCCATCAGGATGCCGGTCCGGTCGGCGTCGACGCGGGTGATCCGCTCGTCGCCCTCCTCGGACAACCCCGCGTCGGCGATCGCCTCGCGTGCGGCGATCACCGCCAGGTGGGTGAACCGGTCGAGACGACGGACGGCACCCCGACCGAGCTCCGCATCGGGGTCGAAATCCGGGAC
>JAWOCZ010000001.1:0-11778 GCA_046483565.1 Nitriliruptoraceae bacterium
CCGCGAGCAGGGGACGATCTTCCTCGGCGGTCCGCCGCTGGTGAAGGCGGCCACCGGCGAGGAGGTCACCGCCGAGGAGCTCGGTGGCGGGGACCTGCACGCACGCACCTCCGGCGTGGTGGATCACCTCGCCGTCGACGATGCCCACGCACTGGCGCTGGCACGGGACGCCGTCGCCAACCTGCCGACGAGCAGCGCCACGATCGACACGGCGCTCGAGGGCTCCGGCCCGCTCGAGCTGGACCTGCGGGTACCGGAGCCGCCCGCCTACGACCCGGAGGAGCTGTACGGGATCCTCCCGCGCGATCTGCGCCAGCCCTTGCCCGTGCGTGATGTCATCGCCCGTCTGGTGGACGCATCCCGCTTCCACGAGTTCAAGCCGCTGTACGGCGAGACGCTGGTCACCGGCTTCGCGCACCTGCACGGCATGCCGGTGGGCGTCGTCGCCAACGACGGCATCCTGTTCCGCGAGTCGGCGCTCAAGGGTGCGCACTTCATCGAGCTCTGCGACCAACGGCGCATCCCGCTGCTGTTCCTGCAGAACATCTCCGGGTTCATGGTCGGTCGTGAGTACGAGGCCGGTGGGATCGCCAAGGACGGCGCCAAGCTGGTCACCGCCGTGGCCTGCGCGCGGGTGCCGAAGCTGACCGTGGTGATCGGCGGGTCCTTCGGCGCCGGCAACTACGCGATGTGCGGCCGCGCCTACGATCCTCGGTTCCTGTGGATGTGGCCCAACGCCCGCATCAGCGTCATGGGCGGCGAGCAGGCGGCCACCGTGCTGGCCACCGTCAAGCGCGACCGCATGGCGGCCGACGGTGCCACCTGGTCAGCAGCGGACGAGGAGGCCTTCAAGGACCCGATCCGCTCGACCTACGAACGCCAGGGCCACCCCTACCACGCCACGGCCCGGCTGTGGGACGACGGGCTGATCGAACCGGCGCAGACCCGCGACGTGGTGGGTCTGGGGCTGGCTGCCGCCGTCCAGGCGCCGATCGGCCCGATCCGGCGCGGCGTGTTCCGGATGTGACCTCCACTCCCGGACACCCGGCGCGGGGCGGTCAGACCCGCGCTGTGGTTCCCATGGGAGTCAGTCGAGCACGATCGTCCGCTCCTGGAGGTCCTCCTCGGCGCCGTCCTGCGGACTGATCCAGAACGTCTGGAGCCGGACGGAGGGCTCGCCGGCGGCGGCGGCCAACGACACGGTCTCCCGGAAGGCGCCGACGCACCCGGTGCCACATGCGGCGGTCGTGAACCCCTCGTCGAGCTGGCCACCGTCCCCGTCGAGGAGCCGCCAGTTGACCGTGGCCTCGTAGACGTTCGAGCAGCCCACGATCTCCACCTCGTCCCCGACGACCTGCCCGTCGACGGGGGCCACGAGCACGAGGAAGGCCTCGAGCTCCCGATCCTCGTGGGCCGCACAGGGCGCCGCCACCAGGTCCGCGTCGGGGACCGCAGCCGCGTCCGCGTCCTCCGCTGCGGCCGCGACGTCGTCCGGGCCGGGGTCGTCGTCCGGATCGAGGGTGCCGGCGTCGTCGAGACCGGTCGGATCCCCGGGGTCACCGTCGGTGCCGACCTCATCCTGGGCGGCGTCGGCGTCCTGCTCCTCGCCGGCGCCAGCGTCGGCCTCCTCCGCAGCCGCCCCGTCGGACTCCTCCGCAGCCGCCTCGTCGGACCCCCCCTCCGCCGCCTCGAGGACGGACATCTCGGCGGGACCACCACAGGCCGCCAGCAGCACGGCACCGGCCCCCACCACCGTCACGGCTCGCCACACGCTGCGCATCGTCACGCTCCTGGTCATCGGTCCTCGTTCGCTCCATCGGTCGGACGGCGGGCGCGCTTGACGGGTTCCCGCCGCTGCTAGCGTCGGGGACCTCCGCCAGGGAGGGTCGTCGTGGTCGCTCGCCTGCTCGTCGCGAACCGCGGTGAGATCGCCCGCCGGATCATAGGGACCTGCCGGGAGCTCGGCGTCACCACCGTCGCGGTCCACAGCGACGCCGACGTCGCCGAGCCGCACGTCCGCGAGGCCGACATCGCCGTCCGGCTCGGTCCGGCGCCGGCGCCGGCCAGCTACCTCGATGCCGACCGGCTGGTGGCGGTCGCCCGACAGACCGGCTGTGACGCCGTGCACCCGGGCTACGGCTTCCTGGCCGAGGACCCGGCCTTCGCTCGGGCGGTCACCGCGGCCGGCCTGACCTTCGTGGGGCCGCCCGCCGAGGTCATCGCACTGATGGGCGACAAGGCGGCCGCCAAGCAGCGCCTCGGGGCTGCCGGCGTGCCCGTGGTCCCCGGTGAACTCCGCTCGGACCTCGATGACGCCGCACTCCTGACGGCGGCGGAGACCATCGGCTTCCCGTTGATGGTCAAGGCGGTGGCCGGTGGCGGCGGCACGGGCATGCGCGTGGTGCCAGCGCCCGGGGAACTGCCCGGTGCGCTGCTCGCCGCGCGACGCGAGGCACGGGGCGCGTTCGGGGACGATCGGCTGATCCTCGAACGTCTGGTGGCGCGGCCGCGGCACATCGAGGTCCAGGTCCTCGCCGACGCCCACGGCAACGTGCTGCACCTGTTCGAGCGCGAGTGCTCGGTGCAGCGCCGTCACCAGAAGCTCGTCGAGGAAGCGCCATCCGCGGCCGTCGACGAGCGCCTGCGGGCCCGGCTCGGTGCGGCGGCGGTGACCGCGACCCGCGAGGTCGGCTACCTCGGTGCCGGGACGCTGGAGTTCCTGGTCGACGGGACGACGGTCGGGGCGGACGAGCCGCGGTTCTACTTCCTGGAGATGAACACCCGGCTCCAGGTCGAGCACCCGGTCACCGAGCTCATCACGGGCCTCGACCTGGTGGCGTTGCAGCTGCGGATCGCCGACGGCCACGCGCTGCCGATGACCCAGGAGACGCTCACCCGGACCGGTCACGCGATCGAGGTCCGGCTCTACGCCGAGGATCCCGTCGAGCAGCTGCCCCAGACCGGAGCCGTCCACGCGCTGGGACTTCCGACCGGACCGGGCGTGCGCTCTGACGTCGGTATCGCCGCCGGCAGCCAGGTCACCCGCCACTACGACCCGATGCTCGGCAAGCTCATCGCCCACGGTCCCGACCGGGGCACGGCGATCGCTCGACTCAGGGCCGCGCTGGCGGCCACCAGCGTCCGCGGGGTGGTGACCAACGTCGAACTGCTCGATGCGGTCCTCGGGCACCCGGCCTTCGCTGCCGGGGAGCTGACCACCTCGTTCCTCGCCGACCACCTCGCCGACTGGCACCCCGAGCCGCTGGCCCCGGACCAGGTGGCGGCCGCCGCCGTGGCGCTGCACACCGCCGGGCGGCGGAGCGACGACCCGTCCCCGTGGGCACGTCTCGGCGCCGTGCGTACCGGGGGCGGCGGCTGGCCGGTGGTGCTGCGCGACCGCCTGGCCGCGAGCGAAGCTCCCTCCCGGTTCGAGCTGACCGCCCGCGGCGATCGCCTCGACCTCTCGGGCGACACCGGCGCGGTGGTGCCGGTGGACCTCGGTCCCGACGCCGTCGAGGTGCTGGTCGACCCGGAGGGAGCGCGACACGTCTGGCTGCACCACGGCGGGGTGACCCGCGTCCTCGACGAGGTGGCACCGGTCCGTCACGCCGACGCCAGCGCACCGGCGGGTGCCGCCACCTTCACCGCGCCGATGCCGGGGACCGTGATCGCGGTGGAGATCGCCACCGGGGACGTCGTCGACGCCGGGACGACGCTGGTGGTCGTCGAGGCCATGAAGATGGAGCACCCCGTGCGGGCACCCGTGGCGGGCACGGTGACGGCGTTGTACGTCCACGCTGGGCAGGCGGTGGAGGCGGGGGCGACGCTGGTCGCCTTCGAGGCGTCGCCCGACGTGGGCGGCGACCGACCAGGAGGCGAATGAGCGTGGAGCTACCGGAACGCATCAGGATCGTCGAGGTCGGCCCCCGGGACGGGCTGCAGAACGAACCCGGCACGGTGCCGACCGCGACGAAGATCACCTTCATCGACCGGCTGGCCGCCACCGGGCTGGAGGTGGTGGAGGCCACCTCCTTCGTCCGGCCGGACCTCGTGCCCCAGCTCGCCGACGCGGCCGAGGTGCTCGCCGGGATCACCCCCGCTGCCGGGGTGCGCTACCCGGTGCTGGTGGCCAACGATCAGGGTCTCGATCGGGCCCTGGCGGCAGGTGCCACCGAGATCGCGGTCTTCGCCTCCGCATCGGAGCCGTTCAGCGAGCGCAACCTTGGCTGCACCATCGACGAGAGCCTGGAACGCTTCGGCGGCGTCGTCCGGCGGGCCAGGCGGCAGGACCTGCGGGTCCGCGGGTACGTCTCGATGGTGTGTGGCTGTCCCTACCAGGGCGAGGTCCCGGTCGACGATGTGCTCAGGGTCACCACCGAGCTGTTCGAGCTCGGCTGCGACGAGGTGTCGCTCGGCGACACGATCGGGGTCGGCACGGCTCTGCAGGTGCAGGACCTGATCGAGGCGCTGTCCCCGACGGTGCTGGTCGACCGGCTCGCGGTCCACCTGCACGACACCTACGGGCAGGGCCTGGCCAACACCCTGGCTGCCTTCGAAGCCGGCGTCCGCATCGCTGACACGAGCGCCGGCGGGTTGGGAGGATGCCCCTTCGCGGCGGGCGCGACCGGCAACCTCGCGACCGAGGACCTCCTCTACGCCCTGGAGGGCTCCGGGGTGAAGACCGGGGTGGACCTCTCGGAGGTGATCGCCGTCACGGGGTGGATGGCGGGCCAGCTCGGCCGTCCGCCGGCCTCGCGGGTCGCCCGTGCCGTGCTCTCCCGCGGCCAGGAGGGCTGACCCGCACCGGGGGTCGGACGTCGCCGTCCGCTCCCGAGGAGCCGTCCGCTCCCGAGGAGCCGTCCGCTCCCGAGGAGCCGTCCGCTCCCAGGGAGCGGACCGTGACCACGGCCGCGCGCCCCAGGCGGGGCAACTGCCCCTCCAGCGAACCGATCGTCATCCTCGCCAGTGCCGAGCGTGGCGCCAGGTCACTCCAGCGTCGCGCCACCGCCATCGGATGTCCGGGATCGTCCGACCAGCCGATGACCGCGAGCGGCAGCTCGAGCGCGCGGAGCTCGGCCACGCTCGGTGCCTCGGCCCCGTCCAGGGCGCGCAGCGCCGCCTCCAGGCTCGCCGGGTCGTGACGGGGGTAGTCGGCGAGCAGCGCGGCCCGCAGCCAGGGTGCGAGCGCCTGGTCGGCACGCAGCTCGGCGATCGTCGGCCCGATCCCCTCCCGCGTGATCCGTGCCGCGATCGCGGCGTGCGGGCCGCGACCGAGCGGGGACAGCCCGAGCCAGGCCGGTAGGCACCCGAGCACCGCGCCGGCGCGTGTCCCGGTGGTGACCGCCCGGACGGCCGCGTGCGCCCCGAGCGACACACCACCGACCACCGCCACCGGCCCCTCGACGCTGGCCGCGACCGCCGCCAGGTCCGCCGCGTGGACGTCGAGGTGGTGGTCGCTCGGGCGGCGGGCGTGCGAGGACGCACCGTGCCCGCGCAGGTCGTAGAGCACCAGTCGCGCTTTGGCGTGGAGCACCGGCGCGGCGAAGGCGGCGGCGAGGAAGCGCGCCGAGGAACCGACCCCGTGGGCCAGCACCCAGGCCGGCGCGTCGGCCGGCCCGAGCTCCACGGCGGCGAGCCGCCCGCCCGCGACCTCCACCTGCCGGCGGCGAGCGCCGGGCCCGTCCAGCTCCGACGGCAGGACGAGCCTCGGCGTCGGATCGGGCGTTCTCACCGGATCTCGTCCAGCAGCTGGGCGAGGCTGTTCTCGGTCAGCTCGCCCACCACGCGGCCCGCCAGCTGCCCGTCCCGGTCGAACACCACGGTGGTGGGCATGCCGCGGCCGCCCACCGCGAAGGCGACGTCGCCCTGCAGGTCGTGGATCGTGGCGAAGTCGATCCCGAGCTCCTCGACGAAGGCCTCGCCGTCCTCGCGGCGGTCGAGGTGATCGATCCCGAGGAAGGTGACCTCCGGGTTGGCATCGCGGGCCTCGAGCAGCATCGGCATCTCGGCCCGGCAGGGACCGCACCAGCTGGCGAAGATGTTGACCAGCGTCGGGTTCCCGGCCCGCGCCTCGCGGGCGATGAAGGCGGCGGCCTCCGGCCAGCTGCCGCTGACCAGCCGGGCGTCGACCGAGGGGACCTCCTCGGGCTCCGGCGCCGCGAACACGTCCACGCCGTCGTCGGCGGGGACCCGCGGCGCGTCCTCGCCGGGGGTCGCACCGAAGTCCACCACCCCGTCGTCACCCGCGCTGCAGGCCGCCGCCGCGACCAGCAGCAGGCCGGCGGCGAGCACGGCGGCCGCCCGCACACGCACAGAGCCACCAGGCACCGGTCGACGCGCTCCGTTCGGGGTCAGGGACGTCACGGCAAGGTAGCGACCGCGGGCAACGGTCAGTTCCGGCTGGGCGCCTCGGCCAGGACCGACACCGAGGCCTCCAGCATCTCCTCGACCTCCTCCGGGGTGCCGACGGTGATCCGGACCTGCTCGTGCAGCCCGTAGGGCCTGAGCGCCCGGACGCCGATGCCACGTGCCGCGTAGGCCGCGACGAACGGCTCGGCGTCGGCCCCGAGCTCGAGGGTGACGAAGTTGCCCAGCCCGGCCGAGTGCGGGATCCCCAGCGCGGCGAACCCGTCGGACAGCCGCCGACGACCGGCCAGCGTGCCGTCGATCGTGGCAGCGAGGTGTTCGGGGTCGGTGAGGCTGGCGATGGCCGCCGCCTGGGCGGGCGCGGTGACGTTGAAGCGCGGCCGCCGCCCGTCGGCCGAGGCCACCACCTCGGCGGGTCCGAGCAGCGCCCCGACCCGCAACCCAGCGAGCGCGTGGGCCTTGGAGAAGGTCGTCACGACCACCACCCGGGGATGCTCGAGCGCGAGGGTCCGTGCGCGCGCGTACCCGTCCTGCCCCGCGGCGAAGTGGTGGTAGGCCTCGTCCACGACCAGCGTCACGTGCTCGGGCAGCTGTCCGGCGAGGTGGACCAGGGCGTCACCGGTCAGGTGGGCAGCGGTCGGGTTCGCCGGGTTGTCGACCACTACCACCCGGGTCCGATCCGTCACGGCGGCCAGCAACCGCTCCACGTCGCGCTGGTAGCCGGGGCCGGCCGCGGTGGCCGGCCCGCCGGCGGGGACCTCGACGTACCGGGCCCCGGCGTTGCGCGTCGCGAGGCGGTAGACGATGAACGAGCGCTCGAAGGCGACGACCTCCGCGTCCGCGGCGCCCGCGCAACGGTCGGGGAGCAGCTCCATCAGCAGCGCAGCGGAACCGTTGCCGACAGCCACTTCCGCGGGCGCCGCGGACTCGTCGGCGGCCACCGCAGCCCGCAGCGCCCCGCTGGTGTCGTCCGGGTAGCGGTGACCGTCGAGGAGCGCGGCCCCGGCGGCAGTGATCGCCGCGGGGGACGGGCCGAAGGGCGATTCGTTGGACGACAAACGGACGCGCATACCCGGCGGCGGGCCGACCGCAGCACCGGCCGCGGTGCTCACAGGTAGAGGCCGGTCGCGCTGTCGGCCTGATGGGAGGCGACCGCGTGGATGTCGCGCTCCCGCACGATCAGGTACGGCTCACCCTGGATGTCGACCTCGATCGCATCCTCCGGCAGGTACAGGACGTCGTCGCCGGCGGCGACCTGGCGCACGTTCGGACCGACCCCGATGGTCAGCCCCCAGATGCCCTTGCGGTCGATGGACCGGGCCGTGGCGGGGATCACGATCCCGCCCCGCGAGCGGCGCTCCGCGTCCTCGGGCGGCGCCACGAGCACGCGGTCGCCGAGCACGGCCACGCCGCGGCGGTCGGGCTGGTGCTCCTCGAGTGCGCTCATGCCACGCACCGTACCGGCACGCACCCTGTGCCCCCGGTCGTCACCGCGGAGCGACGTAGGTGTGCGCCGCGACGTGCGGCGGCAGGGCGGCGTCGTGACGGGCACCAGCGACCTGGACCCAGCCGCGCTCGACGCGCTGCACCTCGGCGTCCTTGCCGGGCAGGAAGCCGCAGTTCTGCAGCAGCTGCAACGCCTCGTCGTCACCCTCGAGCGTCTCGGTGATACGCAGCACGTGCACGGGGCCGACGGGGGCGTCGGCCAGCAGGATCGCCTCCGGATGCTCCGGCGCGTTGCGCGACCCCGGGATCGGGTTGCCGTGGGGGCAGGTGCCGGGGTCACCGAGCAGCTCGATCAGCCTGGTCTCGACGTCGCCGGAGACCACGCCCTCCCAACGCTCCGCCTCGTGGTGCACCTTCCACCACTCGAGGCCGATCACGTCGGAGAGCAACCGCTCGGTCAGGCGATGCCGACGCACCGCGGTGACCGCCACCTCGACACCCTGGCCGCTCAGTTGCAGCGCGCCCCGGCTCGCGTCGCCGACCAGTTCCGCGGTCCCGGCCTCCAGCAGCCGGACGATCGCGGCATCGACCAGGGCCGGATCCACCGGGAGCCGGCTCGCGATCGTCGAGGCGGCCACGGGCGCGGACTGCTCGTGGTGTTCGAGCAGGATCTCCAGGACCTCGGTGACCAGGCTGTCGACCCCGTGGCTGTCGGCCCCGTGGCGGTCGGCCGCGGGTGCGGATCCGGGGGTCGGGCCATGGCCGTGCTCGCGGCCGTGGCCGGCCGCGGCGTCGTGGAGGACAGCTGACACGTCGTTCTCCGGGCCGGGAGCAAGCGGAGCGGCGGGTCCGGACGACGCCCGGAGCCCCATCGCACGGTGGAAGGGTAGCCTAACCTGGCCTGAGTCCGGCACGGCCGTCGGACCCGGTTCCCCGGGGCCGGTTGCCTGGTTGCCTGGGTCCCGGTCCCGCCGGTTCCCTGGGCCTGGTTCCCTGGGGGCCAGCGTCCGCGATCCGAATCGACCCGCCGGAGGCACGGTGACCCCTGACCACGCCGCTGCTGTCCCCGCGTTGCGCTGCGTCGGCCTGACGAAGCGCTACGGCGAGCTCATCGCGGTCGATCGGGTGGACCTCGAGGTGCCATGTGGCAGCCTGACGGCGCTGCTGGGACCCTCGGGGTGCGGCAAGACCACGGTGCTGCGCCTGGTCGCCGGTCTCCTCGATCCCGACGAGGGAGCCATCGAGATCGACGGGCAGCAGGTCACCGGTCCCGGGGTCGCCGTGGCTCCCGAACGCCGCAACGTCGGGATGGTCTTCCAGGACTACGCGCTCTTCCCCCACCTGGACGTCGCCCGCAACGTCGCCTACGGCCTGCGCAAGCTGCCTCGCAGCCAGCGCGCGGACCGGGTCGCGGCCGCGCTGCGACTGGTCGGGCTCGAGACGCTGGGCGAGAGGTTGCCGACCGAGCTGTCCGGCGGTCAGCAGCAACGGGTCGCCCTGGCGCGTGCGCTGGCTCCGGAGCCCGATCTGATCCTGCTCGACGAGCCCTTCTCCAACCTCGACGCCTCCCTGCGTGCCGCGGTCCGCGAGGAGGTGCGCGCGATCCTGCGCGCCGCCGAGCAGACCGCGGTGTTCGTGACCCACGACCAGGAGGAGGCCCTCTCGCTGGCGGATCAGGTCGCGGTCATGGACCGCGGCCGGGTGCACCAGGTCGCCGCCCCGCAGACGCTGTACACGGAGCCGGCCACCCGGTTCGTGGCCGAGTTCGTGGGCGAGGCGGATGTCCTGCCCGGGACCCGCGCCGGCCGCTACCTCGTCGACACGCCGATCGGGCGACTGCCGAGCGACCGGGCGCTCAGGGCCGGCGAGGTGACCGTCGTGGTCCGACCGGAGTCCCTCCAGCTGCGGCGGGCGGAGGAGGGCGCGGGGGTGGTGACGGCCCTGTCCTACTTCGGCCACGACCAGCTGGTCACCGTCGAGGTGGCGGGCGGCTACCGGCTGCGGTCACGACGGGGCCCGGGGCTCGACCTGGCCCGCGGCGACCGGGTGCGGTTGGACGTCGCCGGTCCGGTCGTCGCCTTCGACCACCACGACGAGGACGACACCTCGACACCGGACGGCTCCACCGAGGTCGTACCGGCCTGAGCCGTCAGCGTTCCCGGCGCTCCCGGAACATCGCGACCGCCAGCGGCACCGAGCCGATCAGGATCAAGCCGAGCGCCGGTACCGCGGCCCGGGTGTAGAACGCCTCCTCGGTCGCCGACCACACCCGGGTCGCCAGGGTGTCGTAGCCCGTCGGTGCCAACAGCAGGGTGGCCGGCAGCTCCTTGAGCGCGGTCAGGAACACCAGCGCACCGCCGGCGATCGCGCCGCGCCGTGCCAGCGGCAGGGTCACCCGCCGCAGGGTGGTCAGCCGCGAGCCCCCGAGGACCCGCGAGGCGGCCTCCACGTTGGGGTTGACCTGGAGCAGCGAGGTCCGGATCGCCCCCACCGCCTGCGGCAGGAACAGCACCACGTAGGCGAACACCAGCATGAGCAGCGTCTGGTAGAGCGGCGTCGCCAGCCGGATACCGAGGAACACCAGCGCGAGCGCGACGACGATCCCCGGCAGCGCGTAGCCGGTGAAGGAGGCCCGCTCGATCAGCCGGGCCATCCGCGAGGAGGACCGCCCTGACCAGATCGCGACGGGGAGCGCAGCCGCCACCGCCGCGACGGCACCGAGCCCAGCCGCCAGCACGCTCCGGCCAGCCGGTCCGAGCGCCACGTTGACCTGCTCGCCGGCCTGGACGCCGCGCACCAGCCAGAACCCGACCACCGTCACAGGCGTCACCAGCCCGAGCAGGACCACCAGCGAGCACAGACCGACGGCCGGCCACCGCCAGGCCCGCAGCGGCACCGGGGTCCCGGGACGCGTCGGCCCACGGGTGCCGAACTGTCCGCCACGGTCGCGGGCCACGCGCGCCTCGACCACGATCACGGCCACGGTCATCCCGACCAGCAGCAGCCCGAGCAGCGCCGCGGGCGACCGGTCGAAGGCGGAGCGGTACTGCAGATACAGCCCACGGGTGAACGTGGAGTAGCGCAGGATCGACACGGCACCGAAGTCCGAGAAGACGTACAGCATCACGAGCAGTCCGCCGGCCGCAGCGGACGCGCGCAGCTGGGGCACGGTGACCTTCAGGAAGGTGCGCACGGGCCCGTTGCCGAGCAGCCGGCTGGCCTCCTCCAGGGTGGGGTCGAGGCCCCGGAGGCCCGACTGCACGGTGATCAGCACGTAGGGGAAACTGAACAGCGTCAGTGCGGTGAAGGCGCCCCAGAAGCCGTAGGGCGCGGGTGGGATGATGCCCAGCCACTCCTCGACCAGGCCACCCCGGGCGAAGGCGCCGACCAGCGTGAACGCCCCCACATAGGTGGGGATCACCAGGGGCAGGCCGGTCGCGATCGCGAAGAACCGGCGGCCCGGCAGATCGCTGCGGACCGTCAGCCACGCCAGCGGCACGCCGATCAGCAGGCTCGCGAGCGTCACGGAGGCGCCCAGCAGCAGCGTCCGCCCGGCCAGCCGCAGCGTGGCCGGGTCGGTCGCGATCGCCCAGATGCGCTCGGGCGGGAGCTCGATCGTCGCCAGCACCAGGTACAGCGCCGGCAGCAGCATGGCCGCCGCGACCAGCAGGGCGGGGACCCAGACGGCCGGATGCACGCCGGCGACCCGCCGGGCCCCCGGGCGACCGGTCGGCCGCCGGGGACCACGACGGGTCGGCTGGTCGCCGGCGCTGGACGGCTCGGCGCTGGGTAGGTCCGTGCTGGGCGGCTCGGTGGTCATCGGTGACGCACGCTACCGGTCGCCGATCGCACGGCCGCCGGCGGCCCAGCACCGACCGAGCCCCTCACGACAGGGCGCCCACGTCCTGGAGCAGCTGCAGGGTGCCCTGGAGGTCCTCCAGATCCGACAGGTCCACGTCCGGTGGG
>JAWOCZ010000130.1:0-13727 GCA_046483565.1 Nitriliruptoraceae bacterium
CCCAACCCCATAGTATCAGGGCGAGGTTTTAAAAGGCTTGCTGAAGCAGGAATTAAAGTAAAAGAAGGGATCCTGGAAGAAAAAGCGCGCCAGTTAAACGAGGTTTTAACCAGGTCCGGTCGTACCTCGGCGCGGTGGGCCCTCAGCTGCGCGACGGCCAGCCCACGGGTGGGCGAGCCCACCTCCCGCTCACGGTCGTCGAGCACGTCCGGATCGCAGACCAGACCGACGTGGACCACCTCGAGCCCCTCGAGCGCCGCGTGGAGGTCGACGACCGTCGCGTGGTTGAACAGCGAGTGGTCCATCGCCACGTCCATGCCGCTACGGGCCCAGGCTGCGGCGACACGGTGCATCCCTGCCACCAGCTCGCGCCCCAGCGGTCCCCAGGTGACGCGTGGCTGCTCGGCGTCCGACGGCGGCACGCTCGGGAGGACGAGCTCGGCCCAGCGCGCGGCGGTCGGTCCGAAGGAATGCACGGCAGCGTCCAGCCCCGCCTCCAGCAGGGGGCCGGAGCGCACCTGAGGCCAGGCACGTTGCAGCGCGTGCAACGTGGTCGTCCGACCGACCATCGTCGGACCATCGAGGACCAGCACCAGCCCCGGACCGCTCACTGAGGTGCTCCTTCGCGCAGCAGCGCCGCCGTCACAGGCCGTAGATCTCCGGTTTCGCCTCGCGGGACATCAGGAGCCCGACCAGCTCCTGAGGATCGTGGCCGGCGTGGCAGACGGCGACCACGCCCTGGGTGATGGGCATCTCCACCCCGGCGCGCTCCGCCAGACCGAGCAGCGCGCGGGAGGACTTGACCCCTTCGGCCACCATGTTCATCGAGTCGATGATGGCCGACAGCTGCTCGCCACGCCCGAGCCGTTCCCCGACGGTGCGGTTACGCGACTGCGGCGAGGTGCAGGTCGCGGCGAGATCGCCGACACCGGCCAGCCCGCTGAAGGTCAGCGCGCTCCCGCCGAGCGCGACACCGAGCCGGGTCATCTCGGCCAGTCCACGGGTCAGGACGGCAGCCTTGGTGTTGTCGCCGTACCCCAGGCCGTGCGCCATCCCGGCCGCGATGGCGATGACGTTCTTGACGGCGCCGGCGACCTCGACCCCGACCTTGTCCTCGTTGGTGTAGACGCGGAAGTAGGGCGCCATCACCGCCGCCTGGACCCGTTCGGCGCGCCACGGCTCGGGACTCGCCGCCACGCTGGCGGCCGGGAGCTGCGCGGCGCACTCCCGCGCCAGGTTGGGACCACTGACCACCACGACCCGCCGGGGATCGCAGTCGAGCGCATCGGAGATCAGCTGGCTCCCGAACCGCAGGCTGTCGACATCAACACCCTTGATCAGGCTCACCAAGGTCGCTTCGGCGGGGATGTGCTCACCCCAGGTGCGGAGCTGCTCCCCGATCCCCACCGAGGGCACCGCCAGGACGACCACCTCGGCGTCTGAGAGTGCGGCCGCCGGGTCGTCGGTCGCGCTGAGCCCCTCGGGCAGCTCGATATCGGGGAGATAGCCGCTGTTGGTGTGCTGTCCGTTGATCTCCGCGGCCACCTCGGCGCGGCGCGCCCACAGACGCACCCGTTCCCCGGCGTCCGCCGACATGGCCGCGAAGGCCGTGCCCCACGAACCCGAACCCATCACCGCGACCTGGCCCACGCGCATCCTCCCGACCCGTCCTCGCTGACCGGGACCCTACTCCGGCCGGTCGCTAGCCTGCCGACCATGGACCCCACCGTCGCTCTCGTGCCGCTGCGCGCACCCGGCGAGGGCAAGTCCCGCCTCGCCGCGGTCCTCGACACGGAGCAACGGGCCGCGTTGGCCATCGCGATGCTCGCCGACGTCACGGCGGCGCTGACCGCAGCGGGACTCGACGAGGTCATCGTGGTCGCGGGGGGCCGCCGCGCCGCAGCGGCCGGGGTCGACCTCGGGCTCCCGGTGCTGGTCGATCCACCGGGGTGCCGGGGTCTGGATGATGCGCTGGCCGCCGCCACGCAGCAGGTGGGCACCCACCGCGATCTGCTGGTGGTCGCCGCGGACCTCCCCCGGCTCCGCCCGTGCGACGTAGTGGCCGTCCTCGAACCCGACGTCGAGGTGGTCGTCGCCCCCACGGCGGCCGGCGGCACGGGCGCGCTGCTACGGCGACCCGCAGCCGTGATCGGGACGGCCTTCGGCCCGGGTTCCGCCCTCGCCCACCGGGCGCTGGCTCGGTCCGCGGGAGCGCGTTCCGCTGACGTCGACCGCGACGGGATCCATCATGACGTGGACACCTTCACCGACCTGGCCGCGCTGCACCACGTCGAGCTGGGAGCACGCACGGCCGCGATCCTTCCCGCCCTCCTCGGGCAGCGGGCACGCGCCTCCCAGGCCGCGGCCGACCTCGCGCCGCAGCGACAGCCCCAGCCGCAGCCATAGAGCCGCAGCCATAGAGCCGCAGCCCCAGCCGCAGCACTCAGGGGTCGGTGGCCGGCGCGTGAGCCAACCCGCTGGCTACGTCCGATCCTTGCGGCCCTTGCGGCCCTTGGTGCCTTCCTGACGGGCGCGTTCCTTGGCCGCGCGTCGGGCCCGTCGACCACGGCCCACGTAGAGCTCGGTCAGGAAGGTGATCAGGGAACCGGCGATGAACGCGCCGATCAGCAGCAGGATCAGCGGGACGCCACCGGTGACCTCGCCGCCCGCTCCGTCGCGCGCGATCGTCTCACCGAACACCCAGGAGAAGTCCACCGGCTGGCTGTTGGCGAGGGCGAAGACCACGAACAGCACGGCGAGCACGACGATGGTGATGCGGCCGAGCTGCTGGGTGAAGGGGGTCGACGGTTTGCCCTCGACAGGGGTCTCCGGCGCCTCGGCGCCGTCCCGATCGGACCCGGTGGCGCCGTCCCGATAGGAGCCGGCCGCGCCGTCCGGACCGCTCGACCGGCGGTCCGAGGACGTCGCATCGCCGGGCCTGGATCCGGATCCCTGCTCCGACCCGCTGCCGGCGGGGCCGGTGGGGCGGTCGGGATCGGGAGGGGTCGCGCTGGACATGGGCACTCCTGAGGACGGGTTCCAGGTATCGCACGGCTATCCTGCGCCCTCAACGCTAGGCCGCGAGGAGCAACGATGCCGCAGGGCACGATCAAGGTGTTCGACGCCTCCAACAGCGAGGGCACGCTGCTCGACGACGGGTTGCGTGAACTCCGCTTCGACCGGGAGGCCTTCGTCGCCTCCGGTCTGCGGGAGCTGCGGATCGGTCAACGGGTGCGCTTCGAGCTCGAGGGCGATCAGGACGATCCGCGGGTCAGCCACCTCAACATCGTCAGCCTCTGACCGCGGGCGTCCTGCCGGCAGCGGAACCCGAGACCCTCAGGCGGCGTGGTCGGGGAGCCCGTCGAGCACGGCCGCCGTGCGTGCGAACAGTCCCTGGCCGTGCTCCATCCCCTGCTCGTCGGCCCAGAGACGGGTCTCGGCGAGGACCTCCCGCAGCCGCGCCATGAGCTCCGGAGCGGTCGCGGTGTGCTCGGCCAGCACCGCGCTGACCACCTTGTCCGGATCCATCTCGACCAGCTCCCGGATCAGACGGTCGGGGTCGGGCTCGTCGCGCCAGGCCAGCGCACACGCGGCGGTGAAGTCCGCCGAGTCGAAGTCGCCGTCACTGGCGATGATCGCCAGGTGCATCAGCGCCTTGGCCGACAGCCGGTCCGCATCCGCGATCGCCTCCACCACCTCGGCGTAGTCCCCGAGCTCGTCGTCGGTGACGATCGGGGCGTGAAGCTGGAGCCGCTTGGCGCGTACGGGGACGTTCTGGTGGACCTCGAGGTCCTCGGGCAGGGTGCCGTCGGCCTGCCACGCCGCCAGCGGCCGGGCGGCTTCCCAGTAGGCGGCCGGGTCACCGTCGCGCAGGCTGGCACGGTTGGCCAGCGCCCGGGCCGGGTCGACCGAGTAGCTCACGTGCCCGCCGCCGAACTCCTCGATCCGTGACCGGGCGTGGTCGAGCGAGACCCAGCCCGACACCCGCTTGCCGTGGGCGTAGGTGCCGGGCGCAGCCAGGTCGAAGGGGCCTGGCGGGCCGTACAACCCGGTGAGATCAGCGCGGGTCCTGAGGCCGTCCTCCTCGATCAGCGGCAACCGCTTGGGCAGGGTCAGATGGTGGACGGTGACACGAGCCACGGGGACCTCCGAGGGGCGTGAACGGGACCTGCACGCAGCGGCCGAGGGTAGTCGGCGTAGGCTCGCCCGGTGCTCGCCGACCTCGCTGCCGACCACCCCGGACCACCGTTGCCGGGGGCACGTGTGCGCACGGCGACCTCCGCCGACCTCGAGGCCGTGGTCGCCCTCTACGACGCCGTGGCCAGCGCACGGGGCCACGCCAACCCCGTCCGGCACGAGGACCTGCGGATCCGCTGGCTGATGCTCGACGATCCACGCGAGGCCGTCGTGGTGGAACGCGCAGGTGGCGAACCACACCTGCTGGCGTACGCCAGCACCCCGGTGGACCGCGAGACGGACGAGGACGAGGTGACCGTCCACCTCGAGGGCCAGATCCACCCGCGTGCGACCGGGCACGGGCTGGCGAGCTGGATCCTGGAGCTCGCGGAGCGGGTCGGTGCCGAGCCGACCGGCCCCGGCGGGTCGCCCGCACCCCGGGTGGTCCGGATCCGCACGGCCCTGCTCGATGGCGACGCCGGGTCGCGGGCGTGGTTCGCCCGACGCGGCTTCACTGCGGTCCGCCACCTCCTCGAACTGCGCCTCGACCTGCACGCGCCGCCCCCCGCCCCGAGGTGGCCGCCGGGGATCAGCGTGCGCACCTTCGTCCCGCGTGCCGACGACGAGGTCCTGTGGCGCACCCACCAGGCCGCCTTCGCGGATGTGGCGACCCACCTGCCGATCGCACGTGACGACTACCTCGCCGACCGCGCTCCCGCCGAGGATCCCGAGCTGGTCCTGATCGCGGAGCATCACCCCCGGGAGGTGGTGCCCCCCACCGCTCAGGGCTCGCGCGGCGACAGCGAAGGCGACAGCGACAGCGACGGCACCTGCGACAGCGACAGCGACGCCGAGGTGGTCGGGATCGCCGTGTGCCGTGCGGGCACCGAGGTGGCCGCCGAGGACGGATGGGTCCGCGACCTCGGCGTCCTGCCCGCCTGGCGCCGACACGGCATCGCGATGGCGCTCTTGCGCACCGCCTTCGCCGCCTTCCGGACGCGCGGGCTCACCGGCGTCGCGCTCGAGGTGGATGACGTGACCCTGGAGGGCGCGGTCGCGCTCTACCGGCGGGCCGGGATGCGCGTCACGCGCCGGACCGACGTGCTGGAGCGGGTCAGCCGGCCAGACCCGGTAGCCCTCAGCTGACCGGGCCGCCGGAGGACGGCACCGGGCCGCCGGAGGACGGCACCGGGCCGCCGGAGGACGGCACCGCATCGCCCGAACCCTGCTCGGGCGCGGACCCCGGATCGGCGGCGACGTTCCGACCCCCGGGCACGCGGGGCACGAAGCTCGGATCGGCGGCGTCGGCCGCCTCGACCTCGTCACGGCGGATGCCGAGCAGGAACAGCACCGCATCGAGGTAGGGGACGCTGACCGCTGTGTCCGCCTGCTCCCGCACCACCTGCTTGGCGTTGAAGGCGATCCCGAGCCCCGCGGTGGCCAGCATGTCGAGGTCGTTCGCGCCGTCACCGACCGCCACGGTCTGTTCCAGCGGCACGTGCTCGGCAGCGGCGATGCGACGCAGCACGTCCGCCTTGCCAGCACGGTCGACCACCTCGCCGACGACCCGGCCGGTGATCACACCGTCGACGACCTCGAGGTGGTTGGCCACCGCATGGTCGATGCCGAGCTCCTCGGCGAGGCGGTCGGTGATGGCCGTGAACCCCCCGGAGACGATCGCGACGGTGTAGCCGAGGCGCTTGAGCGTGCGGACGAAGGTGCGGGCGCCCGGGGTGAGCCGGACCGCGTCGCCCACCTCCTCCAGCACGCTGGCGGGGGTGCCGACCAGCCGGCCGACACGTTCTCTCAGCGACGCCTCGAAATCCAGCTCGCCGGCCATGGCCCGGGCGGTGATGTCGGCGACCTCGCGCTGACACCCGGCGCGGGCGGCCAGCAACTCGATCACCTCGTCCTGGATCAGGGTGGAGTCCACGTCCAGGACCACCAGGCGCTTGGCCCGCCGCTCGAGGTTCTGGCGCTGGAGCGATACGTCGACCCGGTGCTCCCGGGACGCGGCGACCAGGGCGGTGCGCATCCCGTCGAGGTCACCGTCCAGCACGGTGAACTCGAAGGCGGTGACCGGCTGGCTGGCCAGGCGGAAGATCCGGTCGATGTTGCCGCCGCCGGTTGCGATCGCGCCGGTGACCGCGCCGAGCGCACCGGGGGTCAGGGGCTGACCGATCACGGTGACCACGGACCTCGGCGACGGCGCGGTGGACTCGACCGTCTCGACCACCTCGAAGTCCAGCTGGAGGTCGTGCTCCCAGCCGTGGAAGAGCAGTTCCTTGAGCACGTCGTCCGAGCCTCCCAGCCCGATCGACAGGTCCAGGGTGAGACGGCCGCGGACGACCACCTGCTCCATGTCGTACAGCTCTGCCCCGGCCACATCGAGCACGCCGAGGAGCCCGGCGGTGATCCCCGGGCGGTCTCGGCCGGTGCAGCGCACCAGGATCGTCCGCGTGTGCTCGTCCATCGCGCTCGAGCCTAGCGGTGGGGCCGACCAGCCCGTGGGGTGCAGCTGCGCTGGGTGCGGCTGCGCTGGGTGCGGCTGCCCGGTGTGTCCCGCCCGACCGGTGCGTTCCGCCCGACCGGTGTGTTCCGCCCGACCGGTGCGTTCCGCCGGCCCCGGTGTGTCCCGCCCGACCGGTGCGTTCCGCCGGCCCCCGTGCGTTCCGCCCGCCCCCGTGCGTTCCGCCGGCCCGGTGGCCGTAGGCTTGGCGGCCATGGTCACCTCGAACCCCGCACTGGCTGAGCTCGGCGGCAACCGGCTCGCCGGGCTCCAGGAGCTCGCGAACCGGCTCCGGGCCGATGGCGTCACGCTCTACGACTTCGCGATCGGCGACCCCGACGAGCCGACACCCGAGCACATCCGCCGTGCCCTGGTGGAGGCCGTGGGGCCGGTCAGCCGCTACCCCACCGCAGCTGGTCAGCCGGCGCTCAGGGCCGCCGTAGCCGACTGGTTCGCGCGGCGACACGGCGTCACGGTCGACCCCGACACCGAGGTGGTGCCGAGCGCCGGGAGCAAGGAGGCGATCTTCCACCTCCCCCTGGCGGTGCTCGATCCCCACGGCCCGCGACGGCACGTGCTGTGGGGCGAACCCGGCTACCCCACCTACGCCAGCGGCGCGGTCTTCGCCGGAGGGATCTCCGACCCCGTCACGCTCTCGGCGGACGGGGACTGGCGCCTCTCGCTGAGCGAACTGCCGGCTGAGCGACTCGAGCGGGCCTGCATCGCGTGGCTCAACCACCCGCACAACCCCACCGGGGCGACCGCCGACCTCGGCTGGTACCGCGAGCAGGTCGCGGTGGCCCGCGAGCACGACCTGCTGCTGGTCTCCGACGAGTGCTACCAGGAGGTCTGGTTCGACGAGCCGGCGCCGTCGCTGCTGGAGGCCTGTGACGGCGACCTGCGGGGCGTGCTGGCCGTGGTCTCGCTGTCCAAGCGCTCCGGCATGACCGGCTACCGCTCGGGAGCGATCGTGGGCGATGCCGGATTGATCGCGCGGCTGAAGGTGCTGCGGCCCCACATCGGGACCGCCTCCCCCGACTTCGTGCAGGCAGCGGCGATCGCGGCCTGGGGCGATCAGCGCCACGTCGACGAACGCCGCGAGATCTTCCGCGCCAAACGGGAGGTGGTGCTCGCCCACCTCGCCGATGTCGGGATCGAGGTGTCCGGATCCCAGGCGACCTTCTACGTCTGGTTCCGCGCGCCGGGTGGGGACGATGCCGCGTACGCCGAGGCGCTGCTCGCCGAGCGGATCGTGGCCTCGCCCGGTCGCGCCTTCGGACCGGGCGGGACCGGATGGCTCCGGCTCGCGCTGGTACCGACCGTCGAGGGCTGCCGCGCGGCCGTGGCGGCCTGGCGGGCGGCGATCGTGGCCGGTCGGCTCCCGACCGACTAGGGCTGCTCGCGCTCGGCACGTCGCAGCGCACGACGTTCCGACCAGCGAGCCCGGTAGCGCTGCACCGCGCTCACCGACAGCGACCCCATGTAGAGCAGCGAGAACGCGACCAGGGCGAGCGCCAGCGCGAGGAAGGCCTCGCTGCCCACCGGGGCGGCGAGTTCCGCGGAGCCACCCACCCCGGCCTCCGACGGCCATGGCCACAGCACGCGGACGCTGCCGACCATCAGCCCGATCAGCGCGGCGAGGACCACGTCGTGCGCTCGGGCGAGCAACCAGTTCAGGAACGTCGAGAACGCCGCCAGACCGATCACGGCGCCGATGCCGAACAGGATCAGGATGCCGAGATCGCGGTCGGCCGCCGCCCCGATGATCGTCGGGTACAGCCCCAGGATCAGCAGCAGGAACGAACCCGACACCCCCGGCAGGATCCACGCGCTGATCGCGATCGCACCACCTGCCATGATCAGCAGCAGGTTCGGCTCCTCGAGCGTTCCGGGCGCGTAGCCGAGACCGATGAAGCTCACGACGGCAGCGGCGACCACCACCAGGACGTGCCAGCCCCTGCCCGCCCGCAGGCGCCGACCCGCCACGACGGCGGCACCGAGCACCAGCCCGAGGAACACCGCCGACATCTCGACCGGACGGGACTCGAGCAGGTCCCGGAGCGGGCCCACCACCGTGAACAGCACCCCGAGCATCCCGACACCGAGCACCGCCAGGAACAACCAGTCGATCAGCAGCAGGGCGTGCCACGCATCCCGGGGCCGGGCGCGGACCAACAGCGACAGCGTGCGCGCTCCCTGACGGATGTTGGCGACCAACCGCTCGTAGATCCCGGCGACCAGCGCCACGGTTCCGCCGGAGAACCCGGGGACGACCTCGGCCGCCCCCATGACGCCGCCCGTGACGAAGGTTCCGAGCAGCGCCCCGGGGCGACGCATGGGCGTCATGGCCTCGAGCGGCCGCTCGACGGTCAGGTCCTCGAGCGGGAGCTCACCATCGGGGATGTCGTCGAGCGGATCGAGCGAGATCGGACCGTCGTCGGCTGGCGGGCCTGACGAGGCCGGATCGGCCGCTGCCGGGCCGTCCGAGGCCGCATCGGCCGCCGCGGGTTCCCCCGCGGGACGCTGCGCCTCTTCCCCGGCCATGGCGACCTCCTGTCGGCCCCAACGCTACCTCGGTGCTCGCCGGTCGGACGTCGTGACGCTCGCGCAGGCGCAGAACAGCGGTATCCCGCTGCAAACTGGACAGCAACCCGACCGACGCCCCAGCCGCAGGCGCAGAACAGCGGTATCCCGCTGCAAACTGGACAGCAACCCGGCCGACGCCCCAGCCGCAGGCGCAAAACAGCGGTATCCCGCTGCTTCCCGCCACGCAGACGCCGTGGGGCCAGGCTGCTGCCGCGCTCTCCGTGCGCGAGGCTGCCGGCACCCGCCGACGGGGCCGTCAGCCGCTCAGCATGCCGGTGAGTTGCTTGACCGAGGGGACGCGACCGCTGATGACGACCTGGCCGTCGACGACCAGACCCGGGGTGGACATGATCCCGTAGCCCATGATCTGCGCGGTGTCGGTGACCTTCTCGATCGTGGCGTCCTGGCCCAGCTGGGTCAGCGCCTCGCGGGTCCGGGCCTCCAGGGTCACACAGTTGTTGCAGCCAGGGCCGAGCACCTTGATGTCCATCGATGTTCCTTCCGTGTCGTGTCGTACGCGTGATCGAACGCGGGAACGTGCAGGTGGTCGTTGCGGGTCGTCGTGCGGTGCCGACGGTCAGGCGATCAGGTCGAAGATGAAACCGATCCCGACGATCCCTGCGGTCACCGTGGCCACATAGATCCCCAGCAGGGGGAGCTTCATGACCCGCTTGAGCAGGATCATCGCCGGCAGGGACAACGCCACGATGCTCATCATGAACGCCATCGCCGTACCCAGCCCCAGCCCCTTGCTGTAGACCGCATCGATCAACGGGACCACACCGGCGACGTTGGCGTACAGCGGGACACCGGCCAGAGTGGCGACCGGCACGGACCAGACGCTGTCGGCGATCCCGGTGGTCACGAAGAAGTCCGCCGGCACCCACCCGTGGATCCCGGCACCCAGCGCGATCCCCACCAGCACGTACACCCACACGCTACGCACGATGTCGACCGTCTCCGCCTTGGCGTACTCGACCCGATCCGCCAGGCTCGGCTTGCCACCATCCACGCTCGCCGGCGCGGTGATCTCCTTGACGAACGGATCCACCCACCGCTCCAGGTTGAACCGCGACAGCACCACCCCTGCCAACACCGCCATCGCCATCCCCGTCAGCACGTACAACGCGGCGATCTGCCAGCCGACCATCCCCGCCAGCATCACCACCCCGATCTGGTTGATCAACGGCGAGGTGATCAGGAACGTCAGGGTGACACCGAGCGGCACCCCAGCGGCCACGAACCCGATGAACAGCGGCACCGAGGAGCAGGAACAGAACGGGGTGATCGCCCCGAACACTGCCGCCAACGCGAACCCGACGGCCACGTGCCGTCCCACGATCAGGTCCCGGACCTTCTCCGGCGGCACCGCGGACCGTGCCAGGGAGATCGCGAAGATCAACCCCGTGATGAGCAACATGATCTTCGCGGTGTCGTAGAGGAAGAAGTGGACCGCACTCCCCAGCCGGGTCTCCGGATCCAACCCGAACCCGTCGAAGACCAGCACATCCCACAGCCGCTCGTTCACCGCGTACAGCAGCGCCCACGCACCTGCCGCCGCCAGCAGCCCGAACACCAGCCGACCGGTCGGTGGCGTCGAGCGAGGGGGCGCGCCCGGTGCCGACGCCTCCGCCGAGCTCCGCGCGGTGGATCGCGGTTCCGTGGTGCTCATCGATCAGGCCTCGTGGGTCGTGTCCGGACGGACGTCGGGCGCACCTGCGCTCCCTATTCTCCAACCGTCCTTGGAACGTAGGTGCGCGCTAGGAGGCGCCCCCGGGCCGAAGGTCCCCATCTGGTGGACCGAACGCTCGCAGCCCCACCGAGCAGCGGCCCGGGCGGTGTCAGGCCTGGTCCCCGCCGTCCGCGATGGGTACGCAGATCAGCTCGCAACCGACGCTGGCGGTCGGCAGCGCCGCGTGGAGGCGCTCGAGCACACGATCCGCCAGCCGGTAGCTGACACGCTTGCCGACACGATGGGTCTCGACGATGCCGGCCTCGCGCAGGACCTTGAGGTGGAACGACATCCGGTTGGCTGGGACGCCGAGGTCCGCCTCCAGGTCGCAGTGGCAGCGGTCGCCGTGGGCCGCCAGCCGGTCGAGGACGCCCAGGCGTGTCGGGTCCGCGACGGCCTTGAGCAGCCGCAGCCGCTCCGCCAGTCCCTCGGCCGAGAAACGGTCGACCGCGAGCGTGGCTTCGAGGAGGTGGTCTTCGATCATGGTTGGAAGGTACGACCTCGGGGCTCGAGCCACTTGGGGGCGAAGGTCACGGATCAGGTGGACGTCCGCCTGTCGAGCTCGACCACCAGGTGGTCGGCGTTCTCCACCCCGCGCAGTGATGCGGTGAGCCCCCGCAAGGTGCTGGCGACGACGGTCTGCGCGAACCCACGCAGCGGCACCTCGCGCCCATCGGCGTGCAGCCTGGCACGGTCGGGTCCGATCGCCTCCCGTTGCTTGGCGAGCACCTCGGTCACGGCATGGACCGCGGCCTCGGAGAACCGTTCGTGGACGGGGCGCATGACGTCCACGAGGACCGGCCCGTCGACCTGCCGCGGCTCGCTCCCCTCGACCGTGACCCGGACCTTGGGCCACGGGCTCGCACTGAACCCCTCGAGCAGGACCACGTCGCCGCGCAGTCCGGTCAGCAGTTGGGAGAGCTGGTCGACCGGTTCGCCCGAGTCGACGGACAGCTGCAGCACCCCGTCCGGCCCCAGCACCACCACCGGGTCGGCGCCAGCGGCTAGCACACGTTCACTGTCGGATCCGGGGCGACCCGGTTCGAACCCGTGGGGCGCGTGCTTGACGTAGCCGACGCGTTGGCCGCCGGCCGCCAGCGCCGCCACGACCTGCTCGCAGAGCAGGGTCTTGCCCCCATCGGCGTCGCCGACGATCGCGATGACGGGCATGTTGTTCTCCTTGTGCGCCGCAGCACCGGAAGTTCCGGTGTGTCTCGCCTACCGTGGGTCCTGAAAGAGGAGGAGCCTATGGCCGAGCATCTACCCGAGATCTACACCGACTACCGCGAGCGGTTCCCGGAGGTCGCCGCGGCCATGGATGGCCTCGGGGCGGCCACGGGCACCTCCGGGCCCATCGACGAGCGCACCCAGCGGCTGGTGAAGCTCGGGCTGGCGATCGGCGCCGTCGCCGAGGGCGCGGTCCGCTCCAACGTCCGCAAGGCGCTCGACCTCGGTGTCTCTCCCGAGGAACTCCACCACGTCGCGATGTTGGCGATCACGACGACGGGGTTCCCGACGGCGATCGCGGGTCTGCAGTGGATCGATGAGGTCCTCGCCGCTCGCGAGCAGGGCTAGCACGCCGCATCGGGCGAGGACGCCGCGTGCGGGGGCGGGCCACCGCCCGCCCCCGCACGCTCCGATCAGCCGATCAGCCGGTCAGGCCCTCAGCTGGCGACCGCTTCGCCAGCCTCGACCCAGGCCGCGAAGCTGCCCGGGAAGCCCTCGGCGTTCGGGTAGCCGAGGAGGTGGTACATCGGCAGCGCCAGCGAGGCCCGGTAGCCGGACTGGCAGTAGACCACCACCGGCCGGTCCTGTGGCACCTCGGCGTCGGTGGAGACCATGCTCCGCAGCGGGACGGAGATGGCGTCCGGGATGGAGCCCTCCTCGTACTCCTCGGGCTGACGCATGTCCACCAGCGCCGCGCCGTTGGCGACAAGGTCCTGCACACCCTCGAGCGAGTTGGTCAGGAAGCCTTCGGGCAGCGTGGACAGGAAACCGTCGACCGCCTCGACCAGCTGTGGCTCGAACCCGGGGTCGCCGAAGGTCTCGGGCTCGACCGCATCGGTCGATACCGGTTCCTCGGCGGCGGTCCAACCGGCCCATCCGGGCGTCCAGGCGCTGACGTTGTCGTAGCCCATCAGGCGCAGGGTGGAGTAGGACATCCCGGCCCGCCAACCGCTCGCGCAGTAGACGATGACCGGACGGTCGGTGGGGATCAGCTCCAGGCTCTGGGCGAGCTCACGGATCGGGATGTTGATCGCACCCTCGATGTGGCCCTCCTCGTACTCGCCGGGTTCGCGGACGTCGATGAGGACCGTGTTCTCGACGGTGAGCGCCTCCTTCAGCGCCTCGACGTCGCCCACGGTGCCCCAGCCCTCCGGCAGGGTGCTGACGTGGTCGTCGATGGCAGCGACGAGGTCGAACTCGGCGGCTGCTTCTTCCTCCTCAGCCGGCTCCTCCTCGGCTGCTTCCTCCTCCTCGGCCGGCTCCTCCTCCTCGGGCTCGTCGAGATCGAGGGCGAGTTCCTCCTCGTCCTCCGCCTCGGGTTCGGCGACGTCGGTGTCGCTGCTGCAGGCTGCCAGCACCATCAGCAGTGCCAGCAGGGCTGCGATGAGCGACCGTGTACGGGTCGTGCGCATCGATGGTTCCTCTCGTTCTCGGATCGTGCTGTTTCCCGTCCCGGCGTCTGCCGGGTCACGTCGTGCTCGTACTCACGTGCAGATC
>JAWOCZ010000312.1:0-7195 GCA_046483565.1 Nitriliruptoraceae bacterium
GATCTCGGTCGGCGCAGCATCCCCACCGTCATCGTCGGCGTCGTCCCCACCGTCATCGGCGGTTTCGTCGGCATCGTCCCCGCCGTCCTCGGCCCGCTCCTCTGTTGCGGCCGGGTCATCCGCGTCATCGTCGCCGCCGCCACACGCCACCGCGATCATCGCAACGGCGCACACCAGCGCGGCGCTGCGACGCCATGCTGTCATCTTGCGCATGATGCTCCCTTCTCCTGCTGTCAACGACCGGTGACACCGGCCGAGGTCCTCCCACGGCGAACCGTAGCGCGCCATGTGGCTTGCTCCTACTGCCGTCGTAGGCTGACGTCATCCGCGGAGGTCGGTCGCCCGTCCGCCACGCGACGGCTGCCCGGTCAGTACGAGAACGGGTAGGCCTTCCAGTAGTTCCGCACGCGGAGCCAGAGCCCGAACAGCCCGCGCGGTTCGAGGATCAGGAACGCGACGATGAACACGCCGAACAGGATGTTCTCGAGCTGCTCCAGGCTGAACAGCCCGGAGCTGCCGATGGCCGGGACGTAGTGCGCGACGGCCTCAACGAAGCGGGGAAGGAACACCACGAACGCCGCGCCCATCAGCGAGCCGGAGATCGTCGCCGGCCCACCGATCAGCACCATCGCGAGGAAGGTGACCGACAGGAACAGACCCTCCGCGCCGGCGAAGTTGATCGGGTCGAGCCGGCCACCCGAGGTCAGTGCGATCAGCCCGCCGCAGATCCCCGCGTAGAACGAGGAGATGGCGAAGGCGGACTGCTTGGTCCTCGCCAGCGGCACACCCATCACCTCGGCGGCGATGTCACGGTCCCGTACGGCGGCGAACGCGCGCCCGACCTTGGAACGGGTGAGGTTGCGGGCGAGCACCGCCGCGATGATCAGCAGCACCAGGGTCAGGAAGTAGATGCGCTGCCGCGCCGTCATCTCGATGCCCAGCATCGGGCCGGCCGAGCCGAAGTCCACACCGAACAGCACCGGCGGCGCCGCGGTGCGACCGAGGTTCGGCCCGCCGGTCAACGATTGGAACTCGTTGAAGAAGTGCCCGCCGACGAACAGCAGCCCCAACGTCACGATCGCGAGGTACAGCCCACGGACCCGGGAGGCCAGCGGCGCCACGGCCCAGCCCACGATCGCGGACACGATGCCCGCCATCGGCAGCCAGATCGCCATGTCCAGCCCGAGCCCGAGGAAGTTGGGGTCCGTACCCCCGAAGTAGGCGGCCGTGAACGCGCCGAGGCCGATGAAGAACGCGTGGCCAAGGCTGACCTGTCCGGCGTAGCCGCTGACCAGGTTCAGTCCGATGGCCCCGATCGCGTAGATGAACACCGTGACGAACAGCGACATCCACGATCGGTCGAGGTAGAACGGCAGGATCAGCAGTCCGACGAGCAGCAGCCCGGTCCACAGCCGCTTGGCCGGCGTGTTGAGCATCGCCATGTCGGCGGCGTAGTCGGTGTACAGCTCCGGTCGCCCCCGGCGCAGCCTGGGGCTGGCCTTGGCGGTGGACCCGGTCGGCGGCACGGTCGGGCTCGACGATGATGACGCCGGGGTCGAGGTCGCGGTGGGCGAGGTCATACGCGTTCGATCTCCGGGGTCCCGAACAACCCGTAGGGGCGGATCATCAGCACGATCAGCATCACGAGGTAGGGCACCACCTGGTCGAAGTTGGCGCCCAGCCAGGGAGCGAAGCCGGGCTGGTAGGTCCGTGACAGCGACTCGATGACGCCGATCACCAGACCGCCGACCAGCGCGCCCTTGATCGAGTCCAGTCCGCCGAGGATGATCGCCGGCAGCGCCTTGAGCGCCACCAGCGCGGTGATCGGCTCGAACCCGACCCCGCCAGCGCCGATGAACACCCCCGCGAGCGCGCCCAGCGCACCGGCCAAGGCCCACGACAGCCCGAACATCCGGCCGACCTTCACACCCTGGGCGAGCGCGGTCTCCTGGTCGGAGGCGGTGGCACGGATCGCCAGGCCCGACCGCGAGTACTTGAAGTAGGCACCGACGATCAGGAAGGCGAGCACGCCGACCACGACCTTGGCGATGTCGACCTGGAACAGGCGGATGTCGCCGATCAGGATCGTGTCCAGCCCCCACGGGTCACCGGCACGACGGATGTCGGTGCCGATCAGCCGGGTGGCCACGGTGAGCAAGGCGAAGAACACCCCGACCGTGACCATCGCGGCGGAGAACACCGGTTGGCCGACCATCGGTCGCAGCGCGATGCGTTCGATGCTCGCACCGAGCAGCGCAGCAGCAAGCATCGCCAGCGGCACAGCGGCGAAGAACGGCACGCCGACGTCGAAGGTGAACCACGACACGAAGAACGCACCGAGGATCATCAGGGCGGGCTGCGCGAAGTTCACCACCTCGGTGCCCTTGTAGACGATCACGAAGCCGAGGCCGAGCATCGCGTAGACGCTGCCCTGACCGAGGCCACGCATGATCGATTCGATCAGCGCTTCCACAGCGCCTCCTTCCCCATGGGCACGACGATCACGCGGCGCCCTCCTCGGCGGGCTCGGCCACCTCGGTCGAGTGCACGCTGACGAGGTCACCGCCGGCGTGCTCGGTCCGGTTGGCGTACATGTCCTCGACGAGCTCACCGAAGATGTCGTTCAGCGCAGAACGCTTGACCTTCTGGGTGGCGGTCATCTCGCCGTCCTCGTGGTCGAGCTCCTTGGGCATCATGCGGAACTTGCGGATGTTCTCGACCCGGGCGAAGCGTTCGTTGGTGTCCTTGATCGCTGTCTGGATCAGCTGGAGCACCTCGGGCTTGATGGTCAGGTCGCGGTAGGTCGTGTAGGGGATGTTGCGCCGCTGCGCCCAGTCACCGATCATGTCGAGCTCGATGCCGATCAGCGCGGTGAGGTAGGGGCGCTGATCGCCGATGACCACCGCCTCCTTGATGTAGGGCGAGGTCTTGAGCGAGTTCTCGATCTCCGAGGGCGAGATGTTCTTTCCCCCGGCGGTGATGATGATGTCCTTGATGCGGTCGACGATCTTGACGTGGGTGCCGTCGACCCACACGCCGACGTCGCCGGTGTGCAGCCAGCCGTCGCTGTCGATCGTCTCCATGGTCTTGTCAGGTTTGTTCCAGTACCCGGCGAAGTTGGCGGGGTGGCGCGTGAGGATCTCGCCGGTCTCGTCGTCGATGCGCAGCTCGATCGACGGATGGGGCTCTCCGACCGTGCCGAGCTTGACGCGCCCGGGTCGGTTGACCGTCGCGACCGCGGCGTTCTCGGTCATCCCGTAGATCTCGTAGATCGGGACCCCGATGCCGAAGAAGAACTTCAGCACCTCCGGGGCGATGGGCGCCGCACCCGAGGACGCGGCGCGCACCTTGCGCAGGCCGATGCGGTCGCGCAGCGCGCGGTAGAGGAACGGGTGACCGAGCCCGTACAGGATCCGCGTGGTCAGCGTGTGGTTCCCGCCGTTCGCCACGACCGTGTCCCCGATCCGTTCGGCGACCTTCATCCAGAACCCGTAGGTGAGCTTCTTCAGCCTCGACGCCGCGTGCATCTTGACGTGGATGCCCGCGTGGATCTTCTCCCAGATCCGCGGCACGGCGAAGAACAGGGTGGGCTGGACCTCCTTGAGGTTCGCCTGGATCGTCTCGATCGACTCCGCGAAGTGCACGGTGACACCGGCTTCGGCGTTGGTCCAGGTGGTCGCCGCCCGTTCGGCGACATGGCACAGCGGCAGGTACGACAGGATCACGTCGTCACCGCTGGCCGGGGGGTCGTAGAAGCCGCCCTCGGTGATCAGAGTGCGCGTCGCGAACTCGACGTTGGCGTTGGTGAGCATCGCGCCCTTGGGCGGACCGGTCGTCCCCGAGGTGTAGATCAGGGTGACGACGTCGTCGGGTTCGGCGTCGGCGGCGAGCCGGTCGAGCAGGTCGGGATGCTGCTCGCGGTGGACGCGCCCGCGTTCGAGGAACGTCGGCCAGTCCATGAGCTTGGGGTTGTCGTACTCGCGCACCCCGCGGGGCTCGAGGTACACGATCCATTCGAGGTCGGGGCACTCGTGCTCGACCTCGAGCGCCTTGTCGACCTGCTCCTGGTCCTCGGCGATCAGCACCTTGGACCCGGAGTCGCGCAGCAGGTAGCTGACCTCCGCGGACGGGTTGGTCGGGTACAGGCCCATGGTGATGCCGCGTACGGCGATGGTGCCGAGGTCGCTGTAGAGCCACGCGGGTCGGTTCTCGGAGTGCACCGCGACCCGATCCCCGGGCTGCACGCCCAGCGACACCAGCGCGTGGGCGACCGTGGAGACCTTGTCCCAGTACTCGGCCCAGGTGATGTCCTGCCACAGCCCGAAACGCTTCTCGCGCATCGCCACGCGGTCGGGGTCGGTGCCGGCACGCGCACGGATGCGTGTGGGCAGGGTGCGGATCGTCTCGCTGCCAGCGGTCGCGCCGGGGCGCTGCATCACGGTGCTCACGGATCGCCTCCTAGAGGCTGGTCTGGTCGGTGGCGGTACCAGCGGCCGTATCGAGCGGTGCCGCTTCCTCGTCGGTCTCACCGAGATAGGCCTTGATCACCGCCGGGTCGCTCTGGACCTCGCGAGGGGTGCCCAGTGCCAACGGCCGTCCGAAGTCGACCGCCAGGATGCGGTCGGCGAGGTCCATCACCAGCCCCATGTCGTGCTCGACCAGGATCATGGTGAGGCCGAGCTCGGCGCGGATGTCGAGGATGAACCGGGCCATGTCCTCGGTCTCCTCGACGTTCATCCCCGCGACCGGCTCGTCGAGCAGCAGCAGCTTGGGCTCCATGGCCAGCGCGCGGCCGAGCTCGACGCGCTTCTTGACGCCGTAGGGCAGCATGCCGACGGGGAACTTGCGGAACGCCTCGATCTCGAGGAAGTCGATGATGTCCTCGACGATGCGACGGTTGGTCAGCTCACGCTGTTTGGCCCGACCGCGGTAGATGACCGCCGAGAACGTCGAGTAGTCGAGGTGCAGGTGCCGGCCGAGCATCAGGTTGTCGAGCACGGTGAGGTTGTCGAACAGCTCGATGTTCTGGAACATCCGCGCGATGCCGCGCTCGGCGATCGCGTGCGGCCGGTTGCCGAGCAGGTCGTCGCCGAGGTAGGTGATGGTGCCGGCCTGGGGCCGGTAGACGCCCGAGAGGCAGTTGAAGATCGAGGTCTTGCCGGCGCCGTTGGGTCCGATGATCGCGAAGAGTTCGCCGCGGTCGACGTCGAAGCTGACCCCGTCGATCGCCTGGGTGCCGCCGAAGCTGAGCTCGAGGTCGGCGACCTCGAGCACCTTGGTCCCCGGGGCGAGGTCGACGCTCGTACCGGTGAGCGCCTCCGACAGGGTCCGGATCATGGCCACGGCGGGGTCCTTGTGCTCGACGGTCGGTGGGTGTGGGGCAACGTGCGTGCGCACGCCCCGGGACGACGGGTCAGGACAGCCACCGCTTGCGCCGCTTGTAGTGCTTGACGTCACGGAAGGAAGCCGCGCCCTCCTCACGCAGGCCGAGGTAGAACTCGCGCACGTCCTCATCGTCGCGCAGGATCGCCGCCGGCTTGTCCATCACGATCTTGCCGGTCTCGAGGATGTAGCCGTGCTGGGAGATCGACAGTGCCATGTTGGCGTTCTGCTCGACGAGCAGCACCGAGGTTCCCTGCTCGTTGATCTCCACGATCAGATCGCGGATCTGCTGGACGATCAGCGGTGCGAGCCCGAGGCTGGGCTCATCGAGCAGCAGCAGCCTGGGTTCGGCCATCAACGCGCGCCCGATGGCGAGCATCTGCTGCTCCCCGCCCGACAGGTAGCCCGCGACCTGCTTGCGCCGTTGGGCGAGGATCGGGAACAGGGTGTAGATCCGGTCGAGGTTGTCGTCGATCGTGCCACGATCGGCGGTGTGGGCGCCGATGCGCAGGTTCTCGTCGATGCTGAAGTCGATGAAGATGCGGCGTCCCTCCATCACCTGACCGATGCCGGCGGCAACCGTGCCCGGAGCGTCGAGGTGGTGGATGGGGGCGCCGTCGAAGTTGATCGAGCCCTTGCGGATCGCACCGCGGTGCACGTCGAGCAGCCCGGTGATGGCGCGCAGGACGGTGGTCTTACCGGCGCCGTTGGCGCCGAGCAGGGTCACGATCGCGCCGTCGGGCACGGTGAGGCTGACGCCCTTGAGCACGAGGATGACGTCCTCGTAGACGACCTCGAGGCCCTCGATGCTCAGCACGCGCTCCCTCGATCTCCCACCGCGCCACCCAGCTTTCGTGGATCCCGCCACGACACTACCCGGAACGGATTGTTAGTTGGCGTACCGTCGAGTGTCAAAGTCGAACAACGGTCGCCGGCCCGTCGATGGTCACCGCATGCTCGGTCAACTCGCTGAGTCCAGGTGGTCCGGTCGTCGAAGCCCAACCCATGACGGCCTGCGTTCGGCGATCGCTGCGACCATCCGGGCGAGCCTCGCAGCGCGTGCCCGAGCCGTGCGCTTGGAGCCCACCGGCCACGTGGGAGCACCGCCTCGCCGGCCGAACGTCTCGGTCGCGCGTATCGTTCGAGTCACCGGTCCCGGAGGTCTACGTTTCATGGCACGTCCCGCCGTTGCGGCGATGCCCCGATCACGACCAACGATGGTCCTGCTCGTCACGCTGGCACTCCTGGCCACCCTCATGCCCACGACGGCGAGCACCGCGCAACAGCGTGGCGAGGACGCTACGCCGAACGGAACGCGCGGACCCGCCGTGGACGTCACGGCTCCGGGTGATCTTGGGCAGACGACACGGTTGGTGGTCACCCCATCCGCGGCGCATGGCCTGTCCGCGGACGGCACGGCTGCAGCGGCGATCACGGCGGCCACGGGCGGTCGCGAGGTGGAGAGGCTGCACGACGGCGCCATCGTGATCGAACTGGACGAGGCACGCACGCTCGACGACATGGCGGACCTCGGCGACACGCTGGTCGCGACCGGGCTCGCCGAACGGGCCGAGCCCGACCCCGTCACCACGATCGCCCGGGTCCCCGACGATCTGCTCTGGCCGCAGCAGTGGGGCCAGATCGAGACGGCGATGCCGTCGGCGTGGGACGTCACGGTTGGTGGCAACCGGGCGCCGATCGTCGGCGTGCTCGACACCGGAGTGACGCCCACCTCGGAGATCTCGGGCCGGGTGCTGGCCGGCTACAACGCGCTGAGCGGCGGCACGGACACCACGGACGGCAACGGCCACGG
>JAWOCZ010000236.1:0-8939 GCA_046483565.1 Nitriliruptoraceae bacterium
CTCGATGGCCGGGCTGATCGCGTTCCTCGGCTACGACGGTGCGATCTACCTGATGGGCTGGACCGGCGGGTACGTGCTGCTGGCCCTGCTGCTCGCCCCCTACCTGCGCAAGTGGGGCAAGTTCACCGTCCCCGAGTTCGTCGGTGATCGCTACTCCGAACTGGTGCGCACGATCGCCGCCGGCGCGGCGATCCTGATCTCGTTCACCTACGTCGTCGGCCAGATGCGTGGCGGCGGGATCGTGTTCAGCCGGTTCCTGAACCTGCCCGTCGCCGGCGGCGTCGCCGTGGCCGCGGCCATCATCTTCACCTACGCCGTGCTCGGTGGCATGAAGGGCATCACCTGGACCCAGGTCGCGCAGTACACCGTGCTGATCACCGCCTACCTGATCCCGGCGGCGGCGATCTCGCAGACCTTCACCGACTTCCCGATCCCCCAGATCACCTTCGGTCAGGTGCTGGACGAACTCAACGCCCTGTCCATCGAGTTCGGGCTCAACTCCTACACCCAACCGTTCACGGAACGTCCGCAGCTCGACATCTTCCTCGTGACGATGGCGCTGATGATCGGCACGGCCGGGCTGCCCCACGTCATCATCCGCTTCTACACCACGAAGTCGGTGCGTGGGGCGCGGTACTCGGCGTTCTGGGCCCTGTTGTTCATCGCGCTGCTCTACTCCACCGCGCCGGCGGTCGGCGCCTTCGCCAAGTTCAACATCCTCGAGGGACTCGGTGGCACCGCGGTCGACGAGCTCCCCGGGTGGGTGGAGAACTGGGAGGCGACCGGCCTGGTCATCATCGACCCGGATGCGGAGACGATCGGGTCGATCAGCAACAACCCGGCCGAGGGCGCCGACATCACCGTCGACAACGACATCCTGGTGCTCGCCAACCCGGAGATCGCGGGGCTGCCGGCGCCGGTGGTCGGGCTCGTCGCGGCCGGAGGCATGGCGGCCGCCATGTCGACCGCGGCCGGCCTGTTGCTCGTGATCAGCTCGTCGGCGTCCCACGACTTCTACTTCCGTCGCATCAAGAAGGGCCACGCGACCGAGCGGGAGAAGCTGCTCGTCGGGCGGCTCGCCATGGCCGGTGCGGTCGTGATCGCGGTGATCGGTGGCATCAACCCGCCGGCGTTCGTGGCCCAGGTGGTCGCGTTCGCCTTCGGCCTGGCAGCGTCGAGTTTCTTCCCGATCATCGTGCTCGGCATCTTCTGGAAACGCTGCAACGCCAAGGGTGCCGCCGCCGGGATGATCTCCGGCCTGGCGTTCACCGCCACGTACATGATCTGGTCGCTGTACATCTCGCCGGGCTCGACCGTGTTCGGCATCAGCCCCGAGGGCATCGGCACCGTCGGTGCGCTGGTGAACTTCGCGGTCGCGATCAGCGTCTCCAAGGCGACCCCGGCGCCACCGGCGCAGCTGATGGAGTTCATCGAGGAGATGCGCTACCCAGCGGCGAGCAGGCGGAGCACGAGGCCGTCCGACGACAAGGCTCCCGAGACCGAGCTCGGGGGCGCGTAGGGCGGCCAACGGCCGAAATCGGGGCACGGGACGCGTCCCGTGCCCCGGCGTCTCATCCGCCGAGGTGGACCGTGAGCGCGAGGTAGAGCTCGGCGGTGGCGATCGCGTCGGCGGCAGCGTCGTGGGCCTGGTGGGGCGGCAGCCCGAGCGCCTCCCTGGCCCCGGCGAGATCGCGGGGCAGCCGTCGACCCGACCCGGTGGCCCGTTGTCGCCGGCGGACCCGTCCGATCATCTCGATGGTGTCGATGACCCGGGGTGACGGCCACTTCAGGCCGGTCGCCGCGCAGGCCCGCTCGAGCACCCGGACATCCAGCGCCGCGTGGTGCACCAGCAGGGCATCCGCGTCGCCGATGGCGGCGAGCACCTCCGGGAGTACCTCGGCGAGCGCCGGCGCCGAGATGACGTCCGAGGGTCGCAGGTGGTGCGCGACGATGCCCTCGACCGCCGAGCGGTTCGCCGGACGCACCAGGGTCGAGGTCGTGGCCCCGATCCGCACGGCGCCGTCCACGACGGGCACGGTCCCGATCGCGAGGATCTCGGCCCGCTCCGGGTCGAAACCCGTCGTCTCGAGGTCGAGCGCCAACAGCCGGCCCGGTGCTCGCCGCCGTCCCCGCAGCAGCCGGTCGAGGACCACCCCGCCTCGGTTCACCGCGACACCTCCGCGCCACCGAGACGGTGGATCACCGACTGCTGGACGCGCGCCACGGCGACGAACGCCTCCTTGAGGTGCCGCCGGCGGGTCGGCGTGAGCTCGTCGAGTTGCACCAGGTTGGACAGCTCGCGATGGTCGCGCCAGGCCTCCAGGTGGTGTTCGAGCCGCAGGCCCTGGAAGAACCGGAACGCCTCGGTCAGCTCCTCCGCGGCGTCGAGGCCGAGGGCGCCGCGGTCGACGGCGACGGCCAGGCGGTCGGTCGTGGCGCGGGTCGGTGAGCCGGCCTCGACGGCGAGGACCCGCGCGAGCGCCACGATCGGGTTGATGCCGCCGGCCTTGACGTCGACCTCGCCGTCGGTGGTGCTGCGGATCCGGTGCAGCAGTCCGAGCGGGGGCCGTGAGGTCCCCGCGCCCGAGGCGAGGCGGGCGAGGAACACCCCGTCGTCGCGGTGGGCCCGCACGGTCTCCTCGAGGGCGCTGACGTCCAACGTCCCGGCGACGACCCGGTGGTCGAAGAAGATGCTGGTCTCGTACAGGGCGCGGACGTCGGGCTCGGCGAACCAACGCTCGAAGCGAGCCTGCCAGGTCGCGACGGACCCGGACCAGTTGGTCGCCATGACCCCGCCGGGACAGTACGGGAGCCCGGCCACCGCGAGCTGCTCGGTGATGTCGACGGCGAAGGCGTCGAACCAGGCGGCACCGTCCGCGTCGACCTCACCGTGGACCAGCGCGTGGTCCTGGTCGGTCAGCAGCGTCTGCTCGCGACGGGCGTCCGAACCGAGGGTCAGCCAGGCGAAGTCGCTCGGCGCTGGACCGAGCCGCTCGATCGCCAGCGTGACCGCCCGCCGCAGGAGCACGTCGGTCAGCATGGACACGGTTCGGGTGATCTCGAGGGGGGAAAGACCGGCGGAGTGCAGCCCGGCGACGGTGGCGTGCAGCCGCTCGCGGACCCGCTCGAACGCCGCGCGTTCCGCCGTCGCGAACTCGCGCTGGACGTGGAAGGGACTGGAGGCGTCGGAGCGCAGCAGGTCACCGGTACTGATCACTGCGATCAGCTCGCCGTCGCGTTCCACGCCGAGGTGGTGCATCGAGCGTTCGAGCATGGTGGCGCGGGCCTCGGTGATCGAGGTGCTCGCATCCACGGCGTGGACCGGGCGCGAGGCCACATGCATCCCGGGGGTGGTGGGACCGTGGTCCTCCGCGAGGACCCGGTCGCGGAGGTCGCCGGTGGTGACGATCGCGGGTGGCTCGGCGCGTAGCACGACCGAGCTCACCCGCTCCACCCGCATCGCACGAGCGATCTGCGCGACGGTCGCGTCGGGCGGCAACGTCACCAGCTCGCGCGAGATCAGGTCCGTGACCGGGGCCATCGGCATCACCGCCGACTGGCCGGTGTCGGGTCGCGACGTGGCCCGCAGACGGCTCACCAGCCCGCGCGTGACCTCCTGCGCGAAAGCCGGTGTCCGCGCGAGGTCGCGGACGACGGGGCCCGGCAGCCGGTAGATCAGCAGGTCGTCGAGCGCATCGACGTCGAACTCGGGGCCTTGGCCGTCCTGAACCGCGGACAGGCCGAACCACTCACCCGCCTCGACGGTCAGGATCGGCACGCCGTCACGAGCGAGCAACGCCGTGCCCTTGCGCACGACGTTGAGGTACCCGCTCGGCTCACCGCCTCGGTGCAGGATGCGGGTCCCTCGAGCGACGTAGGTCACCTCGAGGGCCGAGAGCGCCCTGCCGAAGGTCGCCACGTCCAGCTGGTCGAACGGTGGCAGCGAGCGCAGGAAGTCCTCGGGCCCGAGGGCCTCCTGCTCCCGGCTGCTCACGGACGCCTCCCTCGCCGTCCCGCCGCCTCACCCGGCGAGACGACCGCGACATCGCACCCGAGGGAGGCAGGGGTGTCGAGCGTAGAGGCCGTAGGATGCGTCGGGGCGGGTTTCGGTGAGGAACCGCCGCCTCCGGCACCGCCAGCGCCTAGTGTGCCGGCGACCACGATGATCCGTCGGGAGCGGAGGTGTGGGTGGGTGTGCCACGTCCGGAGTTCGAGTCCGGGAACCACGACCGGCTGGAGGAGTTCGACACCCCGGCCGAGGTGGCGGCGGTGGTACGGACCCAGCGCCGCATCGCGCTCGGCTACGGCTCGCTGTTCGCCCTCGGGATCTTCGCGGCGCCGGTGCTGTCGTTGGTGCTGCCGTGGTGGTCGGGAGCGCGCCTGACCGGCGGCATGTCGCCCGGGTTCGTGGCCGCCGCCGGTGGGCTCTACGCGTTCTTCCTCGCGTTCGGCGTGGCGGCGGCCTCGCTCGCACGCGACGTCGAGGTCCGGATGCTCGGCACCTCGGACACCTCGGACGAGGAGGACCCGCTGCCATGACACCTCGCCGGCGTGTGGGCCAGAGGGACGCGTGAGCGGGCTGGACGCGGCGAGCCTGGTCGTCCTCGGCGCGATCGCGACGCTGGTGTCGGTGCTGGCGTGGCGGCACACCCGCGCGACCACGGTCGACTTCTTCCTGGCCGGCCGCCGGGTCGGCATGATCACGAACGCGGGCGCCATCTGCGGGGACTACCTGTCAGCCGCGTCGTTCCTCGGCGTCGCGGCGGCCGTCTACGCCTCCGGGGTCGACGGCGTGTGGTACGCGACCGGGTTCGCGGCCGGGTTCGTGCCAGTGCTGCTGTTCGTCGCGGCACCGCTGCGACGGCTCGGGAGTGTGTCACTGCCGGACTTCCTCGCGGTCCGCTTCGGCTCGGACCAGGTCCGCTTCGCAGCCGTGGTCGCGGTCGAGCTCGTGATCCTGAGCTACCTCGTGCCCCAGGCGGTGGGCAGCGGCCTCACCTGGGAGCTGCTCGTGGGCGAGGGCATCGCCGGGCTGTCCCCGTACGCCACCGGGATCGTGGTCTCGACGGTGTCGGTCTCCGGGATCGTGATCATCGGTGGGATGCGGGGCACGACCTGGAACCAGGCGCTGCAGTTCGGGTTCCTGCTGGCCGTGGTCGTCTGGCTGGCCGCGCTGCTGTGGGCGGGCGGGTTCTCCTACCCGCAGGCGGTCGAGCAGGCGAGCGCGGCCCCCCTGCAGGCGGTCGTGGGCGACGAGGTCGTCGAGGTGGTCGATCGGCTCGACGGTGGTGTGGCGACCTTCGGCGAACCCGGGGCCCGCTACGGCCCCTTCGGCCAGCTCACGCTGCTCGTCACCCTGGTCCTCGGCACCGCAGGACTACCGCACGTGATGAACCGCTACTTCACGACCGCCTCCGGCGCTGCCGCCCGCACCACGACCGTGTGGGTGATCGGGCTGGCGGGCTCGTTCTACGCGCTCGCCGTGATGCTCGGCAGCGCGACGCGGGTGCTCGTGGCGGAGCGCGCCGACGAGCCGTGGCTCGCCGAGCTGACCGTCGACGGCGTGCTGCGCGTCCCCGAGCACGCTCTGCTGGTGCTCGGACGTCTGCTCGCGGACACCCCCGGCATGGCCATCGTGGCGGCCGCCGCGTTCGCGGCCATGGTGTCGACGATCGGTGGGCTGCTGCTCGCGGCGTCGGCCTCGTTCGGGCACGACGTGGTGGCCCGGATCCTGCGACCGCACGGCGGCCCCCGAGAGCCGGTCCGCGCCGGGCAGGCGGCCGTGCTCGTAGTGAGCGTGGTGGCCGCGGTCGTGGCCCTGGTGGTCGAGCCGTCGCGGCTGCTGGCCACCTTCCCGTCGTTGATCGCCACGATGGTGACCTGGGCGTTCGCGCTCGCCGGCTCCGCGCTCACCCCCGTGCTCCTGCTCGGGATCTGGTGGCCGCGCGCGACGGCGCGCGGCGCCGTCGCCGGTGTCTGGACTGGTTGCACCGTGGCCGTCGGTGCCCTCCTCGTGGGGCTCGTGACCGGCGCCGATCCCTCGGAAGGGATCGGGGCTGTCCTGCTCGCACCGGCCCTGATCGCCGCCCCCGTCTCGGCGGTCACGATCGTGCTGGTCTCGCGGCTGGATCCCGCGCCCGGGGTCAGCGTGGCGGTGTGGACGCGTATGCACGGCACCGCCCACGACCGCCAGAAGGAACGGCTGGCCCGGGTGACGCTGCGAGGCGGGCGGTGATGCGCGGGACCGGCCCGCTGTTGGCCGCGGTTACGGGGTTGTGGGCGGTCATCGTGCTGGTCAGCCGGGGCCTGGCGGAACCGCCGCTGTCGCCCGTGGCCACCATCCTGGTCGGGGTGCTGATCACCGACCTGCTGATCGTCGGCTACGGGTCCAGCCTGCGAGGGCCTCGCCAGAGCCGCCGGCCACGCCGACCACGCCCGCCACGCCGACCGCGCCCGGGAGACGAAGAACCCGGGGCGCAGGCGCGGCCGGAGGGGCTCACCGACGAGGTGGTGGACCAGGCGGTGGCACTGTTGCTGCCGCTCCTCGACGGGGATGCCGTGTCGATCACCGACCGGCACCGGATGCTGGCGTTCGCCGGTCCGGGCCACGATCACCATGCACGCGACAGCCCCCTCTACGCCCGCACACGGGATTCCGTGCTGCACACCGGTCGGACCGGGGTGGTCTGGGGGCGCGGGGAGGACCTCATCGGCTGCCCCCGGCCCGATTGCCCGCTGCGCTCCGCCGCGATCGCGGCGCTCTCGATCGGCGACGAGATCATCGGCTCGGTGACCGTCTACCGCACCACCGACGACCCGCCACGCGCCGAGCTGGTGGAGGCCGCGGCCGGCATCCTGTCCCTGCACCTCGAGGTCGCCGAGCTCGAGTCGCGCCAGCGGTTGGCCGCCGACGCCGAGCTGGATGCGTTGCGGGCCCAGATCAACCCCCACTTCCTGTTCAACACCCTGAACACGATCGCGAGCCGCATCCGGACCGACCCGGAGGACGCCAGGCAGCTGCTCGTACGGCTGGCCGACTTCTTCCGCTTCGCGATCCGTCAGCGGGGCCAGTTCGTCGGCTTCTCGCAGGAGTACGCGTTCGTGCGCACCTACGTCACGCTCGAGCAGGCACGCTTCGGCGACCGGCTGCACGTCGAGTACGACATCGACCCCGCCGTGCTCAGCGTCGACGTCCCGGTGCTGATGATCCAGCCGCTGGTGGAGAACGCGATCAAGCACGGCGCCAGCGACAACGTCGGCCGCACGACCGTGCGCCTGCGGGCACGGGTGGACCCCCTGGCGCGGATGCTCGACGTCACCGTCCGTGACGACGGCGTCGGCATGGACGAGCCGACCCTGGCCGCCATCACCGTGGGAGAGCGGCTGCAGGAGCCGAGCAGCATCGGGCTCACCAACATCCGCCAGCGGCTGGAGTTGCTGTTCGGCGCGCACCACGAGTTCGATGTCAGGTCGACCGTGGGCGAGGGCACGACCGTGCACCTGCGTCTGCCGATGGGATGATGCCACCATGCTTCGAGAGAGGGAGCCCGTGCCAGCCCGCTGCCTGATCATCGACGACGAGTCACCGGCCCGCGAGGAACTGCGCCACCTCCTCGGCGGGTTCGACGACGTCGTCGTGGTGGGCGAGGCCACCACCGCCGAGGAGGCGCAGGTGCTGATCGCCTCGGTCGCCTACGACCTGGTGCTACTCGACATCCGCATGCCGGGTATGGGAGGGCTCGAACTCGCGCGCTCGTTGGCCGACACGGCGTCCGGTCCAGCCGTGATCTTCACCACGGCCTACCCCGACCACGCGGTGGAGGCGTTCGACCTCCAAGCCGCCGACTACCTCGTGAAACCGTTCGATGCCGAGCGGCTGCGCCGGGCGGTCGACCGAGCGCTCGAGCAGCACGCCGGACGCGCCGAGCAGCAGCCCGAGGAGCCCCCGGACCTGGCGCCACAGGCGCCGACCGACGCCGGTGATCCCGTCGCTCGGATACCCGTCCACAAGGGTGGCCGTATCCTGCTGGTCGGGGAACCGCGTATCGCCTTCGCCGAGGCTGCCCGGGGGTACGCCTACCTGAAGCTCATCACGCCGAACGTCGGGCAGGTGCAGCTCGCCGACGATCGGCTGCTGACGAGCTACACCCTGCACGACCTCGAGGAACGCTTCTCGGGTGGGTTCGTGCGCACGCACCGCTCCTACCTCGTCAACCTCCGCCACGTCCGTGAGGTGCTGCCGCAGGTCGGCGGCACCCTGTCGCTCGTGATGGCCGACCGCGATCGCTCGCAGGTCCCGGTCGCCCGACGGCAGGCGTCGGAGCTGCGCCGCCGGCTCGGCGTCTGAACCCACCCGCCGAGGTTGGAGGTGGTTCGCGTCCGCGACCTGCCATCCTGCCTCGGACTCCGGCACACACGACGCGGTGGACGTGATCGCTGGCATGCTCAGCGAGAACGCGAGGGACGGACCTGGCATGAGCTCACGGACCGGTGGCCCGCGCTCGTGGCTGAGCGCACCCGTGCTCTCGGTGGCCGGACTGTCGATGGGCAGCGGCATCAGCGCCTTCGGGGTCACGGTGGTGGCGGGAGACGTCGCGGCCGCCTTCGGCGACGTCACCGTCGACGACGGCCCGCTGGGCCAGATCGGCCTGCCGGTCACCACCGTCGGGGCCGCCCTCGCGCTGATCCGCCTGGCCTCCCTGGGCAGTCTCGGGCTCGCGGCCATGGCCGACCGGCTCGGTCGACGGCGTCTGCTGCTGGCCGTCGCCGTCGCGGGCTTCGGCCTGACCAGCCTGGCAGCGCTGTCCCCCGGGTTCTGGTGGTACGTCGCCCTGGTGGCCCTGGCCAGGCCCTGCCTGGCCGCCCTCAACGCCGTGGCCGGGGTGGTCGCCGCCGAGGAGTCCCGGTCCGTGGACCGCGCCGGCGCCATCGCGCTGATC
>JAWOCZ010000198.1:0-13039 GCA_046483565.1 Nitriliruptoraceae bacterium
AAATTTAAAAAGTCAGGATAAATTTAAAGAAGATATTGGCAAGATAAGTTATATTGGTTATAATGATGATAAGATTGTTGTAAGGCAGCGTGAAACATGGGATATTTATTGTGTTATGGAACCCGATGATCCCTTTGGGCAAAAGAAATATAAATTGATAGATAAAGGAGAAAAGAATTTTGTAGATAATCAACGCTCTGCTATAGATTATATAAAAGACGATTTAAAAATTTCTCAAAAAGTTATCCGGGTTAAGTCAAATAGTTCAGGGGAAGTAGACTATAAATATAAATTAATCATAAAGTCAGATAAATACGATTTGGTAATGCCAATTGAAAGTTTAAAGAATGAATTTGTCGTCAATGAAGAGAAGAATTTGATAATAACAATTGGGAAACACGGCTATGAATGCGAAGGTTGCGAAGATGCAGATTATATTGCACTAAATTTAGCCCAGATAGATTTAACCAAAGAGAATCCCAAACTTGAAAATATAGGCATTAGAGGAAAAGCCCCCCAAATAATCAATAACAATTTGTATTTTCATCAGTATTTTGAAGGATTTGGATATCGTCCAAAATATAACCTCTACAGAGTGCCTCTCAAGAAATGGGATGAGACAGAACTTGTTTTTCGGCAGACTTACAAAGAGTGTTATGTTTTTCCAAATGAGAGATACTTATTTGCCAGTATCTTTAACCCCGAAAGGAATAATGTAGATTTTATTCTGTATAATATAGAATCGCATTCTTACGAGTATTTAAAGAATATTGATAGCATATATGTCCCGCCCTATCCTTATGAGAAATGGAAGTACTCTTCTTCTGCAGGGGCGAGTATGTACTCCTATAAACATGAGACCCCTTTATTAGCGCTTGGTCAATTCCGCTATGTGAAAAACCTACCCGATGATTATCCAAAAAAATACAGTCGACCAGCCAGCGCGCGAGGAAGGACGCCATCTGGGCGCGGGTCACGCCGGCGGCGGGGACGAACCGATCCGCCGTCACCCCCGTTGTCACCCTCCACCAAGCCAGACAGTCGATGGCGGCAGCGTGGACGGTCTGGGTGGTGTCCGTGAAGCGGTCCCCGGGGACGAGTCCATCGGGACAGGCGCTGGTGAGGTTGCGGGTCGGTGGCGGCGGATCGGCGTAGAGGAACAGCCCGCTCGAGTGCGCACGGCTCGGTGCGCTCGGCTGGTTGCGAGCGTGCCCGTCGACGACCATGGTCGTCGAACCTCCGCCGTCAAGGGCGACGGCGTCGTCGGCACCCAGTTCCCGCAGCACGAGCGCCAGCTCGAAGAGGGTGAGCCCGGAGGAGCCGGCGGTCTCGTCCACCGTCACCAGGAAGACCTGTCCCGCATCGGTCCAGCCGACCGCGGTCCGTGCTCGACGCAGCGAGGCGTGGTTGAGTCCCTCGCTGGCCATGACGGTCCCGGAGCTCACCTGCCCGTCCAGGACGAGCAGGCCTCCACCGGGGAGCGCCCCGCGCAGGCCTTGCCAGCGGGCCGGATCGGTGCTGAAGGGTCGGAGCTCGCTGGTGACGTCCAGCACGGCACCGGCGGTGAGCCCGGTCAGCTCCGACGCCCGGGTCCCGTGCGCGACCAGCAGCATCGACCCGTCGTCCGGGGCGAACGACCGATCGACGCTCGGGACGAACCGCTCGCGCACCACCGTCGTCATGCGCCCCGCCGATGGCAGGCCCTGATCCTCGAGCACGAGCACCGTGCTGCCCGCCGGGACCGTGACCGCAGTCCCGTACGACCGGTCGTAGAGCAGGACCTCCCCCCAGGGCGAGGTCGGACCCCGGGCGGGGTCCTCGGTCTGCAGCGGCCGGTTGAGGTCGTCGATCGGCAGGTCCTGCCCGGTACCCGGCACGCCCAACGTGAAGCCGACGTGGAGGCGGTCACCGACGAGTGTCCCGTCGTCACGGATCCCGACGACCGCGCGACCGGCCGGGATGCCGGTCTGGCTGAGTGAGTCACCCGTGACCAACCGACCGCCGTCAACGAACAGCCCGTTCGGGACCCCCAGACGGGAGGCGAGGAAGTAACCACCGTTTACCCCGGCGAACGCGCCCCGGGGTGTCTCGCGACGGGCCATGGTCGGCACGGTCTCGAGCCCGACGGCCACTCCTTGGGCGAGCCGCGGCTCGAGGCGCACCGCCGGATCGTCGGTACGGAAGCGGATCACGTCGCCTCGTGCCCGCTGCCCACCCTCCAGGCGGATGTCCAGTCGTTCGATGGACGTCTGGCCGAGCAGCCGCTGACTGTCACCCGGGCGGACCTCCACGGCCTCGCCGGGGACCCCACCGGCCAGCAGCGCGGACACGACGAGCAACACGACGACGAGGTGCCGACGTGACCACCAACCGAGCGAAACCTGCATCCCGCGCGTCCTTCCTGCCATCGGTCGTCGCTTCCCGCAGCGTTACCAGCACCCCCTGGGCCGGCCGAACGCTAGCGGCCGCGGACACCCGCTCCCGTGCAGCGCCGCACGCGGTGCGTACCCCGCTACCCCGGGTGCCGCTCACCGGGCATCTCAAAGGGCCCCGAGCGCGGCGTACACCTCGCGATACCGCGCACCGTTGGCGCTCCACGTGCGCTGCTCGGCGATGGCCTGGCGACCGGCGCGTCCGTACTGACTCCGCAGCTCGGGCGCGTCGTCGAGCTGTTCGACGACCTGCGCGAGTGCCGCCGGGTCCTCCGCCGGGAACACGCGGCCGGTCTCCCCGTCGACCACCATCTCCGCCAGCGCCGGCAGGTCGCTGACCACGACACAGCCCTCGAGCGCCATGGCCTCGACCGGTTTGAGCGGGGTGACCAGCCGGCACACCCGGTCGTCGCGACGCGGGACGACGAACACATCGATCGCCTCGTAGTAGGCGTGGATCTCCTCGTGCGGGATCCGACCGGTGAAACGGCAGCGGGCATCGAGCTGCAACCGCTCCGCCTCACGCTCCCAGCCCACACGTGCCGGGCCGTCGCCGACGATGAGGACCTCGACGTCGCGACCACGGTCGAGCAGTTCCCGCGTGGCACGCAGGAGCACCTCGACGCCCTCGTAGGGCACGAGCGAGGAGATGTAGCCGAGCACCAGTCGGCCCCTGGGGATCTCGAGCCGGTCGCGAAGCTGTCGGCCCCGACCTCGACCCACCGAGGGGGTGAAGGCGTCGAGATCCACGGCGTTGGGGACAACCGTGATCCGGTCGGCACCGACGCCTCGGGTGACCAGATCGGCCTTCATCGCCTCCCCCAGCGTGATGACGTGATCGGCCTGCTGTGCGCACCAGCCTTCGGTCGCACGGGTCAGGCGGTAGCGGTCACTGGCGAGGGCGGCTCGTGCTGCCGTCGGGCTCGCCGCTCGCGACACCCACGTCTCCTCGAGGAACCCGCGGAGCTCGTACACGACGGGGACGTCGAGCGAGCGGCCGATCGCGAGGGCGAGCTGCGCGTTGTCGTAGGGGGTGGTGGGGTGCAGGACCGCCGGGCGGAGCTGAGCGAGCACGGGCCCCAGGGCGGCCACACCGCGCTCGACCCGCTCGGCCGTGCCGAAGATCGCGTCACCACCGGGGTCCGGCACGTGGACGTAGGGGATGCCGTCCACCTGCTCCCGGGTTCCCGAGGCGGGGAGCCCCTGGCGCCAGGGGAACCCCAGTTTGGTGACCATGACCGGGTCGATGCCCTCGGCGCGCTGCGCGACGGCGACCCGTTGCGCCCGCACGGTGTAGCCGGCCTGCACCTGTGGCAGGGCGTTGTTGATCAGGTGCACGGCGCGGCCCCGCCGGACCGGACCACGCGGCAGCGCACCCACCGTGGGCAACCACCCCGGGGTGACCGCGGTGAGGTCCTGCTCGACGCGGTGCAGCAACCGGCGGGTGCCCGATGTCCCGCCGACCGCCGCTGCGGCGAGCTCTGCGCGGGCGGCCTCCCACTCCCCGGCCCGCCACCTGACGCGACCACGCGCCGGGAACACACCGTCGAGATCGGCGATCAGTGCCAGGGCCTCGTCAGGATGGTCGGCCTCTGCCAGCCAGCCGGCCACCATCAGACGTCCCCGGACCCCGACCCGCTCGGCACCGGCGCGGGCGGTCACGACAGCGGCGGCACGATCGCCAGCAAGGTCACGTCCGACCAGGTCGAGCACCAGCGGCCAGCCCGCATGCGGTAGCGCCCGGCCGAGCATCCGGCCGGCCCGGCTCGACGCACGGGCGAGGAGACGACGTGGTCCCACCGGCAGCATGCCCAGCAGCCGGCTGAGCAGCAGGGCGGGCTCGTCGCGCAGCAGCGTGAACAGCGTCCGTGCACTGTCCGCTGGCGCGGCCACCAGGCGACGCACCAGACCACTCGGTGGTGGTACCGATGACATCGGATCTCCTCGCGTGGGTCCCGCCGTCCGGTCGAACGGCGCGGGTAGTCTGCCAGGTGCCCGTCCATCGACCGAGGTTCCGTCCATGCCTCCTCTCGTCGCTCACATCGTGGGTGCGCGACCCAACTTCATGAAGGCCGCTCCGGTGGTCGACGCCCTGGCGATGCGCGAGGTCGTGCAGCTGATCGTGCACACCGGGCAGCACTACGACGAGCGGATGTCCGACATCTTCTTCCGTGAGCTCGGTCTGCCGGAGCCGGACGTCAACCTCGGGGTCGGGTCCGGCAGCCATGCGATCCAGACCGCCGCGCTGCTCACCGGCCTGGAGTCCACGGTGCTGGAGCATCGGCCCGACGCCGTGGTGGTGTACGGCGACGTGAACTCCACGATCGCGGCCGCCCTGGTGTGCGCCAAACTCGGGGTCCCGCTGGTCCATGTCGAAGCCGGGCTCAGGTCCTTCGACATGACCATGCCGGAGGAGGTGAACCGACGCGTCACCGACATCCTCGCGGACCTGCTGCTCGTCACCTCGGCGGAGGCCTACGGCCACCTCGGCAACGAGGGCTGCGACCTCGACCGGATCCGCTTCGTCGGCAACCCGATGATCGACACCCTGCTGCGCCACCGCGCTCGCTTCGACCCGGTGCCCGTCCGCGCGGCCGCGGCCCTGCCCGACGAGGTGGTCATCGCGACACTGCACCGCCCGGCCAACGTCGACGATCCCGAGGTCGCGGCCCGCATCGTCACCGCCCTCAAGACGGTCGCCGCCGAGGTCGACGTGGTGGTCCCGCTGCACCCCCGCGGACGGCAGCGGCTCGCCGATCTCGGGCTCGTCAGTGGCGGCGGGCTGCACGTGATCGATCCGCTCGGCTACATCGACTTCCTCTCCCTGGTGTCAGGGGCCGCTCTGGTGCTGACCGACTCCGGTGGGGTCCAGGAGGAGACCACGATCCTGGACGTCCCCTGTCTGACCGTCCGCCCCAACACCGAACGACCGATCACGATCACGCACGGGACGAACCGGCTGGTCACCCCCGACGACGTGGCTGGCGCCGCTCTGGAGATCCTGCGGGGGCAGACCAGCTTCCCGACCGAACGACCTCCGCTGTGGGACGGCCAGGCGGGGATGCGTGCCGCATCGGAGATCGTCGCGTTCCTCGCCGAGGCCGAGGCGAGGGCGTGATACAGCCGAGCGCGCCGCCAGCGGGCCTCCTCCCGCTGGGTGGGCGTCCGCGCCTGCGTGACTACCTGAAGTGGATGTGGCAGCGACGGGAGTTCACCTACCACCTCGCCGCCAGCGCCTTCCGCAGCCAGCACATGGACACGCTGCTCGGCAACCTGTGGCAGCTCATCAACCCGGTGCTGCTCATCGGGGTCTACTACCTCGTCTTCGGGGTCCTGCTCGGCAACCTCGGCGGGGACGCGTTGCCGTGGCGGCCGGCCAACTACATCGGGTTCCTCTCCGTCGGCGTGTTCGTCTACAGCTACCTGCAACGGTGCGTGACCGCCGGCGCCTCCTCGATCATCGGCAACCTCGGGTTGATCCGGTCGCTGCAGTTCCCCCGGGCCGTGCTGCCGGTCAGCACGGTGACCAAGGAGGTGCTGGGGTTCGGTTCCTCCCTGGTGGTGATGCTGTTGGTCATGGTGGTCTCCGGTGAGGGGATCAGCACCGCCTGGCTCGCCTTCCCCGTCGTGTTCGTGCTGATGACCGCCTTCGCCCTCGGTGGCGCCTTCATCACCGCTCGCATGACCGAGTCGGTCCGGGACCTGCGCAACCTCCTGCCCTTCGTGTTCCGGCTCGGCTTCTACGTCTCCGGGATCCTGTACGACATCACCCGTTTCACCGATGACCGGCCGTCCCTGGCCGCGCTCGAGGACCTGTTCCTCCTCAACCCGTTCTACGTCTACATCTCGCTCACCCGCGAGGTCCTGATGTCGACCTACGGCCACGCGCACCCGTCACGGCTGTGGTTGGCGGGGACGGCCTGGGCCGTGGTCGCCGTCACCTTCGGGCTGCGCTACTTCCTGGGCGCGGAGAAGCGGTACGGCCGTGGCTGACGCGGCCCTGGCAGCCACCGCGGACCTGCTCGGGGTGGACCCCGAGGTGGTCAACGTCGTCCTCGACGACGTCCACGTGACCTACCGGGTGTACGAGGATCGTCGACCGAGCCTGCGGGACCTGCTCCGCGGCCAGCGACGCCAGCATCGGGCGATCCACGCCGTCCGCGGGGTGTCGCTCGTGGCCTGCAGGGGCGAGTCCGTCGGCATCGTCGGTCGCAACGGATCGGGCAAGTCCACGCTGCTCCAGGCGCTGGCGGGCCTGCTGCCCGTCGACAGTGGGCAGGTGTACGCCCGGTCACAGCCGACGCTGCTCGGGGTGGGCTCCGCCCTCCAGGCGACGATGTCGGGCCGGCGCAACATCGTGCTCGGCTGCCTCGCGCTCGGCATGCCGGCCGCGGACGTGGACGGGCAGGTGGAGGAGATCGTCGCCTTCGCCGAGCTCGAGGAGTTCATCGACCTGCCGATGACGGCCTACTCCTCGGGGATGCGCGCCCGCCTGCTGTTCGCGATCGCCACGGCGGTCGTGCCCGACATCCTGGTGATCGACGAAGCCCTGGCGGTCGGTGACGAGCGTTTCCGGCTCAAGTCGACCGAGCGCATCGCCTCGCTGCGTGCACAGGCCGGCACCGTCTTCCTGGTCAGCCACGCACTCGACACCCTGGCAGAGTCCTGTAGCCGCGTCGTCTGGCTCGAACGTGGCCGGATCCTGGCCGACGGCGACCCCGACGAGATCGTCGCGCGCTACCGCGCCGCGACCTCCTAGGAGACCCCTCCCCATGCCGAGCAACCACCCGAGTACCTCCGAGGAGCGACGCATCCGCGAACTGGAGCGCGAACGTGACCGTCTGCGCTCCCAGACCGATGCGCTGGCCGGACTGCTGCGCGAACGCAACCAGCTCAGCGGCCGGGTGGAACGCCTCGACCGCGCCCTGATCGGCGAACGGGAACGCAACGCGCAGCTGCGCTTCCAGCGGGACCGGTACCGCCACCAGGCCGCCTCGCTGCGGGCACGGCGGTGGTGGCGGCTGGGTGCGGCGATCGCCGCCGCCAGGCGCTCGCCCGCCAAGCTGCTCAGCCTGCCGATCACGCTGCTGCGGATCCTCCTCGGACCGGCAGCGAAGCCGGACGTCCCCTCGCCCGTCCCCGCCGGCGAAGCGGCCGGCGAAGCGGTCGAGGCGACCAGCGCACAGCTGCGAAGCCCGACCGAGACCCGGCCGAGCGCCCACCTCGAATCGCGCTTCCTGCTCCCACCGCGCGCCCGGGCGGTCACCGACCTCAAGGTCGCCGCGGTGGTCGACACCTTCACCGAGGCCTGCCTGGCACCGGACTGCGACCTCATCACCTTCCGCCCCGACACCTGGCGCTCCGCACTCGAGGCGGAACGCCCCCACCTGCTGTTCGTCGAGTCGGCCTGGAAGGGCAACGGCGGGAGCTGGGAGTTCCAGGTGGGCAGCTACACCTATCCGGCGTCGGTGGGGCTCCCACACCTGACCGAGCTGGTGGAGTGGTGCCGGGCACACGACGTCCCCACGGTGTTCTGGAACAAGGAGGACCCGGTCCACTTCCAGAAGTTCGCGGAAGCCGCGCGGCTGTTCGACGTGGTGCTGACCACCGACGCCGACCGCATCCCCGCCTACCAGGCGCTGGATGGGCTGCGCGCCGAGGTCGTGGCCGCCCTGCCCTTCGCCGCGCAACCCGCCCTGCACCATCCGACCCATGAGCTGGCCGACCGCGACCCCCGTCCGGTGTTCGGTGGCACCTACTACCGCAACCGGCATCCGGAGCGTCGCGAGCAGCTCGAACATCTGCTCGATGGTGCCCGGGAGTTCGATCTGGTCATCTTCGACCGGACCCACGGCCAGGAGTCGGAGTCCGTCGGCTTCCCCGACCGCTTCCTCCCCCACGTCCAGGGAGGGGTGCCCTACGAGGAGATGGTCCGCATCTACCGCGAGCACCGCCTGTTCCTCAACACCAACTCCGTGATCGCCTCGCCCACGATGTTCTCCCGCCGGGTCTTCGAGCTGCTGGCCTGCGGGACGCCGGTGGTCTCCACCCCATCGCTCGGCGTCGAGGAACTGTTCGGCGGCACCATCCCGATCGTCGACACCGAGCCGGCCGCCCGGGCAGCGATCGAGCAGCTGCTGACCGACGACGGGCTCTGGCACGAGCGCTCCGCCGCCGGGATCCGTCAGGTCCTCGCCGAGCACACCTACCAGCACCGACTGGCACGGGTGGCAGCCTTCGCCGGCTACACGCTGACCCCCTACGCCGACCGCCAGGCGACGGTGCTGCTGCTCGACGACGAGGAGGACCGCACGCACGGGCTGTGCCTGCAGCTCGCGGCGGAGAACAGCGAGCTCACCGTGGCCGTGGGCACCGCGTCCCCGGAGCGCTTCGCCGAGCTCCCGGTGACGGTGGTACGCCAGGACGCCAAGCAGCAGCCGGGCGCCCGGTGGCGCCAGCTCGCCGACCGGGTCACCTCCCCGTTCGTGGTGCCAGCCCATCCGTTGACCTCACCCCTGGCCCTCACCGACCTGGTGCTCGGGCTGGTACTCACCTCGGCGGACGCGGCCGGCTTCGACCCCGCCAACCCGGCCTGGCGCCACGTGGACCGGGTCGACAACACCGCCGTGGCGCTGCGCCGAGAACTCGTCCTCGAGCACGGTTGGGACGTCGACCCCGCAGGGGCCGACCGGGTCGGCGAGATCCTGGCTGCGGCCGGGATCCGACCGTTCAACCTCGGTGCGGTGCCCACGGGCGTGGGCGCGCCGACCGTTGCGGCGGGCTGAGCCGGATGCGCATCGCGATCTACGGCGACGTCAACCTCAACCTGATCGACGGCTCGGCGATCTGGCTCGCCGCCCTCGCGGAGACCCTCGCACTGGATGACGACACCCACGTGTGGGTGCTGCTGAAGGCGCCGATCGAGCGGGAGCTGGTGGTCGCGCCCCTGCTCGGGCGCCCCAACGTGCACCTAGTCACCGATCCCGGGGGACGGCCCCGTCTCACCCCCGCCCAGGCACTGGACGTCCTCGAGGATCTCGACGGCCGGGAGGCCTTCGACGTGGTGCTGCTGCGGGGGTTCGCCCTCTGCCAGCAGGCGGCCGACCGTGCGGGCTTGCGGGGCCGGCTGTGGACCTACCTCACCGACATCCCGCAGCAGCCGCACCTCGCCGGACCCGACGAGCGGGCCGCCCTCGGCCGCATCGCGTCGGCCTCCCAACGCGTGCTGTGCCAGACCGACGAGCTACGGGGGATGCTCGAGGGCCTGGTCCCCGAGGCGGCCTGGCGCACCGCCCTGCTCACGCCGATGGTGCCCGAGGCCTTCCTGCGCGAACCACGGCCGCTTGGGCGACCGCCCAAGCTGTTCTATGCCGGCAAGTTCGCACCGCTGTGGGGCTTCCTCGAGACCGTGGCCGCCTTCACCGCGCTGCGGGAACACTCCCCAGAGCTCGAGCTCCACGTGGCCGGGGACAAGGTGCACGACCCCGCCGACGACCCCGGGTACGCCCCGGCGGTGCGTGCCGCCCTGACCACCACGCCGGGGCTGGTGTGGCACGGTGCGGTCAGCCGCAGCGAGGTGGCCGACCTCCTCGCGACGACCGACATCGCGCTGTCGGCCCGCCACCCGTCGATGGACGCCTCCCTGGAGCTGTCCACCAAGGTGCTGGAGTACGGCGCGGCCAACGTGCCGGTGGTGCTCAACCGCAACCCCCTGCACGAGCGGTTGTTCGGCGGGGACTATCCCCTGTTCATCGACACGCTGGACGACCTCGAGGGGGTCATCGGCACGGTCCTCGCCGACCCCGAGCGCTGGGAGCGGGCCCGTGGGACCGCACGACGGGTCGCCGAGGGCTACACCTTCACCCGGGTGCGCGAACGCCTTCAGCCGGCGCTGCGGGCCGCCCGCCCCCAGGGCGAGCACCGACTGCGTCGACGGCGGGTGGTGGTCGCCGGCCACGACCTGAAGTTCACCGGCCCGCTGGTCGAGATGCTGCGCCGCGCCGGCGCCGAGGTCCGTGAGGACCGCTGGAGCGGGCACGGCGGCCACGACGTCCACGCCAGCCGGGAACTGCTCGCCTGGGGCGACACCATCTGGGCCGAGTGGTGCCTCGGAAACGCGGTCTGGTACGCCGCCAACCGCCAGCGCGACCAGCGGCTGGTCGTCCGGCTCCACCGGCAGGAGCTGACCACCGATTTCCCCGGGCAGGTCGATCAGAGCCGGGTCGATGGTCTGGTGTGCGTCGCGCCCTTCGTGGCCCGCGACGCCATCGCGCGTTTCGGCTGGGATCCAGGCAAGGTCGAGGTGGTGCCCAACACCATCGACATGCTCCCCTTCGACCGACCCAAGCTGCCCGGCACCCATCGCACCCTCGGGATGATCGGGTTGCTCCCGGCCCTCAAACGCCTCGACCGCGCGCTCGACCTGCTGGAGCTGCTGCTCGACGACGACCCGTCGTGGCAGCTCAGGCTGGCCGGCGCGCTGCCCTGGGATGCCCCCTGGGTGTGGGCACGGCTGACCGAGCGACAGTTCTTCCGTGACCAACTCGATCGCATCCGCACCTCACGTCGACTGGCCCGCGCCGTCAGGTTCGACGGCCGGGTCGACAACATCCCCGGCTGGCTGGCGGGTATCGGCACCATCGTGAGCGTGAGCGACCTCGAGTCCTTCCACCTCGGACTCGCCGAGGGCATGGCTTCACGGGCGGTCCCGGTGATCCTCGAGCGTGAGGGGGCCGCGGAGCTGTTCCCCGGCACCCCCATCCACCCTGACGTGCCCGCCGCTGCCGCCTGGCTTGCGGGGCTGGACGCCACCGATCGGCTCGCGCTGGGAAGACAGGCCCGACAGACCGTCGTCGAGCGCTACGACCTGGAGGTCGTCGGCCGTCGGTGGGTGGAGCGACTGCTGACGTGACCAGAGCACCCATGGACACCCGGACCCGTCGCATCGACCCTGCCACGGCCGGGTTGCTGGCCGCCGCGGTGCTCTACGGGCTCCTGGCCCTGCTGGTCACCGGCCTCGATCGGCAGCTGCGCTGGGACGAGGTCACCTACCTCGCCCAGGTCACGCCGGGACAACCGGACGTCTGGTTCGGCCCGCAACGGGCTCGCGGGATGACGCTCGTGCTCGCACCGGTCGGACTGCTCGGGGCGCCGACGGCCCTGCTCAGGGGCTGGCTGATCCTCGTGCACGCCGCCGCCATGGTGTGGGCGTTCCGCCCGTTCACGGTGCTGGCGGGGTGGACGGGCGTGGTGGCGGCGACCCTCACCGCCATCGGTTGGGTCCCGCTGTACTTCGCCGTGGAGGGCTACCCGAACCTGCTGGCCGGGTTCGCCAGCGTCGCCGCCGCCGGGGCCACGTTGCGCTGGGTGGTCCACGACGAACGGCGGCAGCTGCTGCTCGTAGGGCTCGCGATCGCGGTCGTGGCCTGGCTCCGGCCAAGCGAGAGCGTCTGGATCGCGGCGGCGCTCACCCCGGTGGTGCTGGTGACCGGCCGCCGAGCCTGGCGGGCGGTCGCCGCGTTCGCGCTCGGGGGCTTCGTCGGCTGGCTCCCCTGGCTCGTCGAGGCGATCGTGCGCTTCGGCGGCCCCTTCGAGCGGCTGGCCGGCGCCCGGGCCACCTCGACGTCGGGAGCGGACCGCAACAGCCTGATCCAGTACCTCAACCTCATAGAGGGTCCGGTCCGCCGGGTGGTCGAGGACCCGGTCCTGACGGTGCCGGGCCTCGCACTGCTGGTGGCCGCGGCGGTGCTGATCGTGCTCGGGCTGCTCCCCCACGGCGACCGGGCACGTCGCCGCGTGGCGGTGGTCGGCCTGTGGGCCGGAGCGGTCATGGTGACCCCCTACCTGGTGCTCAACGCCGGGATCAACCTGCGCTACCTGCTGCCGGGGCTGCTGCTGCTCACCCTGCCGGTCGCCGCCGGCGTGGTCACCGTGGTGGAGGTCCTGGTTCGGCGTCGCAGCCGGACGGGCGCGGTGGTGCTGGCCGTCCTCGCGCTGACCACCGTGGGGTGGCAGCTCCACCTCGCCGCCCGCAACGCCGCGGACATCGCTGCGCTGCAGGCCCGGCCGGTCGCGTTGGGCGCCGCGCTCGCCGAGGCGGCCGACGGCGCACCCTGCGCCTTCCTGTCCAACGTGCAGTGGCCGGAGATCCAGTGGCACTCCGGCTGTCTCGGCGAGGTCCTCGTCCCGCCGTCACCGCACCTGCAGTGCCCCGACGCCCGCCGGGACCTCGGTGCCCTGGCGGCCGACGGCTACCGCGTGTTCGTGCTGGAACGCGGGCAGCCACCGTTCTCCCCCGTCGTGGCCGACTGGCCGGTCGAGCAGCTCCCCGAACCCGAGGACGGCGTCTGGTACCGCTACGAGCGACCCGCCGACCTCGGGCCCGAGGCGCCACCCTCGATCCCGCCGGCCGACGACCCGACACAGCCCTGCCTACCGTCACGCGCGCCGGACACCTCCGACGCCCAGCTGGAGCTGCGCTGGTCCCGGTGACCGCTCGACCCCGCCAGGCATGGTCAGCTCACGGCGAGGAGCCGGCCGCGCAGGGTGCCGTGGGTGGTGCCCTCCAGCTCGAGCAGGACGCTGGTGCCCTCGACGAGCAGATCGGC
>JAWOCZ010000214.1:0-3612 GCA_046483565.1 Nitriliruptoraceae bacterium
ACCACTGAGTCGCCAAGCCAGCGGCTGTCCGAGGGCGGAATCCGATGGCCATTGATCCCGGACCGTGCAACGAGGGACCACACTCGGCAGCAGGCCGGCGAGACATCTCGACCGGTGCATTACGCCCGGAGTTGGGCTTCCCCTGCGGGTTCGGACACCGCGGCCGGCAGCCGGCGACCGCTCCCGCTGTCAGGCGTGCGCGCTTGCGACGCATCGGGTTCTTCTGTCGTGGCGGCTACGCCAACGAACGGTGGTCAGGAGCGTGGGTCGTGCACGGTGCCGAGGAACATGATCGTTTCGGTCTGGCGGTCGCTGACGGTGAACGCGAACGGCCGGTCCACGAGCAGCGGCGGTGGGCCTGCGGACTCGTCCATGACCCCGCCGGTGACGGCGGCAGCCTCGGTACCTTCCTCATCGACGCGCAGGTAGGTCTTCTGCACGACCGTGTCCAGCCACGGGTTCGCCGGCGACATCGGCGTGAAGTCCCCGCTACCGAACGCCGATTCGATTCCGAGCTCCTGCAGCGCGTCGTTGAGCTCGGCGTCCCACTCCAGCTCGAACCTCGGCAGCGCCAGCTCCGAGAGGGTCGACGGTGCCAGCCGACTGACGGTGTCCTGCCAGGTGTCGAGGTCGAGGTCGACGAGCAGCTCGTCCAACGGCAGACCCTCGTCGGGTAGCAGCACCTCCATCCCGAACCGCTCGTCGTCGCCGTAGGGCAGCCGGACGAGCGCGAACCCGTCACCGGTCGCGGTCTGAAGTTCCGGATCGGTGCGGTGCATCGTGGGCACCTCGATCTGGCTGCCGTCGGCGAGCCGGAACGGTGCATCGCGGGTCTGGTCCTCGTCGAAGGTGGTCGTCCAGGTCCCGAGGAAGTACACGGCGTTGAGCAGCACCAGCACCGCCTGCGGGTCCGGGAGTCCCAGGTCCGCGGCGATCTGGTCGATCAGCCCGCCGGTGCGGTCGGCGACCCAGTCGTCGATCCGGTCGGCGCTGTCCTGCGCGCCGAGGTCCACCTCATCCAGCGTGGCCCCGAACGTCTCCTGGACGAAGGCGACGTAGTCGTCCTCGAACGGGTAGCCCTGCGCCGCCCACAACGAGTTGGCGATCGACAACGTCACATCGCTCTCGCCGGTGAGGTCGGCCAGCAACGCCGCGTAGCGGGTGTCCCGGGCATCCTCGAGACCGAGCACCTCGACCATCTCCTCCGCGGTCGACCCGCCGGCACCGGCAGCCACCATCGCCAGCAGCACCGAGGCAGACAGCGGCGAGGTCACCGTGTTCTCGCCCGGCTCAGCCACCGCCCGGTGCAGGTCGAACCCGAACTCGTTCACCCCTTCAGCCGCGGCGGCCGCCTCCTCCGGCGACAGGCTTCCTGCCAACTCGACCGCGATCTCGTCACCGACAGCATTCTGCCGGGACGAGTCCCCACCGCACGCGGCCGCGAGCAGCGCGACCGAGACCACACAGCTGACGATCTTCCAGCGATGCACCGTGTCCCCTCCCGTCGATCCGCACTGTAGGACGGCGAGACAGGCGGAGCGGTTCCACGACCGCGCTCGTCGCTTGCCAAAGCAGCGCCGCCGCGAAACTGGGACAACACGCCCGCGTGGACGCGGGCCAGCCAGCGATGGCTGCGGTCGGGACTGCGTTGGATGACTCGGTCGTGGTGTCCTGATCGTCGCTGACTGGGCACTCAAACCGGTCGGCGGCTGGGTTCGGGTGCGATCCGAGACCGCAGGTGTCGTTGGCTACGTAAGGAGGGCCCCGGCACGCCGGGGCCCTCCTGGCCGCACGTTGTTCTGCGGCGTGCCCGCTCTGTTGCGGGGAGCGTTGGAACGGCGGAGGAGTTCGCAGCCCTGTCATGTGGGGCTTGTTTGGGGTCACCCCCGCCTACGCGGGGAGCTCCGCCATTCCTTATGTGTCACCGTGCCGGTCCTCCCCGGTCCTGCAACCGGCTGGCTACTGGTGTGCGCTTGCCGTTCACCCTCGTGAGCTGAGGCGGGTCAGGCCGGTGGTGTGGTGATCTGATCGCTCCTCGGGCAACGTGGCGGTTTCGATGGCGGCGGAGAGCGGGACGCGGATGCTGGCAGGTCCACCCTCGCGAACCTTGGCGACACGAGAGGTGCCCGCTGCGGTGGTTGCGTGCCCCGCTGTGGGGCGGCCGACCTCCTGTGGTTCACGATGCCGGCCGGTGCTGTGGGATGCCCCTGGTCAGGGCTCAGCCTGTCCTGCATGGCGGTTGACGAAGCGTCGGACATCGGCTCGCAGCCAGGTGACGAAGCGGCCGACCAGCCCCGTGTGGCGCGTCGTCGCCATGCGGTCCCGCGCTGCGAGGACGGTGGCGGGCGAGACGCCGGCCTCGCGGGCGATGCCGGTCGGGGTGGGTACGCAGCAACCTCTCCACGTCACGGTGATGTTCGTTCCTGTCGGTCGGGTAGGTCTTGCCGTCCGCACCGACGCGTGGGCCGTTCAGCTCCGCTGCTGACGCACCTGAACGGGACCGTATGCGGCCAACGGTGGAGGGGCTCAGCCCTACGAGGCGACTGACGAGGCCGTTCGAACGACTCGGGTCCTCCTCGAGCAGGTGACGTACGGCCGCTTGCTTCTCTCCCATCGTGCGCGGCAGGCCGTGCCGCGCGTTGAGACGCGCTGCTGCTGCCAGGGCTTCGCCGGGACCAAGCTGTACCAGCCGAGCATCGACATGTGCGCGGCCGCGACGACGGGCGGCCGCGACCCGATGCTTGCCGTCGTCGATGACCGCGCCCGTTGCCTCCTCCACGATCACAGGTGGCAAGTCGTCGAGAACCTCCGCCAAACGCGTGACGTGGTCGTCGTCGAGTTCACGTAGGACGGAACCGTCGCACAGCGTGTCGATGGCGAGAGTGCAGGTGAGAGGTGTGCTGTAGGTGTCCATGCCCGCGACGGTGCCGCCACGCTCCCTGCGCGCAGCCGGGCGGCATCTCGTTGTTGAGGGCGAGCCGCGGTGCGGTAGCCAGCCACGCGTCTGGCCTAGGAAGACGGTGAAGCCCAGCGTCTCAACTCGCTGCAGCACGTCTCGGAGCGCCTCGACAGCGGCACGTGGTCCGGGTTCGGCATCCGACGGGCCGGTGGTTGCGCGCAGCCGTGGGGGCCTGACCGTCTCTGCCGCAGGGGATCACCCCTGACAACAACGCCATCCACGTGTGGCCCGACGCCAGGAGACTGTCATGACCGCTGAGGTACTGCGAGACGCCCTGAAGAAGTTCGATGACCACGAGAACGTCCCCCTGGGTTTCGTGCTGGGGTTCTTCTCGTCTGACGTCCTGTCGCATGTCGAGATCGCCTTGTCGGAGTGGGATTCGATGACGGAGACGTTCGGTCGTGACTTTCATCCAGAGGTCGACGAGTTCCTCACCTCCCTGCGCGACGCGCTGTAGGGCAGCGCATGATCATGTTGGGTGCCGCAGCGGCTCAGGACTCAGGTCTGGGCCGTTGCGGCGCTCAGCCGTGGACCATCCCGCACCGATACGGGGCGCTCCACCCCGCCGTGTGATTGCGTTGAGAAAAAGTCGCGCTTCGATCGTGTCATCACGGCGGTTATTGCCCGGTTCGGGATCACTCCTGACCGGCCAG
>JAWOCZ010000230.1:0-11771 GCA_046483565.1 Nitriliruptoraceae bacterium
CTTCGCCGTGCTGGACGCCGAGCTGTCCGATGTCGTGGCCCTGGCGGACGGCTACGAGCAGTCCGCCATCTACGAACTCACCGCCGACCGTCGCCGCATCCTCTGGACCGACCCGGACGTAGCGCCGATCCAGCACGGCTGGGAGGTAGCCGGAGAACGCGACGGATAGGTCGACGATGGCGCGAAGGAGGAGCAACGAGGAAGGTTCCGAGAACTGCTAGAGCTGTTCGGGCCAAGGCATCGTCGTCAGGCGATGACCAGTCCGATTGAAGACATTGCAATGGCCCAGGCGTAGCTAGAGGAAGAAGTCGCCGGAGCAGAGAAGACTGTCCTCAGCCGTTCTAGTTGTCTGAGAACCACCCAATCACCCCGGCGATGACAGCCAAGCCAATCGCGAACGGGAGCAGAGCAGCAATGAAGCTCAGGACGACGCCACCGATGAGAGCCACGAAGCCGATGGCGGCCCCCAAGAGTGGGACTCCGATGAAGATGATGAAGGCTGCGGAACCGATCCAGACGAGCACCCCGATGAGGTCAAGGCCAGCTTGATCCGTCCCATTTTCGGCGTCCACGGCCGTCCCCCTTGCCAGCACTGAAGCCGTCCCACAGCCATCGGCACTGCTTCCGCGCTCCTTGAATCCTTTCGACTGATGGTCCGCACACGCGGACCGCCAGCCCCTAGGCCGCCAACTCGTGTTGAGCATGACTACCGACGTCACCGACTTCGTGGCTACCTACCAGCTTGTTGCCGGCGGCTACGCACGTGAGGTCGCAACACATGCCGGGGTGGTGTGGACGATCACAGCGCGGTTCGTGACGAGCGCCACTCATCTCCTGTTGCCTCTCAGTGGCGCTAGCTGGCGTGTTGCAGCAAGAGCATGCCTGGCACTGCTCTTGTACGGCCAAATCCCGCCCTCTAGCGTTCGTGTCCTGCCGGGTACGGGGGATAGGTGTGGGTGTCGTCAAGATCCGCCTCTGGGACGCGCATCAGCTGAACAAGAAGACACAACGCCAGCTGAGCACCAACCAGCGCAAGCTCGAGCACCAACGGGAACGGACCAAGAACGCGCTGGAGGATCTCGGTCGGACCAAGCTCGAGGTCTACGACGGCGCCGTGCGGCGTTTCGCGACCGTCTTCGAGCGGCTGAAGAACGTGGAGCTCAACGACCTCGACCTCGAGCAGCTACCGGAGGAGGTCGAGGACTACAACATCAAGGTTCGCGGCATCGACTTCGGGCCGGTGGATGCCATGAAGACCACGGTGTTGAGCGGCGGCGCGGGCGCCGCAGCCGGACTTATCACCTGGGCCGGGGTAGGCACGGTGGGGGCTGCCTCCACAGGAACGGCGATCTCGACGCTCGGTGGCGCGGCAGCTACGAACGCCACGCTCGCCTGGCTAGGTGGCGGCTCACTCGCGGCGGGCGGTATGGGCATGGCTGGCGGTATGGCCGTGCTCGGTGGCCTCGTCGCCGCGCCGGTCCTGGCCGTCGGTGGTCTGGTCGTACACCACAAAGGAAAGCAGGCTTACGCACAGGCCAAGCACGATGCTGCTGAGGCGCAGAAGGCCGTAGCTGAGATGGATCTGGCGATCTCGAAAGCAGAGCAGATCCAGGTGCGCGCGCTGGATGTCCGCGACCTCGTGGAGCGGCTCGCCGCGCTCGCTGGGGAACGCATCGCGGTGCTCGAGTACATCACCGCAGCGGAGACGGACTACAAGCGCTTCCCGGAGGTCGACAAGCAGGCAGTTCGCGTTTCGGTCATGCTTGTCAAGACCCTTCGGGCCGTGATGGATGTCCCGCTTATCACCGAGCAAGGTGACCTATCGGGGGACGGCGCTGAACTGCTCGGTGCGGCTCGGAAGGTGCTACGAGACCAGCGTGGCCGGCAGGAAGAGAAGGACCCCGAGTGATCAGCGAGCAAGCCCCGCAAGAGAACCTTCGGCGCGCCGGCGGATCCCTCACGGGGTTCGTCTACGCACGTGAGCAGACTGCTGATTTGGCACGTCAGACCCGGGAGTGGCTGCGTGATGATCACGGCGAGCTCGCGCAGCGTCTGATTGACAGGAATGCGAACAGGACCCCAGAGCAACGTGCCGGTGCCTACTTCGAATTCCTGGAGTCAACGAGGTTCAACGTCAACGCTGCGGGTGCGAATAGCCCGCTCTCCGCCCGGATGACCGCCGCTGACGGTCGGCCGGGCGATCCGGCAGACATCGAGATCCTCAGCGGTTCCGAGGTCCTCCGTCAAGTCCAAGCGAAGGTCTACGGCGACGAGCAGGACGCGATCCGGGTGCTCAGCAGCGACAAGTACGCGGGCATGCAGCGCTTGGTCCCAAGTGACCAGGAATCGGTTTATCGGACAAGACTCCAGGAGGAGCTTGGGAAGAACCCGGATGGCATCGCCTTCTCACGCTACGAGGAGGTCGATGCCCAACTCCGCGGCGAACTGGCGCATGGCGGGATCTCCTCGGGTGGTACGACTCGAGAGGAATTGCAGGAGCTCGCGACCGGACCCCGGAACTCGCTTCTGGATGAGCTAGCCAGCAATGCCTGGAGCGCAGAGCTGCAGGAACTCGCGGCGATGACCGGCTTCGCGAGCGTCGCCGGAGGCGCGTTTGGTCTCGTCGCCGCATCGCTGCAGGTCGCGATCGACCGCGACGGGACCAGCACGCCAGCACGTGACGTCATCGACATCGCACGTACGGCTGGAACCACCGCAGTGCGGGCCGGTTCCGTGAGTGCGTTCTCACAGGTGATCCGTGCGGCTGCTCGGATCCCCGAGCACTTCATCGGGTTCTCCGAGACGCTCGGGCCCGTCGCCATGGCGAACACCGCCATAGAGGTCGCCACTGCGGGTTATGCCTTCGCGAACGGACAGTGCACCGCTGACGAGTTCAGCCGCCGCAGCGGTGCAGCGGTGATCCGCAACACCTCGATGTGGGCGTTCGGGTTCGCCGGGCAGGCCCTCATCCCGGTACCGGTTGCAGGGCAGCTCGTCGGTGGCGCGCTCGGGTATGTCGCGGCAGCGATGGTCCAGGAGGGCCTCAAGATCGCGGCCGCTGCAGCGAAGGAGGCCCGACTCGCCGAGAAGGAGCTGCAAGCGCTGGAGCTATGGATCTACGACGCCATCGCCTGCATCGAGGAGCAGCGTCGCATGGTGGAGTTGACCACCGAGCTCCACGCCCAGCACCTCGCGAACCAGGTGCTGCCCGTCCTCGACGACATCGAACACCACCTGGCCGCCGGCGACGACAGCACTGCTTTCCAGTCGCTGATCGAGTTCAACGCCCGCCTCGGGTTACACCTCGACTGGAGGACACCCGAGGACTTCGACCAGTGGATGCATAGCGACGAACCACTGATCCTCTAGGGGCACCGGTCGGCGATCATCTAGCCATAGAAGCTGCCAGCCGATCCCAGATCGATAGGACGCACGGCAACGGTTTCTGTTACTCATCCAGACCGAGCATGAGCAGCTGGCGAGGCGGCCACTGACGGTGGTAGAGACACCTTGAGCGCGCACCCGAAGGCGCTCTCTCGCGAGACAACGCACGTAGGTGCTTGCTTGCCCGGCCACGCCAGCAGACTCCAGCCCGACCGACCGCGCCGGATTCCGGCAGAGCTTCGTCCGGATTGGCTCGCATGAGGACTCCGCCACTCGACATCACTGCGACGTTGCGGCGTTTGGCCCCGCGTCGGCCCGTCTTCCACGCCGAGGCAGACCTGCAGCATGAGCTCGCCTGGCAGATCCGACTCGATGACCCCCAAACGCAGGTCCGGCTCGAACGTCGTCCCGAGCCACTGGTCCGCGAAGCCGCGGACCTCTGGGTCGTGCAAGAAGACGGCTCGTCTCATGTCGTCGAGGTGAAGTACCTCGTACGCCGCGCCGATGTGACGGTGGCCGGCGAACGGTTCGTCCTCACCGATCAGAGTGCGCATGACACGCGCCGCTACGACGTGCTCCGTGACCTCGCCCGGATCGAACGATGGACCGCCGCCGGGCTCGCTGCCCATGGCACCGTGGTCGTGCTCACCAATGTCCCGGCATTCTGGAAGCCTTGGAACGGCCGCAGCAACGACGCGGCGTTCCGGATCCATGAGGGCCGTCGGATCAACGGCACCCTGGCCTGGGACGCGGCAGCCGCTCTTGGCAGCATCGCCGGTCGCGAAGCGCCGATCCAGCTGACCGGCACCTACGACCTGCGCTGGCGCGACTACGCCGAACTGCCGGATGGTCAGCGTATACGTGCCCTGATCGTCGCTACGACGCGACCAGTGGAGGGGGTGTGATCGTGAGGATTGGGCTCGTAGGGTGTGTGAAGTCGAAGCTCGCAGTCCGGGCGCCTGCTGGCGAGCTCTACGTCTCGCCGCTGTTCAGAGGCAGGCGTGCCGCGGTGGAGCGTTCGTGCGACCGGTGGTTCATCCTGTCCGCCGCGCACGGGCTCGTCCCTCCCGACCGACTGCTCGAGCCGTATGACGTGTCGTTGACCACTAGGGGCATCCAGCAGCGCCGCGAATGGGCACGGCAGGTACTGAACCAGCTGGTCGAGACAGTCGGTGGGCTCTCCGGGCAGACGTTCGAGGTCCATGCCGGGTCGGCCTACACCGACCATGGACTGTTGGAGGGGCTCAGGGCGGCCGGTGCGACGGTGGAGCTGCCGGTTGCCGGGCTGACCATGGGCCAGCAGCTCGCCTGGTACGCGACACTTCCGGTAGCCGTCGACGACAACACACCGGCACGCACCACCCCCATCCAGCCGGCGCCGTCGTCGGAGCGCGCATCGAAGTACGCCCCCCTTACCGGCTGGCTGCAGTCCCTGCCGGGGCGGACGGCCGAGGTCGCGTTCGCCGAGCTCGAGCAGGTCCTGGGATCGGCGCTGCCGAGCTCAGCACGCCGCCACCGGCCATGGTGGGCGAACACCCCACGGGCACAGGCCCACGGTTGGCTGGATGCGGGCTGGAAGGTCGACCGGGTCGACCTGACCGCAGAGCGGGTCCGGTTCGTGAAGGAGCCGGCCGATGGTTGATCGCCGCGCGCGTCTGGAGGAGTTCTACGGCGCGGTCGACCGTCTGCGTGGCCGGCTGGGTGGAGCCCGAACCCTCGCGTCGGCATCGGGTCGGGACGGCTGGCCGACCCACGGGATCTACCTGTTCTTCGAGCCGGGCGAGCTCCGTGAGGATGACCGCACCCCGCGGGTCACCCGGGTCGGCACCCACGCGCTGACCGCGACCTCCAGCACGACCCTATGGACCCGGCTCGCACAGCACCGCGGGACGCTGGCCGGGGCGAACCCGGGCGGAGGCAACCATCGCGGTTCGATCTTCCGGCTCCACGTCGGGACCGCACTGATTGCCCGCGACCAGCACGCCGACGCCCCAGACTGGGGTAGAGGCAGCTCCGCCCCACGCGAGGTCCGCGACGCCGAGGTCGAACTGGAGCGGACCGTGTCCGACCACATCCGTGCCATGCCGATGCTGTGGCTCGCAGTCGAGGACCGGCAGGACCGGGCCACGATCGAACGTGACTTGATCGCTCTGCTGTCCAACGCGAACCGGCCGGCGATCGACCCACCATCGGCTGGCTGGCTCGGCCACCACGCCGACCGGCCCGCCATCCGCACCTCCGGGCTGTGGAACGTCCACCACATCGATCGTCATCACCAAGGCGATGGTCTTGACCGCTTCACCGCTCTGATCGAGCAGACCTGATGCAGCAACGCCCGTGCTGCTGAACGGTCCCCGAAAGGGCGGTTCCTCGCCGCTTTCCCAGCCAGTCGTCTGAGCATCTGTACTGCTGGGGCGTGGCCGATGACGAGGTCTACCCCGCGCGACGTGCGGGTGGCGACGACGTCCTCGGCGGTGACGCAAGTCAGGTCGGCGTTCTCGAGCGCGTCGGTCAGCAGTTGCCGTTCCATGTCGCTGTCCGCAGCAGCACCTCTGATCTTCCCGGGGCGTCGGCACCGAGCCGGCACGATCCGGCCGTTCTCCGAAGACCGGGGCTACGGCTGCCTAGCGGCAACGGGTTGGCCGGTACTGGCGGAGCGGTGCTCAGCGCCCGGTCCCCCGCTTCAGGACACCAAGCACTCGGGGCTCAGGTCATCCCCGGCATTCCGCCATTCTTGAGCCAAGCTCGCCCCCCTGTCACGTCGCCCAGAGGCAAGAGCCTGCTCGCTGGCTCAGGTCGGGCTCTCACCGTCGCTGAGCAGCTGCAGCATCAGCTCCCGGAAGCCGCGAAGCCGCTCATCGAGCTCGCCTGGAGGCAGATCCTCCCAGTTGCCCCCAAGCGCTCGTGCGACATGGTCCGCATCTGCGTCGTAGAGCTCCACGAGGTTGTCGACGCTGTACCCGAAGCCGACCCGTCCGTCCGCCTTCGGCGAGAGGTAGATCAGCGTCTTACCCCGTGTGAACGGCGGGACCACCGTGATGGACTTCGGCCATGGCTTGACCCTTAGGCCGAGGTCCTCGGCGAGATCGATCGCCGCGTCAATGCTTGGTCCGACCCCAAAATCGCGTGCACGGTCCTGGATCCGATCCACACTGGCCGCCCGACGCCCCCGCTGGCGCGGCGTAAGCTCCTCGGACGGCTGTTCGTGCTCCTCGACCTCGCGTGCGAGGAAGACACACCCACTTTCATCGACGAACGGCGAGAAGGACACGACTCGAACGGTGACGTCGAGTCCGCGGTCACTGAGGAACGAAGTCGCCCGCTCGAGCTCTGGGGTACGTCCCGTGCCAACGAGCAAGAGGATGACGTCGAGTGCCCCTTCCGCGCTCAGCGCCGTAGCCAACGTGTCACGGGTTTCGCCGTCGAGGTCGAGCCGGCGCAGGATCGCGTCGGGCTCCATCGCCGAGATCGTCAGCAGGTAGTGCATCGCCTGCGTGAGTGCCCACACCCCGAGATGGCCGCGCTTGAGCTCTGCGATTACCAACGCTCCCTCACGACTGACTCCCACGAGGTCGGGCCTGCTGCGGTCGGGCAGCACGATCTGCCGACCTACCCACCTCAGGCCCTCCATCGCTAGATCTGGATGCCGCTTGATCCACGTCTCGAGGTCGATCTCGAGGAACTCACGGCGCGGCTCGAGGCGGGCCGGCTGCCCATCGGTGATGGACCAGAGCGCAACCTGCATGGCTTCTCTCCTTCGTTCCGCCGAACCTAGGCGGCAAACCGGCGACACGCGGCAGCCCGAGTGCCGTCGCCACGCCTCCCTCGAGCGCTTCGGCTGACCGCCGTGGCCATACCGCCCTACGACGCGCTCCTCCAGGTGATGCGCGCAGCCACCCTTCGGCGTTCAGGAGTGCCACGCCCGGACACAGGCTTGGCCGTCGACGAGCGGGCCCCGAGGTGACGGTCCGGTGAGGCCACGTGGTCAGAGGGGCACCTTGGCTCTCGCAGGACCTCGACTGGTTGGAGCCGCTCGGTATCGCGTCGCTAGAGAGCAAGTGGTCGGATCCAGAGGCGTGGCCCAGGTCGCGGTGTCGCACCGGCGAGGGACACTCGGGCATGGCCACTGAACCGTTGCCGACGAGCTCCGACCACTGCGACGTCGCGGTGCCGTCGAGCCCGCCGGTGTCAGAGGGCGCGCAGCCGCGGGTGCGGTGGCACAGCGTGTCGTCGACCCGTGAGTACGAGCGGTGCCCGAGGCGGTACCGCTACGCCTACGTCGAGCGGCTCTCGCAGGACCGTCTCGTGCCGGTCTCGTGGCGGGTCGGGTCGGCGGTGCACGCGGCCCTCGAGGCCGCCTACCAGGCGAAGCGACGGCACCCGGACCGTCCGCTGATCACCGGGCTGCCAGAGGCGCTGGCGGCCTTACGGCAGTCGTGGGACATGCTCGAACTGCCCCATGACGATGGCCGCTACCGCGAGGCCGGCCGCCAGGTCGAGCGCACGCTCCACGAGGACGTCCTCGAGGTCGGTGAGGTCGTCGGTGTGGAGGTGCCGCTGCGGACCCTCCTCGCGACGGGGCACCGGGTCGCGGGCTTCCTCGATCTGCTGCTGCGGCGGGACGCGACGACCTTGGAGATCGTGGACCACAAGGTGACGGCACGTCGCGCCAGCAGCTCCGAGATCGCGGCGGACCTGCAGCTCAACCTGTACGGCGCGCTCGTCCGTGCGGCGTGGCCGGAGACCACCACGGTGCGTGCCACGCTGCACTATCCCACCGGCCCCGACCTGGTCACGGCCACGTTGGCCGACGAGGGGATGGCGGCCGCTCGAGCACGGGTCGAACGCACGGCCTCGCTGGCGGCGGCGGACACGGAGTTCGTCCCCCGACCCGCGGCGCACTGCGACCACTGCCCATGGCGCCCACGCTGCCCAGCCGGTTGAGACCCGGTCCGCGGATGATCTTCGAGCAACGCCGGTCGGCGAGAACCTTCTCTACCTCAGAGGCGGCGCTGTCGAGCACGTCATGCTGGCAGAACACCAACGCCTGCTCGGGCGCGATCGCTTACGGCCCTGCCGGAACCGTGCTGTTGTGCGGCTTGGCCGTCGGGTCCGGTCCCACACGACTACGGCGGCATCCTGCCTCTCGACGACGTGGTAGCGAAATGCTACCGTCAGGTCATGGCCGTGAACATGCACATCCGAGATCTGGACGAGACCACGCATCGGGAGCTGGTCCGGCGCGCGGACGCGGCCGGGATGAGTCTGCGTGCGTACGTGGTCGAGGTCCTGCACCGCCACGCTGCCCTACCGACCCTTCAGGAGTGGCTCGACGAGGTGCGAGGAGACCCTCCATTGCCGAGCGAAGGCCCGGACAGCGTCACCTTGGTCGAGGAGGGCCGACGGGACATCGACGTCGCGTGAGCGCACAGCTGTTGGTGGTCGACGCATCGGTCGTGGTCGAGGTGTTGCGCCGAACGCACCGTGGTGATGTGGTGGCAGCCAGGATGCGTGGGGCCACGCTCGCTGCCCCCGCCCACCTCGATGCCGAGGTGCTGTCCGCACTCGGTCGACTGGAGCGGGCCGGCGATGCAGAAGCTGCCAGGCTCACTCGGGCGCTCCACCGCCTGGTCCGGCTGCCGGTCGAGCGCCTCCCGATCGCGCCGCTGCTCCAGCGGGCGTGGGAGCTCCGGGCGAACATCGCCCTACGTGATGGGCTCTACATCGCGTGCGCCGAGACGCTGAGCGCAACGTTGCTGAGCCTCGACGGACGCTTGGCCCGGTCAGCGCCGGTGCCCGTGGAGCTCCCGTGACGCGTGCGGTATGACGCCCCAGGTTGGCGTGGCGCATGGCCCCATCGGGCACGACACCACCTCGATGACCTCCGCGCGTCGAGGCTGCGAGTCGGGGTGGGAGACGCCGATGACCGGGAGCTGCGCCAGGAGCGGCGGGGCTGTTCCGGGGCTGCCGTCGGCTCGTGGTCAGCGGTCGGGTTCGGTCCAGGCCGGTCCGCTGTCGATGTTTGCCAGCTGGACCGCGATGTAGGTGCCGCGCTCGAGCGGCGGGTAGGCGAGGTTGCCGTCGAGGCCGGGGCCGAGCTGGACACGCACCACCACACGCCGGTCCGTGGCGAGCACCTCGTAGCCGAGGCTGTCGTCGACCGGCCGGCGGTGCTGCACCTCGAGCCCGTCGGCCTCCACGACCTCGATGACGGCAGCGGCAAGCTCCTCGAGGTCGACCTCGGGACCGACGGCGTGTGCCATGGCGTAGGGGCGGTCGAGCTTGACCTGTTCGCTGGTGACCCCGAAGTCGTCACCAAGAGGCTCGACGGGCAGTCGCTCGAGGACGGCGACGCTGCGCTGCTCCAACGCCTCAGCCGACAGTGCGGGCTGGAGCCAGCCACAACCAGCTGCCACCACCGCGACAACGGCCGGCAGCACGAAGACCCGCAGAACCGGAGCCGACCGCATCCCGTCCCCCTGACAGCGACACGACCTCCGTCGCCCAGGTGAGAACCTACTGCGGCGACCGTCCAGGCGTGGGGGCGACCAGGGTCGGGGACGTCCCGGGAACCCGACCGGGGGCTGACTCGTCCCACCTGCCCGAAGCGAGACGGGGAGGCTGTCCATGCGGGCACACCGCAGCCGGGTCGCTGCGGCTGCACACCGACCGGCATGGCTGCGAGCCGGGCGTGGGGTGCTGCTCGGCGTGGTGGTGCTGGCCACCGCGTGCGGCTCGCAACCGCTCACGATCACCGAGCCGGACAGCACGGGAGGCGAGCTCCACCTCGAACCCGGTGAGGTTGCGCACGACAGCGGGCAGGAGGGCCGGATGGACGACCACGTGCTCGAGCAGCCACCGATCGAGGACGCGATGCCCGTGATCGGGCGGACCGGCGGCGACTTCCCGGACGGGTTCGCCGGGTCCGTGACGATCGTCCCCGGCGGCCAGGCGGAGGCCGTCTCCCGGACGGCAACGGCGACGTGACCGAGGAGTCCTTTCAGCTCGACGCGTCGGGCGAGCACCGACCTGTCCACCAGCCAGGAGGCGGGCGGGGGGCGGTGCCGGTCAGCCGGGCGGACGCGGCCTCGGAGTGCAGCCGTTCGGGGTCGTCCCCGGCGGTGACCAGCAGGATCGCGGTGGTGTGGATCCCGATGCCCGGACGGGCAACCAGTTCGGGGGCAGCGACGGGGACCAGCCAGGTGAGCTGCCGGTCGAGGTCCTTGATCTCGGCGTCGAGGTCCTGGTGGCGCAGCGCGAGCTTCTTCATCGCATACCCGGCGGCGGACAGCACTGCGACGAGACCGCAGGGCAGTGGATCAGCGGCTCGAAGCCGCACCCGGTCCTCGCTGCCGGTTCACGACACCGAGGTAGCGCGCCGCCTGCGCGGCGCCCACTTGCGGCGGTGGTCCATGGCCGGGATGCGAAAGCCGTCCTTCCCGCGATGCATCGAACGAAAGCGTCCGGCCGATGCCTTTCCTCGTGGCGCAGTGGCCGCAGCGGCAGATCCGTACCTGATCCGCAGGACCGGTCGGCACACGAACGACGCGACCGCGGCGGGGCAGGTTGTGTCCGTGGATGACGCCCATCGCCGCTACGCGGGATCCGGGAAGTGTCCTCGTTCGTCGGGGAGGTAGGGACGGATGTCGATCACGGCGTCCTGCGGCAGCGGGCCGTAGAGGTGCGGGAACGTCTCACCCTCCTCGTAGCAGTCCTCCCACCTCAGCGGTGCCTCGAGACGGCCCGGATCGATCTCGAGGAGCAGGAGATCGGACCGGCCAGCGAACAACGCCAAGGCAACCCGCGGGACCTGTTCTCCAGCAGAACAGTGGATGAAGCCCTCCGTGTCGAGCGATGCTGGAGCGAACGGCTCGGCAGCCTGCTCCCAGTCCCGGGTGGGGACGATGTGGAAGATCGGGGCAGCCATCATGCTCCTCTCGGATCGCCAGACGCGCTGCAGACTGCCACGGTGGCCACGCTGCAGCGAACCATGCGGTTGGTAGGGGCGAACCCCGAAGCCGCACGTCGCCGAGGTCGGCGGCGAGGCGTTCGGCGAGTTCCGCGGCGCCGTGACTGAAGCGGCCGGCGGCGACATCGATCGGGTTGCCGTCGAGGCGCTGGGCGCCGCCGGGGACGTGGTACAGCGCGTCGCCGGCGAGGTGGTGGGCGTGGGTGCGAACCCCGAGTTCGTCGGCGAGCGCGGCGACGCGTGACTCGCCGGGTCAGAACCAGGTGGCGCCGAGGTCGAACCGACCGGCCGGACTGGCGTGGGTGAGGAGCCGGCCCCCGACACGGTCGCGGCTCTCGAGGACCACACACCGCAACCCGGAGCGGACCAGCCGCCTCGCGGCGCCGACGCACCGGATAACGAAACCGCCCTCAACAAC
>JAWOCZ010000275.1:0-3466 GCA_046483565.1 Nitriliruptoraceae bacterium
CCGACCGTCTTCCAGTTGAAGACGATGCTCTACCACGCCGGGCTGCTGGCCGAACGCGGAACGGAGCCACATCGACTCGACCCGTCGACTGATTCCTGGGAGCTACGGGAGCCGCTTGCTCGGTTCGAATAAGACAACGAACCAACGGGTCGGATTTGAACCGAAGAGAGACTCACTTCGTTCGTCTTTCAGGGTTCAAATCGGTATGGCTTCCGCTGCTCACATACTGTTCGCATAGGGGATACCGACCACCGCGCCTCGCCGGGGACGCCAACCGGCCATCGCTGACCGGCTCCCTACCCCAGCCCGTCCACCGCGCCCCGCTACGTCCGGGACGCCGACCAACAAGGCCACGCCGCAGCAGCCGACCGGGCAGCGGCGCGCTCAGTCGAGCGGTTGGGCCTCGCCCTGCTCGATCGGCGCACGCACCAGGTTGCCCCACTCGGTCCAGGAGCCGTCGTAGTTGCGCACCCGCGGGTAGCCGAGCAGGTGGGCCAGCACGAACCAGCTGTGGCTGGACCGTTCGCCGATGCGGCAGTAGACGATCACCTCGTCATCGGGGTCGAGGTGCTCCTCCTTCTCGTACAGTGCCCGCAACTCCTCGACCGGCTTGAAGCTGCCGTCCTCGCGGACCGCGCGGCCCCACGGGACGCTGCGCGCCCCCGGGATGTGACCGCCCCGCAGCGCACCCTCCTGCGGGTAGTCGGGCATATGGGTGCGCTCGCCGGTGAACTCCTGGGGGCTGCGCACGTCCACCAGCTTCCCGCGCCGCTCCAGATGCGCCTCCACCTCGTCGCGGAAGGCACGGATGGCCCCATCCTTGCGATGGACCTCCGGGTACCTGCCGCGGGGACGGTCCGGCTTGGCCGTGGTGAGCTCCCGTCCCTCGGCCACCCACTTGTCACGGCCGCCGTCCATGAGACGGACATCCTCGTGACCGAACAGGGTGAACACCCACAGGGCGTAGGCGGCCCACCAGTTGGCCTTGTCGCCGTAGAACACCAACGTGGAATCGCGGTTGATGCCCTTGGCCCGCATCAACTCGGCGAAGGCTGCACCGTCGATGTAGTCACGTGTGACCGGATCGTTCAGTTCGGTGTGCCAGTCGATCTTGACCGCGCCGGGGAGATGGCCGGTCTCGTAGAGCAGCACGTCCTCGCTGGACTCGACCACGACCAGTTCGGGATCGTCAAGCCGCTCAGCCAACCAGTCGGTGGTGACCAACATCCGCGGATCGGCGTAGGCAGCGATCTTCGCGTCGTGATCCTGCGCTGCAACGGCCATCGTGTCGACTCCTCGGTCATCAGTGATCGCAGTGCGGGGTGGGGCGGATGTGGTGGACGAGCCACCAGCACCGCGCTCCCAGTAGGTACCGTGCCGGCGGCCGGAACGCATCTCCGATTCCGACAGTGTCCCCTGTCTGACGTCCGTCCGTTCCCCGCCATCTCCGTCGCCTGTCCACCGTTCGGCCAGCAAACCACGAGCCAACGATCACGAGCCAACGATCACGAGCCAACGATCACGAGCCAACGACAGTGAGACCAACAGCCAACGCCCACAGGAGCCCGCGTCATGGCACTGCCCCCAAGGCTGCGAGCGGTGGTCGAGGACTTCGCAGCCGCGCCGCTGGAACTCAAGATCGAGCTGCTGGTCGAGTACGCCGGGAAGGTGCCACCGCTGCCGGGGCACCTCGCTGGCAACCCTGAAGCGCTCGAGCAGGTGGCGGAGTGCCAGACCCCGTTCTTCCTGACCACCGAGGTCGATGACGACGAACGGGTGACGGTGTGGTTCGACTGCCCACCCGAAGCGCCGACCACGAGAGGGTTCGCCGGGGTGCTGTCCGAAGGTCTCAACGGCGCCACTATCGAGGAGGTCCTGGCGGTGCCGAGCGACTTCCACCACGACATGGGGTTGGCAGCAGCGATCAGCCCACTACGACTGCGAGGGATGGACGCGATCCTGACGCGACTGCAACGCAACGTGGCCACCCACCAACGGAACTGAGTGCGACGCTGCTGCACCCTCCACATGACATTTGCGCACCCGCGACGGGGAACATGAGCAGGAGGTGCGCATGGTGCAGCGGCCTCGGCAGGTCACACCCGCGGTCGCCGACGTCGTCGCGATCTCGACGCTGCTGGTGGGCCTGGCGATCGGGTTCGTGCTCCCTGCCGTGTTCCCGACGCTCGCTGGCCTGGGGTCGGGTGAGTCCTAGTGCGGGGCGGTCAGTCCCACACCCGGTCGAGACGCCACTGCTCGCCACGATGGACCAGTTCGTAGACCCCACGGGTCGGCACCCCGTTGCGCGCCTCGACCCGCCACAGATCGGTGCGTTCGATCCGCTGAGGGAGCCCATCACCACGCCGCCACCAACCCTCGTCCTCGTGCCAGTGACCGAGGACGGCGAGCACCCGGTACCGCTGCCCGCGCCATCGGAAGGACACCGGCGCAGCGATCTCGAACCCGGCCGTGGACTCTGCGGCGATCTCCACCTCTTCCAGCCGTTCCCGGTAACGCTTGGTCATCCTGGCCTCCTCCTCGTCCTCGGCAGGATCCTCGATGAGATCCGCAGCAGGGCCCGCAGCAAGGTCCACAACGGGATCCGCAGCGGTACGGCCTGGGCCGTCGGTGGGCCCGTAGCCGGCCCGGACACCGCCCACCGCCAGAGCAGCGAACGTGTGTTCGAACCACCTCTGTGACCGTACGAGATGGATGTGACACACGCCATCCCGCGGGGAGGTCTGCACGACCCGCGCACACCGTTATCGGACCCCGCGCACCGCGGCCGGTCCTTGCCCGACGGTTGACGCGCGCGCCCCACCCGACAAAGCTCGACCACGGTGGGCACTGCGGTCAGGAGGCGCCCATCCCGGTGGTCCTGACGGCATCTGGAGCGACATCTGGACAGCCAGCTGGCAGGCATCTGGCGGACGACCCGGGGCGGCCCGTCGAAGGCCTCGAGCACGAGGGATGACACAGGATGGCCAAGGAAGACACCGAGAGGCGCTTCGACTCCGAGCACTACAACAAGAAGGGGGTCCTGAAGAGCAAGCTCTATGAGAAGGAGCTGGCCCGACTGCAGATCGAGCTCGTCAAGCTCCAGCACTGGGTCAAGACGGAGGGCAAACGGATCGTCGTGATCTTCGAGGGTCGTGATGCCGCCGGCAAGGGCGGGGTCATCAAGCGGATCTCGGAGCGGACCAACCCCCGCATCATCCGCACGGTCGCGCTCGGGACCCCCTCCGACCGCGAGAAGACCCAGTGGTACTTCCAGCGCTACGTCGAGGTGCTCCCTGCCGCCGGTGAGATCGTGATGTTCGACCGCTCCTGGTACAACCGTGCCGGGGTCGAACGGGTCATGGGCTTCGCCACCGAGGAGCAGGTCCGTGAGTTCATGCGCACCTGCCCCGAGTTCGAACGGATGCTGGTCCGCGCGGGCATCTCGATCGTGAAGTACTGGTTCTCG
>JAWOCZ010000291.1:0-3796 GCA_046483565.1 Nitriliruptoraceae bacterium
AGCGTCGTCGGTCAACTCGGCGACGAGGCGTCCGACGTAGGTCTCGACCATCCGTGTGTGTGCCATGCCCCGCCCCCTGTGCTGTGATGTCACCCCGGTGATTCCCTGGCGGTGACCGGTCCGAAGCGCTACTCTCAACGTACCATGACAGATGACTGACAGTCAAGAACTGGAAGCGACATGAGTCATGCTGAAGGCCACCAGCGTCGTGACAGTCCGGCGTGGGTGTCCGAAGCTGGCCTTCCGGCGGCGCTCCGGGCCCTTCGTGAGCGTGACGGTCGGACCCAGAAGGAGGTCGCCGACGACGCGGGAGTCTCGCCAGCGACGATCGCCCGGCTCGAGTCAGGCGACCGCCGGCCCAGCCGCAAGGTGCTCTTCCAGCTCGCCCACGCCTACCGCGTGACACCGGAGCAGCTGCTGGAGGCCGCGGAGCGCATCGACGCCGGGGAGGAGCCGGCCAAGGTGCTCGCGACGCTGGGGACTGGGTCCGGGGCCGATGCCGCACGTGCCGCACCAGCCCCGGCAGCGGCTACTGCTGCCGACACGGCGGGTGACTACGCCCCACCTGTGTGGCAGCAGGACGACCTCGAGCGGCAGCGTCTGGAACGGCGGGTGCTCGCCGCGCTCGACCGGCTCCCCTCCGACGGCGCCCGGCAGCAGCTCGCCGAACTCCTCGACGACCTGACCAGCGCGCTTCGGACGCGCACGGACCCCACCGACCTGGCCGCCCTCCACCGCGACATCATCCACCTCCTGCGCGGGCACGACGCCACAGAGCCGACGATCGCGGCGCTCAGGCCCGGGCAGGTGCGTTACGTCCAACTGCCCGGCTTCGCCCGTGACGAGCGCGGGGCGTTCTGGGTGGATCCCTCGGCCCGGGCCCGCATGGCCGGGACCGACAGCCTGGATCCGCGCATCGAGCGCTACGACGACGGACGCGTCGTGCTCGACATCAGTCGGCTCGACGCCCGCGTCAAGGTCCCCCGGCGTGACCCGGCCCGGCATCTCTTCCGTGCCCTCGTCCAGGGCGGCGAGGTGGTCCAGCTGCCGACCAGCCTGGACATGCAGTACGCCCAGGCCGAGCTCGTCCTTCACCTCGACGACGGGCGGAAGGTCGTCATCGTGCCGCGCTGGGACGGCGGGACCCCCGGCACGCTTCCCGACGGTCTGCCCGGCGGGACCGACCACCTCCATGTGCTCACCGCCTGCAACCCCCGCGGCCGGCTGCTGCAGGCCAGCGAGAACGCCGAACGCACCCGCCTGCTGGAACGCCAACTCGAGGCGGACGGCCTGTCGTACCTACCTGCAGTCGCCCGCTCACCCGACGGCTCCTGGACCGAGCCCGGCTTCGCCGTGCTGGACGCCGAGCTGTCCGATGTCGTGGCCCTGGCGGACGGCTACGAGCAGTCCGCCATCTACGAACTCACCGCCGACCGTCGCCGCATCCTCTGGACCGACCCGGACGTAGCGCCGATCCAGCACGGCTGGGAGGTGGCCGGCACCAGCGACACGGAACTCGAGGGTCGCTGACGCTGTGCGTGCGGAGGCAGCCAGATATCTGAGCTTCGAGGCTTCTCCGAACAAGGCGGAGCCAGACAGAGATCGGTGTTGCCATCTACGGACAGCCCGCCAGCACGTGCAGCCCGAGGCCCCGGAACTGGGTCGGCTCACCGTCGAACTGGAACGCTGCTCGTGGCGGAAGCGAAACCGAACATCCGGGCCGCCGACACCGAGATCCGCGGCGACGCCACCTTCGCCTACCACTGGTGAGCGCGGCCGTCACTGACTGCGGCGGTCCTTGTGCCCCGAGGGCGCGTCGATCACCACTGCACAGCGGTAGCCGCCGACATCTACAGTCGACTCGCAGACGGGGAGGCGCAGGTTGTCGTTCCAAGCACCCATCACCATCAAGGCCGCGCTCGATCGGATGCATCGGCACGACTATGTACTACCGGCGATCCAGCGCGAGTTCGTGTGGGATCAGGACCGCATCGCGCGTCTGTTCGACTCGCTGATGCGGGGCTACCCGATCGGGTCGTTCCTGTTCTGGAAGATCGAGCCGCGACAGGCCTCTGACTACGCCTACTACGACTTCATCCGCGACTTCCACCGTCGCGACAGGACCCACTGCGAGCGGCTGCACGTCGGCGCCGACCGGCAGGTGACCGCCATCCTCGACGGGCAGCAGCGGCTCACCTCGCTCAACATCGGCCTCGCCGGTTCGTTCGCCGAGAAGCTGCCGCGGCTGTGGTGGAACAACCCCAACGCCTACCCGAAGTCGCACCTGTACCTCGACCTGGCACACCAGCCAGACGCTGACGACGACCTGAAGTACCGCTTCGCGTTCCTGACCGAAAAGCAGCGGGCCGACCGGCCAGGCACCTGGTTCAAGGTCGGCGACATCCTCGGCATGGCGGGCATGACCGGGATGATGTCGTGGCTGGCTCAACACGAGGTCGGTAGCAACGAGCGTGCCGCGAGCCGGCTCGGGCGGCTTCACGAGATCGTGCATACCGACCTGACCGTCAACTACTTCGAGGAAGAAGACCAGGACATCGACCGGGTTCTGGACATCTTCATACGCGTCAACAGCGCCGGAATGGTGCTCTCCCAGTCCGACCTGCTGCTGTCGATCGCGACGGCACAGTGGAGCGAACGCGACGCCAGGCAGGAGATCCATGAGCTCGTCGACGAGCTCAACGGCGTCCACCACGGGTTCGACTTCAGCAAGGACCTCGTGCTGAAGACCGGACTCGTGCTCACCGACGCCGGCGACATCCGCTTCCGCGTACAGAACTTCCACCGTGCCAACATGGAGCGGCTCGAGGCCGAGTGGCCCCAGATCGCCCAGGCGTTGATGACCGCGACCCAGCTGCTGGCCAGGTTCGGCTTCTCTTCACGGACCCTTCCCTCCGACAGCATCCTCATCCCGCTGGCCGACTGGCTCCACCGCAACGGTCACGACCACCGGTTCGTCAACGGCGTCGCTCACCGCGAGGAGCGTGACCGCATCCGCAACTGGGTGCTGCGCTCGCTGCTCAAGGCCGGCGTCTTCGGATCTGGTCTCGACACCCTGCTCGCCCGGTGGCGGCGCGTGATTCGCGAGAATCCCGGACCGAAGTTCCCCGTCGAAGCGCTCGAGAAGGAGATGGCCACCCTCGGCAAGTCACCGACTTTCGACATCGAGGAGCTCGAGGATCTCGTCGAGCTGCCTTTCGGCAACCGCCGTGTCTTCGTGCTGCTCGCGCTGCTCTACCCGGGTGTCGACGTCAATGGCGACTACCACGTCGACCACATCTACCCACGGAAGGTGTTCTCGAAGCGCACCCTGCGGGACGCTGGTCTCGACGCCGAGCAGGTCGAGGACTACCGCACCAAGGTCAACCTCCTGCCGAACCTGCAGCTGCTCGAAGGTCCCGAGAACCAGTCCAAGCAGGCCGTGCTCCCCCATGAGTGGGTCGCCGACGCGATCTCCGACGATCAGCACCGCCACGAGTACCTCGACCGTCACGACCTGCACGAGCTCGGGTCCTCCGTCACCGACTTCGCCGCTTTCTACGACGCCCGGCGCACGCGGCTGATGGCACGCCTGGAGGATCTGTTGCGACAACCGGGGATCCTCCACGAGTGATGCTCGACGACCTCCATGGGAGACGGAGCTAGTGGGAGGCCTCGTGCGCGTCTCGATCCGCCATGAACGCCGCGATGGCACGCTCGGCACTCAGGTCACGAGCAACGTCCCGAGCAGATGAGCGCAACCTGGCCAGCCACGTCTCCGCATGCACGCCTGCGACCA
>JAWOCZ010000307.1:0-17119 GCA_046483565.1 Nitriliruptoraceae bacterium
ACGAGCGAGGGGCGTGTGGCGAACAGCGACCCGTGACGGTTGAGGATCTGGAGGTCGACGGGAGGCACCGGCCCGGAGGAGGCGCCGTAGAGGACCAGCAGGCCGCGTGGCTTCAAGCTCCTGAGCGAGCTGTCGAAGGTCGCCTGGCCGACCGAGTCGTACACCACGTCGACGCCTTCGCCGCCCGTCAAATCGCGGACGGCCTGGGGGACGTCGACGTCGCGGTACAGGATGACCTCGTCCGCGCCGAGGGCGCGGACCTCTGCCGCCTTCTCCGGCGTCGAGGTGGCGGCGATCACGCGCGCGCCGCGCCGGACCGCGAGCTGGACGAGCAGCCGGCCCACGCCGCCGGCGGCGGCGAACGCCAGCACCGTCTCGCCGGTGCGCAGGCTCCGGGTGGAGTGGGTCAGGTAGTGCGCGGTCATGCCCTGCAGCATCAGTGCGGCGGCCTGCTCCGGCTCGACGCCCGCCGGTACGCGTACGGCTCGGGCGGCGGGCACGCACACGCGCTCCGCGTAGGAACCGCGACGGTCGGACCACGCGACGATGTCGCCGACCTGACGGGAGGTCACGCCGGTGCCGACCGCGACCACCTCGCCGGCGCCTTCCAGCCCGAGACCGCCGGGCAGATCGATGTCGTACTGCCCCGAGCGCTGGTAGGTGTCGATGAAGTTGACGCCCGCTGCCGCGACCTCCACCAGGACCTCGTCGGGCCCGGGGGTGGGACCGGGCACCTGCGCCACCCGCAGCACCTCCGGACCACCGTGGGTCTCCAGCAGGATCGCGTCCATGCTCAGCTCCTCGTCCCCTGGGATGAGTCCCCGGGATGCGTCCCCGGGATGCGCACTGGCGCCACGGTAGTGGCTCGTGCCCTGCGCCTCCCCGGACCCATGATCGGGGCGGGCGACGGCCTGCGCCCACGACCCGGTGGTGGCGGTCGGCGCCGGGTGGTCAACAGTGGCCGGGGTGCCGTAGCCTCTGGCGTCGCCCGGCCGCGAGCGTCGGCCACGACGAGGAGCCCTCTGGTGTCGCCTGAGTTCGCGGGGGTCGAGGACGTCCGCACCCGCCTTGAGGCCGCCGGCTACCTCGTCGACACCTCGATCGAGACGGTGGTCTACCTCGCCGAGCGGCTCGGCAAGCCCATCCTCGTCGAGGGCCCGGCCGGTGTGGGCAAGACCGAGCTCGCCAAGGCCGTCGCCATGGCCCGTGAGGCCGAGCTCGTGCGCCTGCAGTGCTACGAGGGTCTGGACGAGGCCAAGGCGCTCTACGAGTGGAACTACCGCAAGCAGTTGTTGCGCATCACCCACGCGCGTGGCGGTGACGCGGATGGCGGCGAGGCATGGGACGACGTCGAGGACGACCTGTTCAGCGAGCACTACCTGCTCGAGCGACCGCTGCTGCACGCCCTGCGCAACGAGCGCCAGACGGTGCTGCTGATCGACGAGGTCGACAAGGTCGACCTCGAGTTCGAGGCGCTGCTGCTGGAGATCCTGTCCGACTTCCAGGTGACGATCCCCGAGCTCGGCACCGTGCGAGGCACCCGGCACCCGTTCGTCGTACTCACCTCGAACGGGACACGCGAGCTGTCCGAGGCCCTCAAGCGCCGCTGCCTCTACCTCCACATCGACTACCCTAGCGTGGAACGCGAACGGGCGATCGTGCTGTCCAGGGTCCCGGACGCGCCACAGGCCATGGCGGACCAGCTCGTGCGGATCGTGCGCTCGCTCCGGCAGCTCGAGTTGAAGAAGCCGCCATCGGTGTCGGAGACCCTGGACTGGGCGCGGACGCTGCTCGAGCTCGGGTTCGGATCGGTCGACGAGCAGGTCCTCAAGGGCACGGTCAACGTGGTGCTCAAGCACCACCAGGATGTCGAGCGCGCCCTGGCGCACCTGACGATCCCGCCGCGTCCGGAGATGAACTGACCCCGTGAGCGATGGCGAGCACGGCTCGGACGTCGTCGGGCACACCGGCACGAGCGGCGGCACGAGCGGCGGCACGAGCGACGACCTCATGGCTGCCGACCGGCGCACCCTGGTGATCGGGGCGCTGGCGATGGTGGGCCTGGTCCTGGTGGGGGTGGTGAGCGGATCGTTGTTCGCCAGCTCGGCGTGTGACGACATCACCCCGCGTGCCGTCACGGTGCCCGCCGCCGGCAGCGATCTCGGGCTGCTCGGCAGCGCGTTGGATGGACTGGACGAGGATGAGCTGGCCAGCCTGCGGGCTGAGCTCACGTCGCTGACCGACGAGCTCGGCAGCATCACGGGTGTCGCCGAGGTACCGGGTGCGGCGTCGTTGGCCGCCACGGCCGATGGGGTGGCCAGCCTCGGCGAGGAGGTCGTCACGCTTCGTGCCTCCGGCGACGATGCGGTCGCGGCGGTGACCCTGGGCTCGGGCACGCCGGTCGGCAGCGGGCCGCACCTGTACACCCTCGCGCTGACCAACCCCCTGACCGGGCAGGTGGACGCGCTCCAGCCCCTGGACGAGGGACTCGAGGGCCTGACGTGTCAGGACACGGCCCTGGTCGGCAGTGCGCTCGCCTTCCACCTCGACGCCGGCGACGGGCAGCTGCTGGTCCTGCGGGTCGAGGAGGACGGCGACGAGCCGGAGCTGGAGCTGCGGGATCCGGTGGCGGGACAGGTATGGGCCGCCGAGCTGCGGTTGCCCACCGCACCGGCCGGGTTGGCCGGCGCGCGTTTGACCGCCGGCCTCGGCCCGGAGGTCATCGTGGCCGGGACCCGGACCACGCCGGGCGAGGAGGCTCCGGTGTTCGCCGGGGTGGCGCGCACGGACGGTGCGGCGCTGTGGTCCCTGGACCGCGTGGCGCTCGAGGCCACGGGGGTCCCGCTCTCCGACGAGCGCCCCACCCGGGCCGAGGTGATCGCGGTGGGTGACGTGCTCGCCCTGGCTGTGCTGCGCCAGGTCGACGGCGATGGGCGTGCCGACGAGGAGGCCGAGCAGGATCTGCGATCCGTCGGCCCGCAGCGGCTGCTCGCTCTGGATCCGGCCGACGGCACCGTGCGGTGGCAGGCCGAGCTCGAACCGACCGAGCGCATCATGGACGCCCGCAGCTCAGGGGACAGCAGCCAGGTCGTGCTGGTCGACCGCGTGTCGTCTGCGGTCCGGGTCCTCATCGACACGGGGGAGGACGTCCGATCGGTGGACGGTCCGAGGATCGGACCGCTCGCTCCCGAGGCGCCCGGAGCATCCGAGGAGAGCGGCCTGCCGGTGACGTCGGGTCGTGCCCCGAGGGCAGGGGTGGCAGCCCTGCCCGCCGGGCCGACGCTGGTCGGGGTGGGGGAGCGCCTGCTGGTGCTGCCGAGCGGGGCCGCTGGGGCCGACGGTGCGCCCGCCGACGCCGGCCTGGTGGAGGTCGCGCTACCGGTCGTCGACGTGGCCAGGCACCCGGGCGGGGTGAGCCTGCTCCTGGCGGGGCCGGCGGCGCAGCGGGCGCTCGTCACCTTCGACGGCGCGCCAGACGCGGGCTGACCCCCCGCACCCTGGCGTCGGCTGGCTACCTTCATGCCCGCCCTGTCATCGGCCGTTGAAGCGTGGGCGAGGAGCATGCTGTGCCGAGCGATCGTGACCGCCTCACGGCGGAGCTCACCGAGGAACCCCCGCCGTTGGCGGGTGTACTGGCCCGGGCGCTCGACCTGGTCGCTGCCCTGCGCCGTGCCGGGCTTCCTGCGGCCCAGGCTGGCGCGATCGACGCCGTGCGGGCGCTGCGGCACGTGGAGTTGCTCGAGCGCGAGCAGCTCCGTGAGGCCCTGGCGGCCGTGACCGTGACGGCGCGCACCCAACGGGGCGCCTTCGACGAGCTGTTCGACCTGTACTTCCCCGCGCGCCCGGTCGCCCCCAGCCAGAAGCCGAGCGAGGAGCCCGAACCGGATGAGGGCGAGCGGGGCGACGCCGACGCTGACCTCGACCCCGATGACGCGCTGCGTGCGCTGCTCGAGGTGCTGGACCAGGGCGACCAGGAGGCGATCCGACGGGCCGCACGTGCCGCCGTGGAACGGTTCGGGCGGGTCGAGGGCCGCGATGGCCGGGTGACCTACTTCCAGTACAAGGTGTTCCGCGCGATCGATCTGCAGCAGCTGCTCACCGAACTGCTGGGGCGCGAACAGGACGAGCGTGACGGTGAGCTGTCGCCGCTGGAGGAGCGGCTGCTCCGGGACGAGTTCGAGCGCCGGCTCCGGACGTTCCGAGAGGAGGTCGATACGGAGATCCGGCGGCACGCCGCCGCCGATCGTGGCCTCGAGCGGGTCGCCGAGCGGCTCGTGCGACCTCCGATCGAGGAGCGCGATCTGTTCCACCTGAACCGCGACGAGCAGCAGGAGCTGCGTGCCCAGATCCGGCCGCTGGCGCGGAAGCTCGCGACCCGTGTCGCCGCGAAGCGTCGGGAGGGGCGCGATGGCCGGCTGGACATCCGGCGGACGGTCCGCCGCTCGCTCATCACCGGGGGGGTTCCCTTCGAGCCCACCTTCCGTCCGCGGCGTCCGCACAAACCGGAGCTGTTCCTGCTGTGCGATGTGTCCGGTTCGGTGGCGTCCTTCTCCCGCTTCACCCTCCACCTCGTCCACGCGCTGCAGGAGCAGTTCTCCACCGTGCGGTCCTTCGCGTTCGTCGATGCGCTGGACGAGGTCACGTCGTGGTTGGCCGGCGGTGAGGTGGACGAGGCCATGCGTCGCATGCTCGTGGAGGCCGAGCTGGTGTGGCTCGACGGTCACTCCGACTACGGACGTGCGTTCGAGGGCTTCCACGCCGAGTACGCAGCCGGCGTGGGACCGCGCACGACCGTGCTGATCCTCGGTGACGCGCGCAACAACCACCGGCAGTCCGCCGCCTGGGTGCTGGCGGATCTCCAGCGCCGGGCACGCCACGTGTACTGGCTGAACCCCGAACCCCTGCACTTCTGGGACAGCGGTGACTCGATCGCCTCGAACTACGCCCGGTACGTCGACGACATGGTCGAGGTCCGCAATCTCAACCAGCTCGCCAGCTTCGTCGAGAGGATCGCCTGAACGCCTGGTGATGCCGGGCGACGGCGCTGGTGGCGCACGTGGCAACGCCTGGTGGTGCCGAGCCATGGCGCGTGTGGCGCGCATGGCTCCGGACCTGCCGCGGTGCTCACTCGTCCGGCGCGGGGGCGGGGGCCGGTGGTGTGCCCGCTCGTGGCTGCCAGGTCGAGGGGACGGTCCGGGTGGTGAGCCCGCTGCGTTGGTGGGTCCAGGTGCGGCGGCCGTCGATCGTCTGGCTGACCTGCCAACCGTCTCGCTCCTTGTTCTGGTTGTGGATGGCGCACAGCGGCGCGAGCTCAGCGACGTCGGTGCTACCGGGGAGGTCGTCGGGGCGCGCGGCCCGCCAGGGTCGCGCGTGGTCGATCTCGCTCGTGCGTGCCGGTGCCCCGCATCCAGGAGCGCTGCACGTGTCGTGCAGTGCCAGCGTCGCGTCCCGGAGCCACCCCGGGGCGACGCGGATCCGTCGACCGACGCCGACGACCCCGCCGGTCTGGTCCAGGATCACCGTCCGGAGGTCGGCGCCGCGCTCCTCGAGCAGCCGGCGCGCCGTCGACGCGCTCACCCGCACGTGGCCGCCCAGCAGACCGGTCAGCAGCACCCCCGGTGTCTGGGCGCGGTCGAGCAGCGTGTCGAGGTCAGCCCGCAGCAGGAGTTGGGGGCGGCTGCCGGACGAACGACGCCTCGGCGTGCCCGGATCCCGTTCGGACATCGTCGCCGGTTCGCCGTGCTCCCGGTCGTCCTCGGTGCCTCCGGCGAGGCCGCGCTCGAGCGCGTCGACGAGCTGGGCAGCGCGGCCGCGGCCATCGGCCTGCCCGCGATCGGCCGGTGCAGCGTCGCTGTCGACCGTGCCGTCCCGGACGTCGGTGCTCTTCGTTCCTCGGGCCGTCGGCGTGTTGAGCGCGGCGTCGATCACCGCCCAGGAGGTCGCGCCGAACTCACCCCACAGCCGCCCGCCGCTGCCATCCAGCCGGGGCTGCATCCCGAGGAACTCCCGCTCCTGCTCCCGACGTTCGGTCCGTTCGGCCGAGGTGGGCTGGAGCGCGGCCAACGACCAGGAGATGACGCGCGTGACGGCATCGGGCTCGCTGCCGCCGGTGCCCTCGAGGGCGTCCGCGATGGCCTGGTCGACCCGGTCGTCGAGGGAGCGGGGGAGCGGGCGCGCCTTCAACGCGACGGCTCGGACCTGGGCCCAGGACATCCGGCCCTCCTGGAAGCCGGCCCTGAGCGTCGGGAGGCGGCGGACCATCTCGGCGGCGGCGAGCAGCATGCGGGCGTCCGCCCGTGTCCGCCTGGCGATCGTCGTGACCCAGGTGTCCAGGCTGACGCCGGTGACCCCGGCCACGTCGGCGTGGTCCTGGAGGAGCAGGATCCCTTCGAGCGCTCGGGCGATCAGGCGGTCGGCCTCGCGCAGCTGCTCGAGGACGGTTGCCAGTCCCGGGATCTCGGCGAGCACGGGGAGGCCGAAGGGCGGAGTGCCCTCACCGGGCCGCGGGTCGTCCAGGTCGTGCAGGTACCTCCACGCCGCGTCGTCCACGGGGTGCGGTGCACGCTCCGGGCCGAGCGTGGTCACGGCCCGCTCGTCGGTCCGTCGTCGCTCGTCAGGCGGTGTGTCCGCGTCGTACCCACCACCGTGCTCGCTCGCGAGCCCGGCCAACGGCGTGTGCCGCTCCGTCCACGGTGGTGATCCGGTCCGCCCGCCCGGTGCCCGTCGGTGTGCGTGCCAGCGTGGCTGCGAGTTGCAGCAGCGAGATGGAGGTCCGGGCACGCGCTCACGCGTTGGGTGACGGTGGCCCGTGGCGCGGAGCGGCTGCGGTGGCCGTGGACCGGGGGACCATGGTGTCGGCGGGAGAACCAGGTGGATGCTCATGTGTCGAACATACGTTCGACATGCTGTCGGCGCAAGTGTTCCGTGCTGCGGGTTGTGGACGAGTCATCTTCCTGGCTTTCGTACGGCCGATGACACCCCTGGGCTCGGTACCGTCGAGGACTCCAGTCCGAACGGATCCCGTGGACCACCACCCGCAGTCGTCGCTGTCGGGACCTCAGCGTCCAGCGGCTCCCTCGGGTCCTCGCGCTTCCGACGGCCCGGACGACCCCCACGGCCCTGAGGAGCCGGACGGCCCGGACGGCCCCCACGAGCCCGATGGCCCCGACGGCCCCGACGGCCCCGACGGTCCTCACGGCCCTGAGGACCCGTACGGCCTGCCAGACGACTACCCCGAGGACCCCGACGACCTCGCCGGCTTCCAGACCACCATGTCACGGGTCTTCGGACGGCTGCGGTTGGTGCTGGGCGTCCTGGTGGTGCTGGCGATGCTGATCCCGGCGGGTGGTTGGATGCTCGATCGCCTGGCGGTGCGAAGTGCCGGTGGAGCCGTGCAGGAGGCGTTGGGTGAGGACGCCGACATCACCGACTCCCTGCTGCTGGTCCGCAGCGTCGACTGCGCCGGTCGATCGCGCAGCGGGAGCGCGTTCAGCCTCGACCTCGACGGGGTCGACGTGGTGGTCACGAACCGACATGTGGTCGATGCCGCCCGCTCGACGGTCGTCCAGCCGCTGGATGCCGGTCCGGGCGCGCAGGTACGCGAGGTCCTGCTGTCGGCTACGGCCGACGTCGCGGTGCTCGTGCTCGACGACGGGGCGGTGCCGCCGACGTTGCCCACCGGCCCGGCCGCCACCCTCGGCCAGCCGATCCTCACGGTCGGGTTCCCCGGCGCCAGCCCGGCGCTGCGCGAGGGCAGGGTGGACCGCGTGGAGCCCGGGCGCCTCCTGCTGGCCCTGGAGGTGGGGGCCGGCGCCTCGGGCTCGCCGGTGCTGGACGAGGAAGCTCGCGTCGTCGGACAGGTCTTCGCACGCACCCAGGATGGTCGGGGCGTCGCGACACCGATCGCGGACGTGGTGGCCGCCGTGGAGGATGCCGCGCCCGCCACGCCCTGCTCATGACCTCGCTGCCGCCCAGCGGTCCGGGACCCCGTGGCGGATCCGAGGAGGACCTCACCGCCTTCCGGTCGTCGATCGCGCGACTCCTCATCCGCTGGCGCGGGGGGATGCTCGTGCTGGCCGCGGTGCTGTTGCTCGTGCCGGTGGCGGCCTGGGTCGTCGAACGCGATGGCACCAGGGATCCGGATGGGGAGGAGGACGTTCTCGCAGCGGGCCTTGGACAGGAAGAACTGCGGTCCCAGGCGGTGCTGCTGGTGCTGAGCGATAGCTGCGGCGAGCACTCGAGGTGCGGAAGCGGCTTCGCGCTGGAGATCGCTGGCGAGGCCGTGGTGGTGACCAATCGGCACGTGGTGGAAGGAGCCTGTTCGACGAGCGTACGGTCGCTCGGTGGTGGTGACGAGGTCGCCGTGCGCGAGATCCGACTGGCGACCGAGGCCGATGTGGCCGTGCTGATCCTGGCGGAGACGGAGTTCCGGCCACCGCTGGCCCTCGGCACCGAGGTCCTGCTCGGGCAGCCGGTCCGGGTCGTCGGGTTCCCCGGCGCCGAGCCCACGGTCCTCTCAGGCTACGTCCAGCGGATCGAACCGGCCCGGCTGGTGCTCGCGATCGAGGCTGATCACGGCGCATCGGGATCCCCGGTGATCGACGCCGGCGGCGCGGTCGTGGGACAGCTCTACGCGCGGCTCGAGGAGGAGTGCTGCGTCGCGATGCCCATCGCGGACGTGGTCGCGGCTGCGCGCGATGCGGAGGCCGTGACGGTCTGTCCCTGAGCCTTGAGATGCAGCGTCGCAACGCTGCTTCGCCTACCGTTGCGACGGGTGCGGTGAGCGGCCGCAGCCGGCAGCTGACAGGGAGGAGCCTGCGATGGCCGAGGCGTACGTCTACGACGCGATCCGCACCCCGAGAGGGCGTGGCAAGGCCTCAGGATCACTCCACGAGGTGAAGCCGGTGGCGCTCGTGACCGGGCTGCTGCACGAGTTGCAGACCCGTAACCCGGCCATGGACCCGGAAGCGATCGACGACCTGGTGCTCGGGATCGTGGGCCCGGTCGGGGACCAGGGGGGCGTGCTCCCGCGCACGGCTGCCCTGGCTGCCGGATTGCCCGAAGTCGTCGCGGGTGTCCAACTGAACCGCTACTGCGGGTCGGGGCTGGAGGCCGTGAACCAGGCCGCGGCGCGGCTGCGCTCCGGCTGGGAGGACCTGATCGTCGCCGGTGGCGTCGAGTCGATGTCGCGGGTGCCGATGGGCACCGGTGGCGACCCCTGGGCGATGGATCCGGAGACCAACCTCACCACCGGGTTCGTGCCCCAGGGCATCGGTGCGGACCTCATCGCCACGACGGAGGGCTTCTCCCGCGAGGACGTCGACGCCTTCGCGCTCGAGTCGCAGGTACGTGCCGCCAAAGCGTGGGCCAACGGGCACTTCGAGCGCTCGATCACGCCCGTACGCGATCGCAACGGCCTCACCATCCTCGACCGTGACGAGCACGTGCGGCCCGACACCACCATGGACAGCCTCGGTGGCCTCCCGGCGGCTTTCGCCGGCATCGGCGACATGGGTGGCTTCGACGCGGTCGCCCTGCAGCGGTACGTCGATGTGGACCGCATCGACCACGTCCACACGGCGGGCAACTCCTCGGGGATCGTGGACGGGGCGGGGCTGGTCCTGCTCGGCTCGAAGGAGGCGGGCGTACGCCACGACCTCACCCCGCGTGCACGGATCCGGTCCGCGGCCGTCATCGGGTCCGAGCCGACGATCATGCTGACCGGTCCCGCGCCCGCGTCCCGCCGGGCCCTGGACCGGGCCGGCATGACCGCCTCTGACATCGATCTGGTCGAGATCAACGAGGCCTTCGCCTCCGTGGCGTTGAAGTTGATGCGCGACCTGGACGTCGACCACGACCGGACCAACGTCAACGGTGGAGCCATCGCGATGGGGCACCCCCTGGGTGCGACCGGTGCCATGCTGCTGGGCACGATCGTGGATGAACTGGAACGCCGCGACCTGACCACCGGGCTCGTGACCCTGTGCATCGGCGGGGGTATGGGTATCGCCACCGTCGTCGAACGCGTCTGACCTTCCGATCGGCGGGCCAGCCATGACCCGGTGACCCGCCTGCGCTTTTCGATGGAGCTGCCGTGACCACCGAGCTCGAGACGATCCGCTACGACCGCGACGCCGACGGCGTCGTCACGTTGACCATGGACGATCCGACGCAGCGGGCGAACACGATGCGCGCCCGCTTCGGCCAGGACCTCGGCGAGGTGGTCCGTCGCCTGCAGGCCGAGCCCGACCTCGCGGGGGTGATCCTGACCTCCGCCAAGTCGACCTTCTTCGCCGGGGGGGACCTCAAGGAGCTCATCCGGGCCACCCCCGACGATGCCGAGGCGGTGTTCACCGACACCGAGCGACTCAAGGCGGACCTGCGCACCCTGGAGACCCTCGGTGTGCCCGTGGTCGCCGCGATGAACGGCACGGCGCTGGGCGGTGGCCTCGAGCTCGCCCTGGCCTGCCATCACCGCATCGCGATCGACGATCCCTCGGCCGTCTTCGGGCTGCCCGAGGTGACGTTGGGGCTGCTCCCCGGTGGCGGAGGGGTCGTCCGCTCGGTGCGGATGCTGGGCATCATCCCGGCGTTGATGAACGTCCTGCTCCAGGGGCAGCGACACAAGGTCGGCAAGGCCCTCGAGCTGGGCCTGATCGACGAGGTGGTGACCGACGTCGACGCCATGCTCGCCGGGGCCCGCAGCTGGATCATCGCGAACCCCGAAGCCAAGCAGCCCTGGGACACCGAGGGCTACCGCATGCCGGGTGGCGATCCGTCCCGCCCCTCCTTCGCCGCCAACGCGCCGGCGATCCCGGCCAACCTGCGCAAGCAGACCAAGGGCGCCGACTACCACGCGCCGCGCAACATCCTGTGCGCCGCCTACGAGGGGGCGCAGGTCCCCTTCGAGACGGCCACCCGCATCGAGTCGCGCTACTTCACCGACCTGGTGTGCAACTCGCCCCAGTCCAAGAACATGACCCAGGCCTTCTTCTTCGACCTCCAGGCGATCGAGAAGGGGTCCTCGCGTCCGCATGGCCACGAGCGGTGGCAGGCCACCAAGGTCGCGGTGCTCGGTGCCGGCATGATGGGCGCCGGCATCGCCTACCAGTGCGCCAGGTCGGGCATCGACGTCGTGCTCAAGGACGTGGCGCTCGAGGCCGCCATCAAGGGCAAGGGCTATTCCGAGCGGCTGGTCGCCAAGGGCCTCGAGCGCGGCAAGGTCAGCGAGGAGATGGGCCAGGCGCTGCTGGACAGGATCACCCCGACCGACAGCTACGGCGATCTGGCCGGCTGCGACCTCGTCATCGAGGCCGTCTTCGAGTCGACCGAGCTCAAGCACCGGGTGTTCGGTGAGACCGAGCCGGTCGTGGCCCCCGACGCGCTGCTGTGCTCCAACACCTCCACGCTGCCGATCACGGAGCTGGCCGAGGGCGTGGAGCGGGCCGAGGACTTCATCGGACTGCACTTCTTCTCGCCGGTGGACAAGATGCCGCTGGTGGAGATCATCCGCGGCGAGCGCACCTCGGACGCGGCCGTTGCCAAGGCCATCGACCTCGTGCAGCAGATCAAGAAGACCCCGATCGTGGTCAACGACGCCCGCGGGTTCTTCACCTCGCGGGTCATCGGGACCTTCCTCAACGAGGCCGTCGCCATGCTCGGTGAGGGCATCCACCCGGTGCGGATCGAGCGCGCGGGCGAGCAGGCCGGCTACCCGGCCCCGCCGCTGCAGCTGATGGACGAGCTGACCCTGACCCTGCCGCGCAAGATCGAGGGCGAGCACCGCGCCGCGGTCGAGCGTGAGGGCACCGACTACCAGCGCCACCCCGCCTACGAGCTGCTGGACACGATGGTGGAGGTCCACGGCCGCGAGGGGCGCTCCGCCGGCGCCGGGTTCTACGACTACGACGACGACGGTCGGCGCACCGGGCTGTGGCCGGGACTGCTGGAGCACGTCACCAGCGGCGACAACGAGGCGCCGCTCACCGACCTCGAGGAGCGCATGCTCTTCGCCGAGGCGCTCGAGACCGTGCAGTGCTTCGACGAGGGGGTCATCGAGACCTTCGAGGACGCCAACATCGGCTCGCTCTTCGGTATCGGCTTCCCGGCGTGGACCGGCGGCGTGGCGCAGTACGTCGACCAGTATCCCGGTGGGACGACGGGCTTCGTGGGGCGGTGCAAGGAGCTCGCCGATGCCTACGGGCAGCGGTTCCTCCCGCCGGTCAGCCTGCTGGCCAAGGCGGAGACCGGCGAGCCGCTGCGGCCGCGCGCCTGAGCCGTCGGTCACCACGCCCCGAGGTGGATCGGGACCACCGCCTGTCGAGACGTCGGAGAGTGCCCCGTGGAGACCTCGCGATCCAACCTGACCACCCGTGACGGCGCCGAGGTGGTGGTCCACCGCCACCTGCCGGACGGTGCGGTGCGTGGTGTGGTCAACCTGGCCCACGGGATGGCCGAGCACGCCCGCCGCTACGACCACCTCGCCGAGGCGCTGACCGAGGCCGGGCTGGCCGTGTACGCCGAGGACCACCGCGGGCACGGCGAGACGGCCGCGAGCGAGGATGACCTCGGGTACTTCTCGGAGCATCGCGGCTGGGCGCTGGTCCTCGATGACCTGCACCGGGTCACGCTGCGCGCCAGAGCGGACCACCCGGATGTGCCCGTCGTCCTCTTCGGGCACTCCATGGGCTCCTTCCTCGCCCAGCAGTACCTGTTCACCTTCCCCGGCGAGGTGGATGCCTACGTGCTGTCGGGCTCCAGCGGACCGGTGGGACCGCTCGGTGAGGCGGGGGCGGTGGCGGCCCGGGCGGAGCGTGCGCGGCTCGGTCCCCGTGGGCGGTCGGACCTGCTGGACCGCCTGGTGTTCGGGGCGTACAACCGGCCCTTCGAACCCGCGCGTACCCGGTTCGACTGGTTGTCCCGGGACGAGGACCAGGTCGACGCCTACATCGCGGACCCCCGGTGCGGCTTCGTGCCGACGACCCAGATGTACCTCGACGTCTTCTCCGGCCTGCGCGTGATCGGACAGACCGAACGGGTGCGTTCGGGCGCGCGCCCCGACGCCCCGGTCTACGCCTTCGCCGGCAGCGAGGACCCGGTCGGTGGTGCCGCGGGTATGGCCTCCCTGCTCGACCACTACCGCGCCGCCGGGCTCACCGCCGTCGATCACCGGCTCTACCCGGGTGGCCGGCACGAGATGCTGAACGAGACCAACCGCGACGAGGTCATCGGCGACGTGCTCGCCTGGATCGAATCGCAGCTGCGCTGAGCGTCACCTTCCCCACGCCGGCTCCCGGCCGCACGCGCTTCGGGTCGCACGCGCTTCGGGCCGCACGCGCTTCGGGTCGCACGCGCTTCGGGTCGCACGCGCTTCGGGTCACACGCGCTTCGGGTCGCACGCGCTTCCGGCCGCACGGTCTCAGGCCACGCCGGCGAAGCCGAGCATCGACGGGAGCACCGTCCCGAACAGGTAGCCGGCGATGCCGGCGACCGCTGCCAGCGCCACGATCTCGAGCCCCGACCACAGCCACCACCGCGCCGTCCACCGTGACTTGACCACACCGATCGCGAAGAGCACGAGGCCGGTGAACACGGTCGCGAGCGTGAGGGCGGTGACGCCCTCGGTGAACAGGAACGGCAGGATCGGAGGCACGGCACCAGCGGCGAAGGCGCCCCCCATCACCACGGCCCCCCGCAGCGGGCTGCCCTCCGCGTCGGCCTGCTCGTCGCTGCTGAGGCCGAGTTCCTTGGCGAGCATGGTCGCCAGGAGTGAGCGCGGGTAACGGGCGATCACAGCAGCGGTCTCCCAGGCCACCTCGCTGTCCACTCCCTCCTGCATGAACAGGTAGGCGACCTCGGCCTCCGACTCGAAGGGGCGTTCCTGGACCTCTCGCCACTCGCGCTCGATGTGCAGATGCTGGATCTCGACCTGGCTCTTGCTCCCCATGTACTCGCCGATGGCCATGGAGAAGATGCCGGCCATGGCGGAGGCGAACCCGGCCACCAGGACAGCGAGGTTGTCGGTGGTGGCGCCGGCCACGGTGGCCACCACGGCCAGCGTGGATACCAGGCCGTCCTGCGCGCCGAAGACGAGTTCCCGGAACTCACCCAGCAGCGACACCCAGCGACGTTCCTCGTCGATGTGGGCCGCGATGTGCTCGAGCGGGTAGTCGCGCGCCGAGCTGGCGTCATCGGGGAGCGGTGGTCCTGCCATGATGGTCTCGCTGGGGGGTCGTCGATGGGCTCACCCCAAGCGTAGGACGACCGTTGTGGACGGTGGTCGTCACGCGCTCTCGGTGCCCGTAGGGTCCGGGTGACGCCGTCCCGCGAGGAGCCACGCCGTGTCACAACTGACGCTGGAACCGCTCGAGCCCGCCCCCGGGTGGACCACCGGCCCGTTCGCCGCCCTGGATCTGGAGACCACCGGGGTCGATCCCGCCACGGCGCGGATCGTGGAGCTCGCCCTGGTCGTCGATGCGGGCGACGGCGACGTGCGTGATCTCTACGCCGGCCTGGTCGATCCCGGTCCCGAGGTGGAGATCCCGCCGGGGGCCGCCGCGGTCCACGGCATCACCCGCGCACGTCTGACGGCGCAGGCCGCTCCACCCGCCAGCGAGGTGCTCCCGTCGGTCCACGCGCACCTGCAGGCGATCGCGGCGTCGGGCTGGCCGGTCGTGATCTACAACGCCACCTACGACTGGCCCCTGCTGGCCGCGGAGCTTGCTCGCCTCGAGCAGCCGCTCGAGCTGCCCGACTGTGTCCTGCTGGACCCCCTGGTCCTGGACCGGCACGTGGACCGTTACCGCAAGGGCAAGCGCACCCTGGAGACCGCCTGCCAGCTGTACGGCGTAGCGCTCGAGGACGCCCACAGTGCGCGTGCCGATGCCATCGCCTGCAGCGCCGTCGCCCGGCGGTTGGTCGCCACCTACCCCGAGCAGTTGGCGCCGGACTCGGTGACCGAGCTCACCGAGCTGCAGGTACGTGCCCACGGCGTGTGGCGCGACAGCTTCAACGCCTACCTGCAGCGCATCGGGGCCGAGCGCCCGCCCGTCCGTGAGACCTGGCCGGGTCTCGAGCGGGTCCGCTGAGGCGGCCCGTGGGCCGTGGCGCGTTCAGCGGCTGACCGGGCCAGCCGTGCCGGAGGCCTCCCAGCGAACCACGGTGCCGAGGCGGTCAGCGAGGTCGCCCAGGGCGAGGGCTGGCTGGCCCGGCGCCGCCTCCCAGTGGTCGAGACAGGCCGGTCGCAGCTCCAACCAGTCCCTGAGGCTCGGGTCACCGAGGTAGGGGTTCCCGGCCCCGCTGAAGGGGCTGGCGATCTGCCGGGGTCGGGCGATCAGCCCGGCGGCCTGCTGGTCCACCCCGGCGGCGGCGCAGGCCACGCACCGGTCCGGGATCCCGACCTCCAGCACCCGCTGCCGCTCCGCGCGGTACCCGAGCTCGTACTCGAGGACCACGCCGGAGAGCTCCACGTCCAGGCGCACGCTCAGCGGGTCGGCGCGACGGGCCCAGCTCGCCTCCTGGGGCAGCCGACGGGACTCGACGTCGGACCGCATCGCGTAGAAACCACACCGGCAGGTCGGGGACGGGGTCGCGCAGCCGCGGGGGCAGGTCGCCCGCGCGTCCACGGCGTACCGGCTGCCGGCGGTCAGGCCGGTGAGGGTGGCCTGTGTCCCGTCGGGGGAGAGCCGCACGTGGGCACGCTTGACCGCCAGGATCGGCTCGTCGAGCGCGGCGTCTTCGAGCTCGCTGTCGGGCAGTGGGCGTTCATCGCTGCTGGCGACCCACAGCAGGACGAAGATGACGCCCAGCAGCAGCAGGAACACCAGGATGGGCGGCATCGCCCGTCAACCCCGGTGCGCGGACCCCGTCTCGTCGGGCCGGTCGATCACCCGAAGGGGTGGCAGTTCGTCGTCCGCGACCTCCCCGGCCGGGGTACGGGGCGACGCGTCGAACCCGGCGTCGTCACCCCGGGTGTGGACCACCACGGCGGGCTCGTCCCGCCCGGTGACGATGAGACGGCGTCGTAGTCTGCCGAGGTTCATCCGGAGCTCCTGAGGTCGACTCCTGCGAGGGTACGGCGCCACGGCGCTGTCCACCACCCCGAAGCTGGCCGGTCCGGTGGGCGGGTCATGCCGTGTCAGCCGTCGATGACCGGGACCCGGCGCATGGCGTCGGCGACCGCCTCCGCCGGGTACTCGTGGTCCTCTAGCGCACCCGAGAGGTAGGCGTCGTAGGCGGCCATGTCGAAGTGGCCGTGCCCGCACAGGGCGGTGAGGATCACCTTCTCCTCACCGGTCTCCCTGCAGGCCTCGGCCTCGCGCATCGCCGCCGCGATCGCGTGCGTCGGTTCCGGCGCGGGCACGATGCCCTGCGTGCGGGCGAAGGTCAGCGCCGCCTCGAAGCAGTGGCTCTGGTCGATCGACTCCGCCTCGAACAGTCCCAGCTCGTACATGTGGGACAGCAGCGGCGACATCCCGTGGTAGCGCAGGCCCCCGGCGTGGATCGGGTCGGGGATGAAGTCGTGGCCGAGCGTGTGCATCTTCATCAGCGGGGTCATCCCGGCCACGTCGCCGAAGTCGTAGCGGTACTCGCCCTTGGTCAGTGACGGGCAGGCCGACGGCTCCACAGCCAGGATGTGCGGGTCCATCCGCCCGGCGAGCTTCTCGCGCAGGAACGGGAAGAACAGCCCGGCGAAGTTGGACCCGCCGCCGGTGCAGCCGACGATCAGGTCGGGGGAGTCGCCGGTCTTCGCGAGTTGCAGCAGCGCCTCCTCGCCGATCACGGTCTGGTGCAGCAGGACGTGGTTGAGCACGCTGCCGAGCGCGTACTTGGTGTCCTCGTCGGCGAGGGCTGCCTCGACGGCTTCGGAGATCGCGATGCCCAGCGATCCGGGGGAGTCCGGGTGCTCGGCGAGGATCGCGCGTCCGGCCTCGGTCGGGATCGCGATCTCCGAGGCCGTCGAGGCCGCCGTCGCCGACGAGGACACCAAGTACGCGCTCGGCAGCGTCCTCAACCACGTGCTGCTGCACCAGACCGTGATCGGTGAGGAGGCGCTGTTGCAGATGGCCAAGGTCGGTGACACACCCGACCTGATCGTCGGCTGCACCGGGGGCGGCTCGAA
>JAWOCZ010000011.1:0-17937 GCA_046483565.1 Nitriliruptoraceae bacterium
CCTGCCGGGGGCCGCGGTGGCCACGGGGGTCTGGCTCCTCGGCAGCGCCGGACTGCGGATCTACGGCGTGTGGCTGACCGGCTCCACCAGCATCTACGGCCCGCTCGCGGGCCCCATCGCCGCACTGCTCTGGCTGTGGCTCACCGCCCTCGCGGTCCTGCTCGGCGCGGAACTCAACGCGAGCCTGGTCCGGACCGGCTCCGCCGAACGGGACGAACCACCGATCGTCGCCGGCGGCATCGCGGCCGACGTCACCGAGGTGCTGCCGCGGGGACATCGAACGTGAACCTGGCTCCGCCCTCGGGCGCCGTCCCGACCTCGAGGGTGCCGCCGTGGCTGCCGACCACCTCGGCTGCCAGTGCCAGCCCGAGCCCGAGCCCACGCGTGCTGACCCGGTGCGCCTCGTCCCCGCCGCGGTAGAAGCGGTCGAGCAGGTGGGGAAGGTCGTCGGCCGCGATCCCCGGACCGTCGTCGGTCAACGCCACGACGGTCCGCTCGCCGTCCTGCCACGCCGCCAGACGGGCGGTGGTGCCGGCGGGCGTGTGGGTGGCGACGTTGACGAGCAGGTTGTCGATCACGTGCTCGAACAGGGCGGGGTCGACCTGGACGCGCAAGCGCTCGTCGACCTCGACCTCGACCCGGTGTCCCGCCAGCACCGCATCGATCCGCTCGACCGCCGCACGGAGCAGGGGCGCCAGCGCCACCTCGCTGGTGCGCACCGGCAACCCCGAGCGGCTCACCTGCGAGGTGTCCAGCAGCCGGGTCACCATGGTCGTGAGGCGCTCCGCGTTCCCGTCGACCCGGTGCAGCAGGTCGCTGCGCCGTGCGGGGGAGAGTTCGTCCCAACGTTCGGACAGCGTCGCTGAGAGCCCCTGGACCACGGTCAGCGGGGTCCGGAGCTCGTGGGACACCGTGGACAGGAAGTCCTGGGTCCGTCGCTCGAGCCGCTGCAGTTCGGCCGTGGTCCGCTGGTCCGCCCGGTAGGCCCGGGCGCGCAACAGCCCCTCCCCGGCCTGTGCGACCAGCACCTCGGCCGCACGTTCGGCATCGGGGGTCAAGCGGCGATGCATGGTGCCGGCTGCGACGATGGCGATGACCTCCCCCTCGCGGGCGACGACCGGATACAGCACCATGCCGCGGAGGTCCCCGCCCACCGCTCCGTCCGCGCTGCTGCCGCCGTGCTGCACGCGGCAGGCACGCCCCGTCGCCAGCACCTCGGCGACCTCAGGATCGTCCAGCGCGATCGCCGCCGGCAGCTCCAGATCGGCCCTGGCAACGCCCTCGAGCAGCCGGGCCACGCCGGCCTCGCGGTCCACCTCCCGGACGGTCGCCAGGTCGAACCCGAGGCCGAGGAGTCCCTCGGCGGCGCTGCGTAGGACCACAGCCGGGTCGAGGTCCTGGGTCCGGAGCAGGGAGGACAGCAGCTCGGCGTGACGCTCGGCTGCGACGCGGGCCTCGGTCGCACGCGCGTAGCCGACCGTCAGCGCATCGGCAGCACGCATCGTGGTGGTGAGCAGCGCCACCCCACCACCGAGGTGGAGGAGGAGCACGGCGAGGTCACGCTCGCCGCTGCCGATGACCAGGGCCAGCCAGAGGACGACGATCCACACCATGACCGCAACACGGATCCGCCGCGGTGCGACGAAGCCGTTCACGAGCATGACCATCGCGAACAGCGGGGCGAAGGGGCGGACGTCGACGACCACCGCCCAGGTCAGAAGGGCCGCCACCAGCCCGGGTCCCACAGCGCCGGCGAGCACGGCGCGCACAGCATCACGGTCCCACGACAGCGGCAGCCGGGCCAACGGTGGCTGCAGGAGCGCGGCGACGGCGACGGCGGCGCCAGCGACCATCAGGACCACGAAGAGGAGCGGGTCCCGCACCTCGCCCATGGTGAGCACCAGCAGCACCGTGGTGAGCACCGGCAGGACCAGTGCCGCCCGCAGCAGCGGCACCCGGAGGAGCTCCGCCGCACGCAGGCCCGGCCTCGTCTCGACCGTCACCGTCCCCGCCCCACGACCGAACCGGTGGCGGTGCGGCGGAACCACACCGCGACCTCACCGGCGCCCTCACCGCCTTCCAACCGACCGCCCGCCGCGGCCAGCAGCTGGACGGCCACGCTGATCAGCACGTTCGACCCACCGGCGATGCGGCCGCGCTGGAACACCAGTCCCACCTCCCCGGGCTGCCCCGCCGGGTCCAGCTCCACGGTGGCGGGCTGGCGACGACCCGGCTGGCGACCCTCCGGCTGGCCACGATCCGCCTGGTCGCGGTCCGGCTGGCCACGATCCGGCTGGCCACGGTCCGCCTGACCACGATCCGGCTGGCCGGCGGCAGCCAGGAGCGACAGGGCCGCGACCGCGAGCTCACGGTCGGCCAGCACCGTGATCCCCCCGGATGCGGGGCCGTCGCCTCCCTCGATCGTCGCGGCCGGACGGTGCGACGCCACCTCGATCCCGGCACCGTCGAGGAGCTGGCCGAGGAGTACCGGCTCGATCCGTGGATCGGCTCGCCGTGCGTGGAAGCGCGAGAAATCGAGGATCGTGTCGAGCACCAGGCGCAGTTCCTCGGACTCCCTGCGGAGCTGCCGGAGCAGCTCGGCGCTCCGGCCGGGCTCCAGTTCGCCATCCTGATCCATCAGCGTCTGCGCGGTGGAACGCAGCGTGTGCAACGGCTCCCGGATCTCCTCGGAGACGGCTTCGAGCAGTCCGCGTCCCATGCGATCGAGCCGCGCCGCCTGCTCCAGCAGCTCCTGCTGCCGACGTACGGTCGCGCGGTTGGACATCACGGCACCGAGGTGGGCCGCCATCACCTCGACGATCTCGATCTCGTCGTCGTCGGGTCGTCGCGCGGCCGTCCGCCCCCCGGCCAACGCCCCGACCGGACGGCCCTCGACCCTGATGGGCGTCGCGACGGCACCACGCAACCACTCGCGCCCGGGCAGGCCGTACGGGGCGGCGTCGTAGCGATCGGTGGCCAGCGTGCGATCCTCGACGATGGCCTGCCATGCCAGGCCACGACCACGCTCGACGGGGCCACCGATCGGTCGCGCCCCCTCGACGACCCGCTCCCACAACCGGTCGTCCTCGATCCGCACCACCGCCGCGGTGTCGAACACCAGGTCCCGCAGGGTGTCGACCGCTGCCTGCTCGGCATCGTGGACGCTCCCGCGTGGGAGGTGCCGGACCGCGGTCAACAGCTCACCGCGACGCTCGGCGTCCCGGCGAGCCGCCTGCTCCGTCGCCCGGACGCCGAGCAGCCGCTGCGCGAAGGTGTCCGCGACGACCATGATGGCCACGACCTGCAGCGTGACGAGCGCGATCAACAGGGGCCCCGCCACGGCCATCAGCGCCACCACGAGCACGGCCACGATGGTCAACTGGACCAGCCAGGCCACTCGCCGATCCGGCGCGATCGCCACCAGCGCACCGAAGGTGGCGATCAGCAGCAGCAGGTCCAGGACCGGTGACCAGCCGGTGCCGGCGAGGACGACGACCAGACCTGCCACGCCCAACAGGGTCATCGCCAGCGACAGCGTCTGACGTCGGGTCCGCCCGAGCGGCCGGGAACGTGCCCAGAGCCAGGTGCCGGCACCGACGATCGCGACGCCGAGGACGTAGCCAACCACCCATCCGGGCGCCTGCGAGGTCAGCACCAGCGGGAGCACGATCACCGCCGACCCGACCAGCAGCAGCGGCTGGAACCGGGCCCGCCGCAGGCGCCGGCTCACCCCGTCGGGCGGGGTGCTGTCGGGCTCATGGCCCTCGACGGCTCGCGGTGGCGCCCAGGCTCCTGCCACCTCGCCGGCCTTCCTCACCGTGCGACGGGTGGGCAGCGTGCCCGGCTGCGACCACCCGTGCGGGTCCACCTACACAGCGGAGGGTGTGGGATTCGAACCCACGGTACGGCTCACGCCGCACGGCGGTTTTCAAGACCGCTGCCTTCGTCCGCTCGGCCAACCCTCCGAACCCCACGGCACGCGGGGACGGGCGCAGGCTACCCGCGGGCGCCACGACCTCATGGACGGCGCCACCCCGCGCGCCCCTCAGCTGGCGAAGAGCACCTCGCGGCCGAGATGTGGCCGGAGCGCTTCGGGCACCACGACGCTGCCGTCGGGGCGCTGGTGCTGCTCCACGAGCGCGATGATGGCGCGCTGCACGGCCATCGCCGTGCCGTTGAGGGTGTGGACCAGGACGTTGTCACCATCCGGGACCCTGATGCGGGTCCGCAGCCGCCGAGCCTGGTAGTCGGTGGTGTTCGAGCACGACGTGACCTCGCGGTAGGCGCCCTGGCCGGGCAACCATGCCTCGAGGTCGAACTTGCGTGCGGCCGAGGCGCCGAGGTCGCCGACGGGGATGTCGACGACCTGGGCGTGGATCTCGAGGCCGGTGAAGATCTCCTCCTGGATGGCCAGGATCCGCTCGTGTTCGGCGTCGGAAGCTTCCGGCGGCACGAAGGAGAACAGCTCCACCTTCTCGAACTGATGGACCCGCAGGATGCCGCGGGTGTCCTTGCCATGGGCGCCGGCTTCCCGACGGAAGCACGGCGAGTAGCCGGCGTAGCGCACCGGGAGGTCGCCCGGGTCGAGGAGCTCGTCGAGGTGGAGCCCGGCCAGGGGGACCTCGGAGGTGCCGACGAGGTAGAGATCGTCGTCGCGGGTGGCGAACAGCTGCTGCTCATCGGTGGGCAGGAACCCGGTGCCGTACATGGCCTCCTCGCGCACCAGCACGGGCGGGATCACGGGCGTGTGCCCGTGGCGCATGGCGACCTCGATCGCGTAGCGCACCAGGGCGAACTCGAGCAACGCTCCCTCGCCCTTCAGGTAGGCGAACCGCGCCCCGGAGACCTTGGCGCCGCGCACCAGGTCCAGGGCGTCGGCTGCCTCGAGCAGGTCGACGTGATCGCGGGGATCGTCGAACTCGGGTCGCGGGGGGCCGATCGTGCGCAGGACGACCCCATCGCCCTCGACGCCATCGGGGGCGTTGGGGTGGGGCAGGTTCGGCACCCGGGCGAAGGCCGAGGTGTGCGCCGTCTGGACCTCGGCGAGCTCCGCCTCGAGGCGGCCGACCTCGTCCTTGAGTGCCTGGGCCGCCTCGATCAGCCGCGCCCGGTCGTCCGCGCCGGCCCGACCGATGCTCCTGGACGCTGTGCCCTGCTCGGCGCGGGCGCGATCGACCTCGGAGGTCAGGGAGCGACGGCGCGCATCCAGCGCGCGCAGCTCCTCGAGGTCGGACCGGTCGTAGCCCCGTCGGGCGAGCGCCGCGGCGGTCGTGTCGAAGTCGTCGGTGAGGCGTCGTGGATCGATCATGGGACCAGGCTACTCGGGCCCCTCGACGGCATCGTCACCGCTCCGTCAACGAGAGAGCCGGGCCCTGGGGGGTGCGGGTACCCAGGGCCCGGCGCCGGCCGCCGGGGGAGCGACCGGTGGCAACGACGCACCGGCGGAGGTCGCGCTCCTCGTGGAGGGCGGCCCCTCATGAGGAGCGCGCGGTGCGCCGCCACCGTCTTGGTGCGGGCGTACACCGGGGCTTCGCACCCGTCCGCTCACCGGATGGTGCCCACCGTGCGGTGTGCTGCGGACGCGCGCCGAGCGAACCGCTCGTGCGTCCACGGTTGCGACCACGGTTGCGACCACGGTTGCGACCAGGGTTGCGACCGCGAGCTCGCCACCAGCCGAGCGGCCTGCGGCGATCAGACCTTGGCGGGTGGGCCACCGTCGGGGTGCTGGACCATCGGCTGGTCATCGACACGCACGATCTCCGGTTCGATGCGGCGGAGATCGACCATCCCGTCCCGGGCCGCCCGGAGCGCGCCGTGGCTGCCGGGATGGGCCGACAGTTGCTCGAGCGTGCACCGGGTCGGATAGATCATGTGGAGGCGACCAGCGGCGTGCTCGGCCAGCGCGTCGACGGGCCGGATCCAGCGCAGGGAGGTGGTCTCGACCTCGTCATGGGTGGCCCGCTGGCCCGCCGGCATGGCGGCCACGAGGAACCGCGTGTCGTAGCGGCGCGGCTCGGTCCTCGGGGTGACCCACCAGGACCACATGCACACCGCGTCGAGGTCGAGGACCAGCTCGTGACGCTCGAGCCAGGCGCGCCAGTCGTAGGCCCCATCCCGTGCCGCCATGCGGGCCCGCGTCGCGGCCAGCTCCTGCTCGGGCACCGGGCGTGTCGCGAGGTCGGCACCGTCCGAGCGCATCGCGAGCAGCACGCCCGCCTCCTCGAAGGTCTCACGGACACCGGCGATCAACAGGGTGATCGCCGCGTCCGGACCGTCGACCCCCAGGCGCTCCGCCCACCCGATCGGATCGCTGCAGCGCACCCGGGAGCGGTCCAGCAGCCCGTCGGTCGGGTCGATCTTGCCGCCGGGGAACACCAGGGCACCGGGTGCGAAAGCGCTCCGACCGTGCCGTTCCAGCAGCAGGACCTCCAGCGAGCCGTCCTCGTCCGACGGGCCGTGCGCGTCGCGGACCACGATGACCGTGACCGCGTCCTGCGGGACGACCTCCCCGGTTCCCGTTCCGTCGCCACTCACGCCGAACGCCGCTGGAGGATCGCCTCCACTTCCACCGGCGCGCCGAGCGGTAGCTCCGCGACGCCCACCGCGGAACGCGCGTGGACACCGGCGTCACCGAGCACCGCACCGAGCAGCTCCGACGCCCCGTTGGCGACCAGGTGCTGCTCGTGGAAGCCCTCTGCGGAGGCCACGAAGACGACCAGCTTGACGACCCGGAAGGCCTCCAGCGATCCGAAGGCCGCGGCGCCGACGGCCAGCAGGTTGAGCCCGGCGGTACGCGCTTCGGCCGCGCCTTCGGCGGTGCTGAGCGCAGCGCCGAGCCGCCCGGTGCGCGGCAGGGCACCGTCGACCAGAGGGAGCTGGCCCGCCGTGTGGACCAGCTCGCCGCTGCTCGCCCAGGGGCGGTAGGCGGCGGCCGGCGTCGGCACCGCGGGCAGCACCAGACCGAGGCCGGACAGCCGAGCGGCCGCCGAGTCGCTCATGAGCTCTTCGGCCGCTTGAAGTAGGCCACGTTCTCCGCGATGGCCACGAGCTCCCATCCGTCGTCACCCCATTGGTTCAGGATCTGCTGCAGCGCGTGGCTGATCAGCGGGGCGGTGGCGTACTCCCATCGGGTCACGGCAGCCTCCTGGCGGTGGTCAGGCGATCGTCGCACGTCGGTGGTGCTGAGACGATGCCGGTTGGTCGTCGACTCGAGATGGCGGGCGCTTCCTACCCCAGCGACCGTGGCACGTGCAACCTCGACGTGCCTTCAGCCGGCCCTGGCGATCCGACCGTCCCGCTCGAGCAGAGCACGACGCTCCGCCTCACCGAGGCCACCCCAGACACCATAGAGCTCCTCGTGCCGCAGCGCGTGCTCCCGGCAGGCTTCCAGGGCCGGGCACCGGGCACAGATCGCCTTGGCGGCCTCCTCACGGACCGTGCGATCACGTTTCGGCTCGAAGCCGTGGGGTCCGAAGAACAGCGCACCCGCCGATCCCCGGCACAGCGCGTCCTCCTCCCAGGACTCACCGACCTCCACGGCCTCCGTGACCAACGCCAAGCGGAGGGTTCCCCTCACCTCGTCGTGTTCCGGTTGCACCAGCCTCCCCCTGCGACCGAGCTCGGCTCCCGAAACCCCGGTCTTCGTGGGCGGCACAGTACGGCCTGTGCGGCCAACGCACCAGCCCCCCATCGCTCGCCAATAGCAAGCGATCGCTATCGCCCGCAAGCGACTGGCAGCTCGCTGCGGCCACCGCGAGCGACGCCCGGCGCCAGCAGCGAGGCGGCTGGTCAGGGCTGCTCGTCGCCGGAACCGGGCTCCTGATCCCTGGTCGTTGCCAGCGCCTCGTCCCCGGTGGCTTCCGACGAGGCCCCTGAGGCATCGGGGTCGTAGGGCGCGACCAGGACCACCGCGCCGTCCACGCCGTGCACCTGGACCGGGGTGCCGACCTTGGCGCGCTTGGTCTGCCCCGTCCACCGCGCTCGCCACAGGGCACCATCGATGTAGACGTGCCCCTCGGGGTTCAGGACCGAACGCACGATGCCCGGACGTCCGATCAGGTCGTCCACGGTGACGCCTTCGGGGCCGGCCTGGGCGCGCAGCACGCTCGTCATCACGAAGACGAAGAAGCCCAGGGCGGTGGCGGTGGTCGCGGCGATCAGCCACCACGGCAGGGCCAAGGGGTCGGCGGCGTAGAAGCTGGCGGAGCCGACGACGAAGGCGATGGTGGCCGCCAGGGTGACCGGCCCGAAACCGGCGATCGCGGTGTCGACCGCGTAGAGCAGCAGTCCGAGCACCACCAGGGCGACCGCCCACCACGTGACCGGCAGGACGGTCAGCCCGAACGCGCCGATGGCTGCGGTGATGATGCCGGCCAGCCCCGCGACGCCGAACCCCGGTTGGAACACCTCGAACAGGAGCATGCCGAGGCCGACGACCAGCAGCAGGTAGATGAACGGCCCGGTGGTCGCGGCGTGCAGGAGCCGACGCACCAACCCGAGGGAGTGGAAGCGGACCTCGACCTCGTCGGGCCTGAGGCTGAGCCGGGTGTCGCCGACGGTGACCCCGTCGAGTTCCACGAGCAGCGGTTCGATCCCCTGCGCGGTCAGCGTCACCGCCCCGGCCGCCACCAGGTCCTCGGCGGCGACCGCCTCGGTCAGCAGTCGTTCGGTGATGGTCGCATCGGCGCCGGCCGCGGTCAGGAACGCCTCGGTCCGCGTGCCGATCGGGTAGCTGCCATCCACGTCGGTGAGGTCGGCCGGTTCGAGGGGGCCCACCGAGGCGTCGATCGAGATGGCGCGCACATCAGCGGCCAGCCACAGCAGCCCTGCGGCGCCGACGGCCTCCGCACCGGTCCCCAGCGGCCCGATGAGCGCGGCGACGGGCACCGGGCTCGTCTCGATCGTCCGCAGCAGGTCGTCGAGGTCGACCGACACACCGCCCGTGGAGGTGTACTGGAGCACCACGAGGTCGGAGCCTTCTGCCTCGGCGAGCTCGATCACCTCGCGGATCTGCGCCACGACCGGCGGATCGACGAACCCGCCGCGCAGAGGGAGGACCTCGACCGAGGTGACGGGGTCCGCGACCTCACCGGACGGCTCCTCGGTGGCCGCGGCCGGCGGGGCCGTGAGCGGTACGGCGAGGAGCAGCGCGATCAGCGCGGCCAGGACGAGAGCGCGGCCAGATGCCGCCAGGGAGCACACCATGGTCGCTAAGGGTACCGAGACGCCGTGGTCGTCCCGGTGCTGGCGCCGCCGGTCACCACCTGTGCCGACAACACGACCCTCCGGGCGCCCCCGTGGCACCGCGTGCGGTGGCTCGGCCGTTAGGCTCGTCGGCGGCGGCCGCACCGTCGGGCGGCAGCGACCGCCCGACCGGATCCGGGGAGGGACACACCACCGATGAGCGGCCAGCCATCTGCCCTCGACGGCCCGAACGCCCTGGACGGCCCGAACGCCCTGGACGGCTACGACGACCTGCTCGGTCCACACGTCACGATCGTCACGGGCAAGGGCGGGGTCGGCAAGACGACCGCGGCGGCGGCGTTGGCACTGGCCGGGGTCGCCTCCGGTCGCCGCACCCTGCTGGTGGAGGTCGAAGGTCGTCAGGGCTTCAGCCGGGTGTTCGGGACGCAGCCCTGGGACTACACCGAACGGGAGTTCCGGCCCGGGTTGTGGGGCGCCGCGATCGACCCCGCCGAGTCGGTCTACGAGTACCTGGAGCTGTTCTACGGCCTGAAACGGGTCCAGTGGGTGATGGAACGTTCCAACGCGCTCGACTTCGTGACCACCGCCGCCCCGGGCCTGCGCGACCTGCTGCTGGTCGGCAAGCTGTACGAGATCGAGGCGCGGCGCCGTCCGGACGGCCGCCGCTCCTACGATCTGATCGTGCTGGACGCGCCGCCCACGGGCCGGATCGTGCCGTTCCTGCAGGCACCCGAGGCGGTCACCGACATCGTCCGCGTCGGCCCGATCCGGCGGCAGGCCGGTCAGATCAAGGACATGCTGACCGACCCCCGTCGCGTCCAGGCCGTCATCGTCACCCTGCTGGAGGAGATGCCGGTCCGCGAGACCACGGAGGGGATCGCCGCGTTGCGGACCGCCGGCATCGCGACCGGACCCGTCCTCGCCAACCAGGTCACCCTGCCCCGACTGAACCCGGGCGCGCTGGACCGGCTGACGGGGCTCGGCGCCGAGGCGCTGCGTGCCCGCGCCGAGCAGCACGGGGCCCGGATGTCCGGTCGGACCAGCGAGTTGACCCTGGACCTCGCCGCCGCCCACGTCGCCCGCCAGCAGTACCAGGCGGGGCTGCGCTCGGAGCTGGCTGCGACCGGTCGACCGGTGCTCGGTCTGCCACTGCTGACCGGCTCCACCTTCGGCGTCGCCGACCTCGAGGTGCTCGCCGACGCGCTGGCGCTCCAGGTCGGCGAGGACGGACCGCGCGCCGTGGAGGCCTTCGATGCGGCCGGACTGGCCGCGATCACCGGGGGCCGGCCGTGACGGGCGAGCTCGAACGGGAGCGCGAACACACCCTGGCCGATGCGATCCGTCATGCGCACATCCTGGTCGCCACGGGTGCCGGGGGCGTCGGCAAGACGACCTCTGCGGCGGCCATCGGGCTGGCGGCGGCGCAGCAGGGCCGGCGCACCCTCGTGCTCACCATCGATCCGGCCCGTCGCTTGGCGCAGGCGATGGGTCTGGACGCGCTCGGTGACGAACCGACCGAGGTCCCCCTCGACGAGGCCCACCGCGGCGACGGGTCCGGGGAACTGTGGGCGATGATGCTCGACATGCAGACGACGTTCGATCGGCTGATCGATCGCCACGCGGCGTCACCGCAGGAGGCTGCGTCGATCACCTCGAACCGGATCTATCGCCAGCTCTCCTCGACGCTGTCGGGTACCCAGGAGTACATGGCGATGGAGCGCCTCCACGAGCTGCACGAGGACGGGGCCTTCGATCTGCTCGTGATCGACACCCCACCGACGCGGTCCGCCCTGGACTTCCTGGACGCACCGAAGCGCATGACGTCCTTCCTCGAGGGGCGGCTGCTCAAGCTCCTGCTCAAACCGGGTGTGGCCGCGGGGCGGGGTGTGGGCAAGGTCGTCGGCGCCGGCGCCACCGCCTTCATGCGCGTCGCCGGCCGGGTCACCGGGATGGAGCTGCTCCAGGACCTGGCCGACTTCTTCCGTGACTTCGAGGGGATGTACGACGGCTTCAAGCAACGGGCGGAGGAGGTGCTGGTGCTGCTGCGGGCGCCGTCCTCACGCTTCGTCATCGTCACCTCGGCGGAACCGCCGCCGCTGCGCGAGGCCCGGTTCTTCCTGGAGCGCCTCGAGCAGGAGGGGTTGCACGCGGCGGGCGTGATCGTCAACCGGATCCGGCCCGAGGTGCCGCGTGATCCCTCGGATGCCGGGCTGGAGCGCGCCGTGACGGCGCTGGAGGCGACGGCGGACGGCGCGACGGGGACGGCCGACGAGCTGGACCCCGACCGCTCCGACGATGCCGCCATGGCCGGCGCCCTGCGTCTGCTCGCCGACGTGCGCAACCTGGCGGCGAGACAGCGGCGCGATGTGGCGGCGGGCCTGTTCGGCGTCGACGTGCCCGCCCTCGTGGAGGTCCCCCTCCTCGGCGGCGACGTCCACGATCTCGCGGGACTCGATGCCATCGCCGAGACGTTGCTGACCGGGAAGACACGATGAGCCGGCGGCGACCCGGGGTCCTGTGACCCCGAGGGTGGCGTTCCCCGTCGAACGCCAGCGGTCACCTCTGCAGCGGCCACCTCTGATCGGAACGACGATGCCTCGGTACCCTGCTGCCGGGTGCCGTGCGGCCTTCCCGATCGCCGACAGCGGGAACCGAGCGCTCCATCCACACGTCAGACCGGTCTACAACGCCGTCGTCGAGGCTGACCGAGGTCCAGGGTGAACGAACGTCGAAGGGCCCCGCTCGGGCTCCGCATCGTTGGTCGGCTCGGCGCGATCGTCGGCCGTCTGGTCCTGATCGTCGTCATCGTCGCGGCCACCGGTCTGCTCATCGGCGCGATGTTCCTGCCGGGTGCCATGGCGGTGGACCAGGTGCTGGCAACGGTGCGTTCCGACGTGCTGGACATCCCACCGCTCGGCGAGGCGGACAGGCCCCCGCAGAACTCCTACGTGTACGCCGAGGACGGCACCGAGCTCGCGGAGCTCACGTTCGAGGAGAACCGCGTCCCGGTCGAGCTCGACGACATCTCCCAGGTCGCCATCGACGCCGTGCTGGCGACCGAGGACGCCGCGTTCTACGAGCATCAGGGCGTCAACCACCTCGCGATCGCGCGCGCCGCCCTGACCAACTTCCGTGCGGGCGGCATCGAGTCCGGCGCCTCGACCATCACCCAGCAGTACGTCAAGATGACCTTCCTGAGCCCCGAGCAGACGCTCGCACGCAAGCTCGAGGAGGCGATCTACGCGATCCAACTCGAGAACGAGCTCAGCAAGGACGAGATCCTCGAGCGCTACCTGAACCGGGCGTACTTCGGGGTCGGTGTCTACGGCATCGGGACCGCTGCCGAGCGCTACTTCTCCAAGGACGTCTCGGATCTGACCCTCGGCGAGGCGGCCATGCTGGCCGGCCTGCTGCGGGCACCCGAGGCCAACAACCCGATCAACTCGATGGAGAACGCCGAAGCGCGCCGCAACATCGTGCTCCGCCAGATGGCACAGCACGGTTTCGTGACCCCGGCCCAGGCCCAGGGCGCGATCGACCGGCCGCTCGAGGTCGAGGTGTCCGACCCCCCGAGCCCGGTGAACCCCTTCTGGGTGAGCTGGATCTCACAGCTCCTGGTCAACGAGCGGGTCGCCGGCGACCTCGGCACGCAAACCGAGGCGCTCGAGGCGATGGGCGCTACCACCGACGAGCGCCGTCGCACCGTGTTCCAGGCTGGCCTGCGGATCCACACCACCCTGGATCTCGAGATGCAGGCAGAGGGTGAGGGGGCGTTGCGACGGGCCCTGCTCACCGAGGATGCCGGCCCGGAAGAGGTCGCGCGTGCTCCGATGGGAGCGATCGTCTCGATCCAGCCCGGGACCGGGGCGATCCAGACGCTGGCGCTCGGTCCCTACGGATTCGGCAGCTGCCTCGAGGACGGACAGTGGGCGGACCAACGCGAGTCCGGTGAGTTGCTCTGCGACCGCACGACCGTCAACGCCGCTGTCCCCGGGATGGGGGCCTCCGGTCGCCAGCCGGGGTCCTCGTTCAAGCCGATCGTCGACACGGCTGCGCTGGAGGACGGACTGTCGGCCGGCCTCACCCTCGATGCCAGGGGCCCCCAGCCGATCCCCGGCTGTAACGACCCCAGCACCTCGAGCGGGCTGTGGGAGCCACGAAACACCGGTGGCAACGCCATCCTCGACATGTACGGCGCGGTCGCCCGCTCGAGCAACGTCTACCACGCGTTGCTGATCGGGGAGATCGGGCCGGAGCGGGCCGCGGAGATGTTCCGCCGACTCAGCGGGTACGAGGTCCCCGAGAACGACGTCTATTGCCCGCTCGCCCTGGGCGCGGCCGACATCTTCCCTCTCGCCATGGCCAGTGCCTACGCGACGTTCGCCAACCGCGGCGAGTACTGCCCGCCGTACGCCATCGAGCGCATCGAGGGGCCTGACGGCCGGGTCCTGTGGGAGCACAACGGGACCTGCGAGCAGGTGATCGACGCCGACGTCGCCGATCGCATCGTGGATGTGCTCGCGGGACCGGTGCGCTCCGGTGGTACCGCCCCGGTGGCCAACCTCGGTGAGTGGCCGACACGCGGCAAGACCGGTTCCACCAACGACAACCGCGATGCGTGGTTCGTCGGTTTCGTCAAGCAGTTGGCCACCGCAGCGTGGATCGGCTACCCCAACAACAACCGCGTCTACGAGACCGAGGAACAGGCGCGTGAGGCGTGTGGCCAGCCCCTGGAGAGCAACCCCCGGGAGTGTCTGCGCCGCGACACCCAGCTGCTGCGCGACGTGACGATCGCCGGCCGATCCTACGGCCAGGTCTTCGGGGGCACGATCCCCGCACCGATGTGGGCCGACTACATGTCCACCGTGGTGCAACGCTACGAGCCCGAGGGCTTCACGGATCCCGGTCCGCTGCCGACCGCACCGGTGCCCGACCTGCTCCAGGCCGGGTCGATCGAGGAGGCGGAGGACATCGCCCTGACCGCGGGCTTCCGCTTCGCGACCGAGGACGTGGAGGACTACCGCCCGGCCGGCACCTTCATCGGTCAGCGGCCCGGAGCTGGCTCCACCCAGCCGCTCGGCGCCATCATCCGGCTGCAGATCTCGGACGGCACGGGGCTCCCGCCCGTGATCCCCGACGTCATCGGCCGGACCCTGGATGAGGCGTCCGCCATCCTCTTCGACATCGGGTACCGGAACCTGTTCTCCCGCGAGCAGCCCGTCGAGAACGAGGACCAGATCGGGCGGGTCGTCGGCGTCGGGCCGGGCGCGGGGACCCCGGTCGACCCACTGGACCCGAGCCACCGGATCGTGCTCGTGATCGGTGTCGCACCGCCCGAGCCCGAACCCGAGCCGGAGACCGAGGGCGAGAACGGCGGCGAGAACGGCGGCGAGAACGGCGGCGAGGACGGTGGCGGCGAGGACGGTGGCGGCGAGGACGGTGGCCAGGGCGGTGACGGCTCAGGTGGCGATGGACCGCCGCCCGACGAGGGCGAGGAGGAGGACGGGTGAGCTCGGCGGTGCTGCGCGGCCTCGGCGCCGCCGCTGCGGCCGGTGCCGGCTGCGTCGCCTACGGCACGCTGATCGAGCGACGCTGGTACCGCCTGTCCCGGCTCCGGGTCGACGGGGTGCTGCGCCGCCCGGGCGCGATGCTCCGCATCCTCCACGTCAGCGATACACACCTGTTCCCCCGGCAGGAGCACCGTGTCACCTTCCTCCACGAGCTCGCGTCTCTCGACCACGACCTGGTGGTGGCCACCGGTGACCTGCTCGGCGGGCCGGACGCGGAGGAGGTCACGGCTGCGGCACTCGCGCCGCTGACCTCCAGGGAGCGACCCGGTCTGGTCGTGCTCGGCAGCAACGACCTGTTCGGTCCGGTGCTCAAGGCACCGTGGACCTACCTCACCCAGCCCGATCGGCGCATCACGGGTGTGCCACTGGACACGCAGCGGTTGATCGATCGCCTCACCGAGCACGGCTACCACACCCTGCGGGGCGAGACGGTCACGGTCGAGACCGACGCCGGCACGGTGACCGCCGGTGGGTTCGATGATCCGCACCTGCGCACCACCGTGCTGCCGCCGCCCGAGGCCGTCGCACCACCGCCGGACTCCGAGGCCATGCTGCACCTCGGGCTCGTGCACGCCCCCTACCTCGCCGCCCTGGACGTGCTCGTGGACGCTGGCCACGACCTGCTGCTCGCCGGTCACACCCACGGGGGCCAGGTCCGTCTCCCCGGCGTCGGCGCGCTGGTCGCCAACTGCGATCTCCCCCTCGACCAGACCCGCGGTCTGTCGACACACCGGGGCCGGCGGCTCCACGTCTCGGCCGGCCTCGGACACAGCCCCTACGCCCCGTTCCGCTTCGCCTGCCGTCCGGAAGCGACCCTGTTGGAGTTGCACGGCTGAGGCGTTGCGCGCGCCCTGCACCGGCGTCGACCGGTTCGCAGCCACGTGGCGCGGTGTGTACGCTCCCCGGCGCCCTCCGCGAGGGCTGCACGCCCCACCGGGATGTAGCGCAGCTTGGTTAGCGCGCCTCGTTCGGGACGAGGAGGCCGCCGGTTCGAATCCGGCCATCCCGACCACCGGTGCGCGACGACGGACGCGTGGCCCGCTGAGGCTCGCGCGTCCGTCGTCGGCGTGCGGGGCGCTGCGCCGTCCAGCCGACCCGACACCACCTCGTCGACCGCTCCGGGGAGCGCGCCATGGACCTCGCTGCCCTGCAGGCCACGATCCGCGACACCTACGGCGTGCAGGACCGGGCGCGGGGGGTCGATGCCACCTTCGGCTGGTTCATCGAGGAGGTCGGGGAGCTGTCCCGTGCCATCCGGCGCGAAGGCCACGACGAGCGCGCGATCGAGTTCACCGACGTACTGGCCTGGCTCGTGAGCCTCGCGGACCTGTGCGAGGTGGACCTGGCGACCGAGGTCGCGGCCCGCTACGGCGACGGCTGCCCGAAGTGCCACGAGCGCCCCTGCGCCTGCGGCGTGCTGGACCCGTCACGACCCTGACGCGACACCGGCGGGGCCGGGCGGAGCGCCGGTGCTCAGCGCCCGAGCCAGCCATCCACCAGGTCACGGTGCTCGGCGACCCAGTCGGCGACCACCTGACGTTCCTCACCGGGAGGCACGTCCTCGAGCGCCACCTGCAGCGAGGCGATCTCCGCCTCATCGAGCGCGAAGGCGGCCAACCACTCGGCGACCTCCGGGTGGTCGGCCACGAAGCCGTCGTGCACCACCACGTCGATGCGCTCCTCCTCCCCGAGCGCCCCCAGCGGGTCATCGAGGTTGCGCAGGTCGTAGCGTCCGTAGGCCGGGCGAGGTTCCCACAGGGTCACGACGATCGGACGGTCCAGGGCGAGCGCCCGATCGAGGGCTGCGAGCATCGCCCCCGTCGACCCGCTCGAAAGGGTGTACTCGTCCTCCAGCCCGTAGGCGGGCAGCACCTCGTCGCGGGAGATGCGCACGTGGCCGCTGCCCGGCTCCACACCGATGATCTCGCCCCCGAACTCCTCGCCTCGACCGGCCAGGTCGGCGATGGAGGTGAGATCGCTGTCAGCCGGGACCGCCCAGGTCAGGCGCGCGCCCTCGTACCAGGTCCCCAGCACCTCGACGTCGGCGCTGTGCTCGTCCAGCTGGGGCGCGTGGCTCTGGGGCAGCCAGGCGCCCGTCCAGACATCGACCTCGCCCTCGGCCAACTGGGCGTACAGCGCATCGACCACGCTGACCTCGCCGGTCTCCACGATGGCTGCGGGGGAGGTGGCATCGACCTCCTGCAGCTCGACCTCGAACCCCTCGGCCTCGAGCAGGAACTCCCACAGCTGGGCGGTCGCCTCCACCTCGGCCCAGGGCAGGACGCCGATGGTGATCGCGTCGTCCTCGGCCACCGCGCAGCCGCTGAGCAGCAGGGCGAGGACGGCCCACGCCGCCATCCCTCGCCGGGTCCACCGGCGACGACGATCACGCATGGTCGGGCCGCTCACCGGCGGTGGCAGGGGCACCATCGGCCATCCCGGGGTCGCGGGCGTCCGCCGAGAGCTCAGGCTGCCCGGCCGCGTCGGGCACCGAGGTCGGGGGCAGGCCCGGCTCCGATCCCGGCCCGGCAGGCAGTTCCTCCCGCAGGCCCTTCAGCAGCGACCAGGTGGCCACGAGCAGGACCACCAGGAAGGGCAGGCCGGTGGAGATCGCGGCGGCCTGCAGCGCACCCAGGCCGCCCGACAGCAGCAGCGCCGCCGCCACCACTCCCTCAGAGATGGCCCAGAAGACCCGGGTCGGCGTGGTGGTGGTGCCCCCCGTGGTGAGCATGTCGACCACGAAGGAGCCGGAGTCCGAGGAGGTGATGAAGAACAGCCCGACCACGAGCGTGGTGACGATGGCGGTCACGGTCGGCAGCGGGAACTGGTCCAGGAAGACGAACAGCGCCGAGGAGAAGTCCTCCTGTACGACCGTGCCGAGTCCTGCCCCCATGCGCTCCAGTTCGAGGGCGGTGTTGCCGAACACGGTGAACCACAGGAAGGACACCATGGTGGGGACCAGCAGCACGCCCAGGACGAACTCCCGGATCGTGCGGCCGCGGGAGATGCGGGCGATGAACATGCCGACGAACGGGGACCAGGAGATCCACCACGCCCAGTAGAACAGGGTCCAGTTCGGCAGCCAATCGCGGTCCTCGTAGGTGCCCGACCACAGCAGCGTGTCGATCAGGGTCTGGAGGTAGTGGCCGATGTTCTCCACGTA
>JAWOCZ010000025.1:0-2501 GCA_046483565.1 Nitriliruptoraceae bacterium
TGAGGGGCACGAGGATCCATCCGGCCTTCTGGGCGGCGACAAATAGCAGCACGTGCGCGAGGCTATTCGGCCCGAGGATGGCCACCCGGTCCCCCTTCATCAGCTCAAAGCGCTCCGTGAAGGCCGCGGCCAGAGCCTCGCCGCGGCTGTTCAGCGTGGCGAACGAGAGCTGCTCGCCGGTCGGGTGCCAGGTCACCGCTGGTGCGTCCGGACGGTACCGGGCCTGCCGGGCGAGCCAGTCCGTAGGAAATGGGGGAGTAGCCATCACGAGGCGAGCGCGGCGCCGACGTAGCCGATCGCCTCCGCGATGCTGGTGCGACCGCCGGCTCCCGAGGTGACGGCCTGCGAGGTGCCCTGCACCGTGTCGTGGGGGACACGCTCTATCGCCGGGCTCCAGCCGATGTGCCGGGAGCCATCGGTCTCGAAGGCGATGATGCGTTCGGCCTGTTCCGGGCTCACGAGCCCGGCATCGACCCAGGCGTCGAGCCGGTCGGTGAGGGTGTCCACGTCAGTGCCTTCCGCCGTCGCCTCCACGGTGACGTACCCGGATCCCGACCGCTACGGGGGGAAGCCCCTATCTCTACTCAGGGTGTCGTGGGGCCCGTTCTGGCCGGTCGGCATCCCCGCCAGCGGGCACCCCCGGAACAGCGGGCCCCAGAGCAGCGGGCCCCAGAGCACCGGGCCCCAGAGCACCGGGCACCCCCGGAGCAGCCGGCACGGCTGGATCAGCGAGCACGCCCGGAGCAGCGGGTAGGCCGGGCAGAAGCCGGCACGCAGGGATCACCGGCCTGGCGGGGTCACAGCGACGCTGGCGGGGTCGGTGTTCGCGCCGCACAGGATCACCCCCACCCGCTCACCAGCCTCCGGTCGGTAGCGATGACTGGTCAGGGCGGCCAGCGCGACCGCACCGCCGGGTTCGGCCACGAGCCGCGCCGCCTGCCACAGCCGACGCTGCGCCGTCGCCACCTCGGCGTCACTGACCAGCACCGCTCCGGCCAGCTGTTCACGGACCGCCCAGGCGTGGGCACCGATCCGACGTGCGCCGAGCGACGACGCCGCCTGACCGGAGACCTCGACGTCGACGGGCCGTCCGGCCGCCAACGCCGCCTGCAGGGTGGCGGTGCCGTGGGTCTCCACGGCCACCACCCGCACCCGATCACCCACGGCAGCGATCGTGCCGGCCATGAGCCCCCCACCTCCGCATGCCACCAGCAGCGTGTCGAGCGCATCGACCGATGCGAGCAGCTCCCGGGCGCTCGTGCCCTGACCGGCGACCACCTGAGGCTGGTCGTAGGCATGGGCGAGCACGGCCCCGTCAGCCGCTCGTCGGCGTTCGGCCGCGGCGAAGGCGTCGGCGTACACCCCGTCCACCACGACCAGTTCCGCACCCAGGGCGGCGATGGGATCGAGCTTGGCACGCGGCGAGGTGGCAGGCACTACCACCGTCGCCGTGATGTCCAGCCGCGAGGCAGCCCAGGCGACGGCCAGGCCGAAGTTGCCTCCCGAGGCCGCGATCACACCGGCCGCCCCGAGGCGGTCGCGCAGCGACGGGTCGGTGAGCAGGGCCACGGCGCCGCGTACCTTGAACGAACCCGTGGGCTGGAGCAGGTCGAGCTTGGCGACCAGCGGCGGCGACGAGCCCCTGACATCGAGACCGAGCTCACCGGGTTCGAGTCGGAGCACGGGCGTGTGCCGAACGTGCGCCGCGACGCGCGGATGCACGGCCGCGACGTCCACAGCGGTGACCGCCGCCACCGACAAGCTCACCACGCGGTCAGGCCGAGCGCTCCTGGGGCTCGTCGACCCCGCGCAGCTTGGCGTGGGGCACCAACGTGGGGTTGGTCCGCTTGCGCACGGTGTCGGCGTCGATCACGCACCGGCCGACATCGTCGCGGGAGGGCAGCTCGTACATGGTCGAGAGCAGCACCTCCTCCAGGATCGCCCGCAGTCCCCGGGCGCCCGTCTCACGCAGGATCGCCAGGTCCGCGATCTCTCCGAGCGCGTCGGCGCCGAACTCGAGCTCGACACCATCGAACTCGAAGAAACGTCGGTACTGCTTGGTCAGCGCGTTGCGTGGCCGGGTCAGGATGTCCACCAGCGCCTCGCGGTCGAGCGGCTCCACGGAGGAGACGATCGGGAGCCGACCGATGAACTCCGGGATGAGCCCGTAGCGCACGAGGTCCTCGGGGAGCACGTCGCGCAGCAGTCCGGCGATGTCCTTGTCACGGCGCGCCGTGACCTCGGACCCGAAGCCGACCCCGCGTTGGCCGTGCCGTTGCTCGACGATCTGCTCGAGGCCGGCGAAGGCGCCACCGCACACGAACAGGATGTTGTTCGTGTCGATCTGGATGAACTCCTGGTGTGGGTGCTTGCGCCCACCCTGTGGCGGGACGGAGGCGACGGTCCCCTCCAGGATCTTCAACAGCGCCTGCTGGACCCCCTCGCCGGACACGTCCCGGGTGATCGACGGGTTGTCCGACTTGCGGGCGATCTTGTCGACC
>JAWOCZ010000033.1:0-43960 GCA_046483565.1 Nitriliruptoraceae bacterium
GCTACGTCGAGGTGCTCCCTGCCGCCGGTGAGATCGTGATGTTCGACCGCTCCTGGTACAACCGTGCCGGGGTCGAACGGGTCATGGGCTTCGCCACCGAGGAGCAGGTCCGTGAGTTCATGCGCACCTGCCCCGAGTTCGAACGGATGCTGGTCCGCGCGGGCATCTCGATCGTGAAGTACTGGTTCTCGATCGGCGACGAGGAACAGGAACGGCGCTTCCAGGCCCGCAACGCCGACCCCACCAAGCGCTGGAAGCTCTCCCCGATGGACCTCGAGTCCCGCCAACGCTGGGAGGACTACTCGCGCGCCAAGGACGACATGTTCAACCACACCGACATCAAGCAGGCGCCCTGGTGGGTCGTGAACGCCGACATCAAGAAGCACGCCCGGTTGAACTGCATCTCCCACCTGCTCGACCAGTTCGACTACACCGACGCGACACCGGAGCCGGTCGACCTCGGCACGCGACCGGAACGCCGCGGCGGGTACGTGCGCCCGCCGATCGAGGACCAGACCTTCGTGCCGGAACGTTACTGAGCAGGACCCAGGCCACCCGGCTTCGTACTGCCTGCCCGACGCCGGCGCTGGCAAGGGGTCGAGCCGCGGGCCTCAGCCGCCGACGTCCGTCGGGACCTCCCCGCCGGCGCGCCGCACGAGTTCCAGCGCGCCGGCCGCCGCCACCTCCTCCAACGGCTCTCCCGCCGTCACCCGTGCGTTCAGGCGACCGAGGAGCGCCGTGGTGAGCTGGTCGGCCATGGGACCGATCGCCGTGCTGATCGCCGGCCGCTCCACGAGGGCGTCGCGCCGCGCCTGGGGCAGCACGACGAAGGCGGGGAACACGGCCAGGTCGTCGACCAGCGGCCGGAGCCCCGCTGCCCACGCCAGTCCGTCGGTGGCGGTGGTCAACCCGGCGATGCACTCACCGGCGCGCACACCACGCACGGCATCGGGGGGCGCGGCGGCGAGGACCGGCTGATCGCTGCGCACGCTGTAGGCCGCGAGGACCGCCCGCAAACCGTCGGGCCGTGACGCGAACTCCGGATCGACGCAGAGGGTGGCGTCCGGCTGCGCCGAGAGACGGCTGGCCAACTGCGACACCGTGCTCAGGTCGGCGTCGACCGAGGGCGGCCCGGCCACGACGAACGCGAAGGTCGCGTTGGCCGGCGGTGCATCCAGGCCGGGCTGGAACCGTGGGCGGAACCAGACCAGGCCCAGCTCGGCATCATGGTCGTGGACCTGCTCGAAGCTGGCACGCGGATCACCCGGCGGGTCCGCACGCCCCAGGGCCTCGAGCCAGGCCTCGCCGGTGTATGCCGCACGGAGCTCCACGTCGCCACGCTCCAGCGCCTGCCGGGTGTCGAGCGCATCGGAGAAGCTCACGACGCGCGCGTCCACGTCCTGCAGGGCCAGCAACGCCACGAGGGTGCGCGCCAACAGGCTCGATTCCGCATCGGGACCCGCCGCGACCCGGACGGGGGCGAGGCCGGGCGCCTCCTCCTGCTGGGGATCGTCGCCCGAGGCCCGACCGAAGGAAGCCAACGCCGCCAGGAGCACGATGCCGGCCACGAGCGTCAGGGGGACCAGGGGGCGTCGCATGCTCTCAGGCTGCCACACCGCACCTCCTCCCGCGAACGGCGCCCGGGTCACGGACGCCCCGGAGGACATGATCCCCTGCCCACCGTCCCGGCCCATCCCCTTCCCACCGTCCCGGCCGATCCCCTTCCCACCGTCCCGGAGCGGTGCCGTACCCTCACCCATCTCACCACCGTGCCGCCGCTCACGCCCCACCATGGAGGCGCTGTGCACCTGCTGACCACCGCCCGCTCGACCTCCACACGGACCACCCGCCGCACCGCGGCGAGCGGCCGAGCGGCCCGACGCCCCCACCACCTCGGCGTCCTGGCGGCCCTGGCCACCGCGCTCGTCCTCGCGGCGTGTGCGGGTGAGCCCGACCCGCTGGAACTGGTCGTGGAACCCGCCAGCTTCGACATCGCGGTCGGTGAGGACCAGCGGCTCCTGGTGGGGCTGTTCACGCCCGAACGCCAGCTCGTGGCCCACGGTGCGGTGGAGCTCGGGCTGGCCTACCTCGGTGACGGGTCCGACTCCAGCGCCGAGATCGAGCAGAGCGTGCCGGCCCGCTTCATCCCCGTCCCCGGCGGTGGGGTGACCGGCGCCACCGAGGCCCCCTCGTTGGTGGAGGACACCGGTACGGGGGTGTACGCCGCGACCGTCGACATCGACCGCGCCGGGGTGTGGGGGGTGCGCGTCGTCGGCGAGCTCGAGGACGGGACCCCGATCTCCGGCAACCGGACGTTCCAGGTCCGCGAGGAGCACCTCGTCCCCGCGCCGGGCGACGAGGCTCCACGGGTGGACAACCTCACCCTCGCCGATGTGGAGTCCGGCGCCGCCCCGGCCGTCGCGCTCGACTCCCGGGCCCAGGCCGCCAACAGCGAGGTCGCCTTCCCGGAGCTGCACTCCGGCACGGTGGCCGACTCCATCGCCGGGGGGCGGCCCGTGGTGGTGGCCGTGGCCACCCCGGTCTACTGCCGTACCCGCTTCTGCGGCCCCCTCACCGAGGTGATGGCGGAACTGGCCACCGAGTACGACGATAGGGCCGACTTCATCCACCTCGAGGTGTGGGAGGATTTCGACGCGCAGCAACTCAACGACGCCGCAGCGGCCTTCATCCAGACCGAGATCGGGGGGAACGAGCCGTGGACCTTCCTGATCGGCGCGGACGGCCGGATCGCCGCGCGGTGGGACAACATCCTCGACATCGAGGAGCTGACGGCGATGCTGGAGGCACTCCCGGTGCTCTCCGAGGAGGCAGCGTGACCATGGCCGACCACGACGGCAGCAGCATCGTCGACTGGGCCTGGACGGCCCGGCGGCTGCGTCGCACCCTGTTCGGGCTGTCCGTGGTCGTGGTCACCAGCTTCGTCGTGCTGTCCGCCGCACGGGGGCAGGTCGATCCCCGGCTCCTCGCCGAACTCGTCGGTCTCGCGCTGCTGGTCGCCTTCGCCATCGAGGTGGTGGTGGTCGGCGGAGCGGCCCTGAAAGGGATGCTGACGGCCGGCGAGCGGGGTGAACGATTGTCCAGCCAGGACGTGGGGCTGCTCCCGCCCCAGATCCTACGTCGTGCCCGGGGCCAGGCGGGCTGCGGGCCGACGGGGTGCTCGGTGGCCGACCACGATCACGGGACCGCCGCCGAGCGGTCGGCCGACGGGTGACCGCCGCCGAGCGGTCGGCCGACGGGTGACCGCCAACCGGGGCGGATCAAGGGGCGGATCACAGGCTCGGATCGCCGAGGTCCAACCGCAACGAGGCCAGGACCCTCGTGAGCTCACCACCGACGGCCTCGATCTCCCGCGGCACGCGCACGTCCGAGCGGGGGTACAACTCGATCACGGAGGTATCCGTGACGCTGGAACGCCAGCCACGTTCCTCGAGGTACTCCCCCAGCGCGAAGGACCAGCTGAGCACGAGGGCGTCGTCGTAGTCGTGGAGGACGAAGGTGAGGAAGCGGTTGAAGGCCAACGCCCACATGCGGCCGCCCCGGCGGCTGCTGCCCTGGAGCTGGAAGCCGAGCTGCGACAGCTGGGCATCGAAGCTCGACGTTCGCTCCCCATCCTGCGTCACGGCGACCTCCGACGCTCCGTTGACCGCTCCCCCGCACGCTAGCCGCCCCGTGCTGCGGGCTCGCCACGTCCGCCGCGCTACCCCGGTCCGCCGTGCTCGCCATGCCCGCCGCGCTGCCCCGGCCCGCCGTGCCGGCGCTGCCCTGCTGGTCACCATGGCCGTGCTGCTGCTCGGATGCGGCGGCCCGACGTCCGAGCAGGTGCAGGCGCTCGAGGAACGGGTCGAGGAGCTCGAGTCGGCGGCCCTGACCGCGGAAGCGACCGAGGGACTGGAAGCACGGATCGGCGAGGTGGAGGACCGGCTCGCGCAGCTGACGTCGACGCTCGACCCCGCGGGGCTCGTCGAGCGCACCGAGGCCACCGACGAGGAGCTCGCCCGCCTGGTCGACGCCCTGAGCGTGCTGGAGGAGGACCTGACGGTCCTCGACGAGGAGTTGGCCGCGGTCGAGGCGGAACTGTCGACCGCCACGAGCGATCTGCGCGCCGTGGTCGATGGTGTCCGCGGCGGCCTGGACCAGGTACGCGCCGACAACGACGAGCTGCGAGCGCTGATCGTGACCCTGCGCGATCGGCTGGACCGTTGCCAGGCCGACGGCAGCTGCTGAGGGCGCACCCGTCCGGTTCGCGCCCCCGAGACCGACGCGGGACCGGCGCCGTTGCCAGCTCACGGGTCACGACGTCGCGCTGCCGTACCCTGCAGGCTGCGGCGACGGTTGCAGGCGACGCGGTCGACGACACCCGTGCCCGCCGCCCGCAGGGATCCCCAGACGAGCTCCAGGAAGGGACACCGCACCGGTGAGCGACGCGCGGGGCGCCCCCTCGGCGGCGACCCAGCAACGGCTGGGTGGCCGCTACCTGCTGCGCGAGGAGGTCGGACGAGGCGGGATGGCGGTGGTCCACCGCGCTCTGGACACCGTGCTCGACCGCGAGGTCGCTGCGAAGCTGCTCCATCCGCACCTGGCCACCGACCCCGCCTTCCTGGAACGGTTCCGGCGGGAAGCACGGGCGGCGGCGGTCCTCGCGCACCCCAACGTCGTGGCCGTCCACGACTGGGGCGAGCACGAGGAGGGTGCCTTCCTGATCCTGCAACTGGTGGACGGCGTGTCGCTGCGGGACGTCCTACGGAGCCGCGGGACCCTGACGCCTGCCGAGGCGCTGGCCGTCCTGGTCCCCGCCGCCGCCGGGCTCCAGGCCGCACACGATGCCGGCCTCGTGCACCGCGACGTCAAGCCGGAGAACCTGCTGATCGGTCGCGACGGCAGCGTCCGGGTGACCGACTTCGGGCTGGCACGCGCCGCCGCCAGCGCGACCAGCACGTTCGGGCCGGAGGTGCTGATCGGCTCCCCGCACTACCTCGCCCCCGAGGCGGTCCAGGGGGCACCGTTGGACGGACGCGCCGACGTGTACGGGCTCGGCGTCCTGCTCTTCGAGTGCCTGACGGGCAGGCCCCCGCACAACGGGGAGACCCCGTTCACCACGGCGGTGGCCCACGTGGAACGGGCGGTCCCGTCCCCCTCCTCGCTCGGCGCCGACGTCGAGCCCGCCATGGATGCCGTGGTGCTCGCCGCCACCGACCGTGACCCCGCCCGCCGGACCGCGAGCGCCGCTGCCTTCGCCCGCGAGTTGCGGGCCGCGGTGGGCGATGTCCGGGGCTCACTGCCGCCGGTCGGGGATGTCGCAGCGTCCCACCCCCCACCGCGACCGCCGATCGATCCGTCGGGAACGACGCCGCCGCTCGGGACCAGCTCCCCGCCCCCGGCTCCGGGTTTCACGGTGGTCGTGCCGGTCACCGAGGTGCAGACCCAGTTGGTCGACGCCGAGCCGACGTCCGCGGCGCCGGCGACCAACGGGCAGCCGGGCACCCCGCCTGCGGCACGGGCCCACCAGGGGTCGGCACCGCAGGCTGCACAGACCGCACCGGCGACCCGACGGCGGCGGCGACGGTGGCCGCTGGTGCTGCTGCTGCTCGCGACGCTGATCGGTGGGTCGGCGCTGGGCGGCTACCTGCTGTGGGATCGCGTCCTCGCTCCGGTGACGCCGATCCCCTCGGTGCTCGGCGCGCCGGAGGCCAGTGCCGTCGAGCAACTCGATCGCGCCGGCTTCACGGCGGTGGTCGAGGACGATGCGGTCCACGACCTGGGCGTACCGGAGGGACACGTGCTGACCCAACGTCCGCAGGGCGAGCAGCGGCTGGGCAGCGAGGTCGTGCTCGTGCTGTCGGCGGGGCCCCGGCAGGTGGTGGTCCCCGAGGTGCGCGACCTGCCGGGCGACGAGGCCGTGGAGTTGCTCGCAGCGTCGGATCTGGCGGCTGCGGTGACCGAACGCCACGACGAGCAGGTGCCGTCGGGCACCGTCATCGCGAGCGATCCCCCTGCCGGCGAGGAGGTCGACGAGGGCAGCGAGGTGGCGGTCACCGTCAGCCTCGGACCCACGCCACGGGAGGTCCCGGCACTGGTGGGTAGCACCCTGGCCGAGGCCCGCGAGCTGGTGGCCGAGGCGGGGCTGGAGCTGGCCGTGCGCGAACGCCGCTACGACGCCGAGGCCCCCGTCGACGAGGTGCTCGCCCAGGAACCGGCGCCGGCAGCGGTCCGGTACGCCGGTGACGAGGTGACGGTCGTCGTCTCGGCCGGACCCGAGCCCGTGGTGCTGCCGAACGTCCGGGGCCAACGGGTGGCCGACGCCGTCGCGACCCTCGAAGCCCTGGGGCTGGCGGTCGAGGTGGAACGCCGCGGGGGGTTCTCCGCCTTCTTCAACCCCGACCGCGTCTACGACCAGGACCCCGGGCCCGACAGCACGCGTCTACCCGGACAGACGGTGCTGCTCTACGCCTACGAACCCTGATCGGCGCGTCCGCCTACGGACCCTGATCGTCCCGTGCCCAGGGCAGCACCGGGCGCGCGTCGGCGGGGACGGTCCTGACCAGCGGGCCGGCCGCGGGACGCTGTTCGGCGCGCTCGCGTGCCACCTCGGCATCCGCAGCATCCGCCTCGTAGCCGCGCACCTCGACCGAGGACAACGCCGGCGCCTCGAAGCGGACCCCCGGGAGCACCTCGACCAGCGAGAGGCGAACCGCGGTCGTCAGCACCGGCTCGTCGAGTGCGATGAGCTGGCGCTGCCGGCCGAGGTCGAGCAGCGTCGCCCCGATGAGCACGTCGCCATCGAAGCGGAGCTCGGCGCGTTCGGTGCGCCCGCTGGCCTCGTAGGCGGCCGCGTCGTGGTGATCACCGTTGGAGACCGCCAGCGCCGTGACCCACGCCGGGGCGGCGAGCAGGACGTCGATGGTCTCATCGGTGTCCGGTGGACGCGACGTGTTCTCGGCCCGCCACGCGGTCGTCGGATCAGCATCGACCAACCGATCGGGTGAGAACACCCGGTCGTCGGCCGGTGGGGCGCTGGTCAACGTCGCCACCCCACTCAGCTCCAGCACCTCGGGCAGCTCCGGGTAGCGCTCTGCCGGGAAGCCGAGCCGCGCCAGGGGGGCTTCCTCGGTCGCGAACGGGCCGAGCTCGGCCAGCGCGAGACCGAGCGTGATCACGGCCACGACGGCGGCCATGGCCGCCAACGCGAGGAGCACGACGACGAACCGGCGGTGTCGCCAGCCACCCCGCGCAGCCGGATCGGCGCGGGTGGTGGGCGCCCGCGGCGGCACCGCCGTCCGGTCCGCCGGGTCGAGGTCCAGGCCGCAGGCCAGGCACAGCTCCCGCGTGCGGGCGTTGACCGCCCCGCAACTGGTGCACACCCGGCTCGCACCGCGCCCGCTGGCCGGCGGTGGGGGTGCTGGTGATCGTGCTGCTCCGGTCCCGCCCGCTGCCCCCGCGACCGTGCCCCCCGCCGGCGCGGTGCCGAGGGCGGCGGGCCCTGCGGCGGCGTCCTCGGAGGTCGCCGCGGCGGTCGCGGTCATCCGCGGCCGAGACGGACCGGAAGATCCAGTCGCATCGTGCGAGGCTTCCACGGCCGTGCCGCAGCTGGTGCAGAACCGCCCCGGTGGCGCCAGGTCGGCCGCGCAGTTCGGGCACCGCTCGGCCGTCGCTGGCGGGATCTCGTCGGACACGTGGAAGTCAGGTCCTCATCGTGGCGCTCGGGTCCGGGGAGTGGGACCGGGCCGGATGGTAGACCGCCGAGCGGCCGCGACGGCGTCACCGGCACCGCAGGCCACGCCGTCCCACGGCAAGGCCACCATCGATGGGCACCGGAACCGGCCACGAGAGCACCGGTGGTAGCCTGCCGACGATCACACGCGCCGTCCGACACCGGTCCCCGGGACGGTCCTCGCCGCTTCGGTCCGAGACGTGGTCCTGGTTCCGCGTCGAGACGGGCGGCCCACCGGCCACGGTGGTCCTGCGGCCGCGAGGGGCGCCGGTGTGTGGACGAGAGGTGGGGAACAGCCGTGGCGAGAGAGGACACCTCGATGGTCGTCGTGATGCGTGGTGGCGCCAGCGACACCGACGTGGACAAGGTGGTACACGCCATCACCGAGGTCGGCGGTGACGCGTTCGTCTCCCGGGGGAAGCACCAGACGATCATCGGCCTGGTCGGCGACCTGACCCAGTTCGCGGAGCTGCCGCTGCACGCCTTCCCGGGTGTCGAGGACGTGATCCGGGTCAGCAAGCCCTACAAGCTGGTCAGCAACGACGCCCACCCGCGACCCTCGACCGTCTGGGTCGGTGACTCACCCATCGGTCGGGACACCGTCACCCTGATCGCGGGGCCATGCGCTGTGGAGACCGAGGAACAGACCCGTGCGGCCTGCCACATGGCCAAGGAGGCCGGCGCCACGATCCTGCGCGGTGGGGCCTACAAACCGCGGACCTCACCGTACGCCTTCCAGGGTCTCGGCGAACCGGGCCTCGATCTGCTCCACGCCACCGCGCGCGACCTCCAGCTGCCCTTCGTCACCGAGGTGGTCACCCCCGCCGACGTCGAGACGGTCGCGGCCAAGGCCGACATGCTCCAGGTCGGGGCGCGCAACATGCAGAACTTCCAGCTGCTGAAGGAGGTCGGCATGGCCGGCCGGCCGGTGCTGCTCAAACGCGGCCTGACCGCCACGATCGACGAGTGGATCATGGCAGCGGAGTACATCGCGCAGACCGGCAACCTGCAGATCGTGTTGTGCGAGCGCGGGATCAGGACCTACGAGCCGATGACCCGCAACACCCTCGACGTCTCCGCGATCCCCGTGGCGCAGTCGCTGTCGCACCTGCCCATCATCATCGACCCCTCCCACTCCGGCGGCAGGCGTGAGCTGGTCCTCCCGCTGATCCGTGCCGGCATCGCCGTCGGTGCCGACGGGATCATCGTCGACGTGCACCCCCAGCCGGAGGCTGCGCTGGTGGATGGCCCGCAGGCGCTGGTCAGGGAGGACATGGTCCGGCTGCGTGAGACCGTGTCGCGCTTCACCGAGGCCGCGGGGCGCCAGGTCGCCCGCGTCGACCACGAGCGCAGTGTCGGTGCCTGGGGACGCTCCGCCGCGGGCCTGTGAGCCAGGCAGCGGCTCAGCCCGCCGACGGCTGACCCCGGTGGGCGTCGTAGGCGGCCCGCAGTGCGGTGTCCAGATCGGTCCCCGCCGACCAGCCGAGCAGGTGCCGGCACGCGTCGGCGTCGCGCACGATCGCGTCGTGACGTGCCGAGGGCAGCAACCCGAGCGCCAGCGCCGGCTCGATCCCGGCTGCGGCCGCCGCCGTCAGCGCCACGGCTTCCGGCGGGAGGTAGGGCACCCGCAGCCGCAGCAGCTCCCGCGCGCCGACGATCCTGCGTGTACGCCGGACCAGCTCCGCGTAGCTGACCACGTCGGGGCCGCCGACGTCCAGCACCTGACCAGCGGCCAGCGGCTCATCGAGGACCTGGGTGAACAGCTGCAGCAGGTCGTCCAGCGCGATCGGCTGCGTCAGCGACGCCGACCAGGGCGCCTCCAGCTGGACGGGCAGACGGGCTGCGGCCAGCAGCAGCGCGAAGGAGGCGCTGCCAGCCCCGAGCACGATGCCGGCCCGCAGCTCCGTGACGGGCACGGGACCCAGCGACAACTCGACGCCGGCCTGCTGGCGCGCGTACAGGTGCCGCGAGGTGGTGTGGAGCCGGTCCTCGTCAACGAGGCCGCCGAGGTAGATGACGCGACGCAGCCCGGCGAGGTCCGCCCCGTCGCGGAACGCGGCGGCGGCCTGCCGCTCGCGACGCACCAGGTCGCGGGCGGACGACTCCATCCCGTGGACCAGGTAGTAACCGGCATCCGCACCGTCGGCCGCCCGCAGTACGGCCTGGCCGTCCTCCACCCGCCCCTGGACGACCCGCACCTCGTCCCGCCACGCGGCCACGAGCCGGGCCGGGTCGCGCACCAGGCACGTCACCGCGTGCCCGGCGGCCAGTAGCCGTGGGACCAGGGCGCCACCGACGAAGCCGGTCGCGCCGGTGACGAGCAGTCGCACGCTGCCTCCTGTCGGCTGGCGGGTCGTCGTCGTGCGGGGTCGTCGAGCGGGGGTCGTCGTCGAGCGGCGGTCGTCGTCGCGCGGGCGCTCGGCGGCGACGTTCAGCTCGGGGGGTCGTGCGGATGCAGCGCGGAGGCCAACAGCGCCGCTGCCCGCTGGCACTGGTCAGCGCTCACGTCGAGGTGGGTGACCAGCCGCAGCAGGTGCGGGCCCATGGCACCGACCCGCACGCCCTCGCGGGCAAGTTCGTCGATCACCGAGGCGGCGGTTCGGTCGCCGGTCGGGACGTAGACGATGTTGGTGGTGACCGCTGCCGGGTCGAGCAACCCGGGCTGTGCGGTGGCCAGCGTCGTCGCCATGGCCCGAGCGTTGTCGTGGTCCTCGACCAGCCGCTCACGGTGGTGCTCGAGCGCGTGGGAACCGGCTGCCGCCAGGATGCCCGCCTGACGCATCGCACCGCCGAAGCGGCGCCGCCACCGCCGGGCACGGTCGATGACCTCGGCGTCACCGACGGCCAGCGAACCGACGGGCGCGCCGAGCCCCTTCGACAGGCACACGCTGAACGCGGTGAAGGTGCGCCCGACGGCCACCGGATCCTCCCCGGTCGCTGCCAGCGCGTTCCAGAGCCGGGCGCCGTCGGCGTGGAAGGGCACCCCCCGCTCGTCGGCGATCGCGCGCAGTTCGGCGAGTCGTTCGAGACCGTGCACGGCCCCGCCGCCACGGTTGGTGGTCTCCTCGACCGAGATGGCGCCCACCTCGGTGTTGGGGAACCCGACGGGACGCAGGGCGGCGCGCACGTCATCGGCCGTCAGCCGACCGCGGTCACCGTCCACGGTACGGAACTGGACCTGCGCGTTGATGGCGGCCGCCCCGAGCTCGTAGGCGACGATGTGGGCGGTGGCCTCGCACACGACCTCGCTGCCCGGGGGCACCAGGGAGCGGAGCAGGATCTGGGTCGCCATGACCCCGGTCGGCGTGAACACGGCGGCCTCGCGGCCGAAGAGTGCCGCGACCTCGGCCTCCAGCGCCGTGACGCTGGGGTCCTCGCCGTACTGGTCATCGCCGACCTCGGCCGCCGCCATCGCCCGCCGCATCGCCGGGGTGGGGCGTGTGACCGTGTCCGAGCGCAGATCGATCTCACCGCTCATGTCGGTTCCGAGACGAACTCGAGCACGGCGTCGTGCATGGTGCGCCCGCCGGCGACGAGCCCGGGTTGGCGTGCGCCTCCCAGCTCGCGGTCGAGTTCGGTGACCACGCCACCGGCCTCGATCACCAGCAGGCGGCCCGCAGCCCAGTCCCAGGGTTGCAGGGCGAACTCGACGTAGGCATCCGCGCGGCCGGCAGCCACCCACGCCAGGTCCAACGCCGCCGCTCCCCCACGGCGCAGGTCCCGGAACCGGTCCAGCAGCCCGGGGACCTCTCGCCCCCAGTCGGTACGAACCGCGCGGTCGTAGGCGAACCCGGTACAGACCAGGCCGTGCGCGGGGTCGGACACCTCACGGACCTGCAGCCGCCGCTCCCCCAACCACGCACCCTGCCCGCGAGCCGCGTGGAAGACCTCGCCGCTGGTCGGCTGCACGATGGCCCCGGCGACGGTCCCGTCGGCGTCGACGCAGGCCACCGAGACGCACCACAGCGGCCAGCCGTAGAGGAAGTTGACGGTCCCATCGAGCGGATCGATGACCCAGGTGCGGCCGGTGCTGCCCGGTCTGGGGTCCTGTCCCTCCTCGGCGAGGATCCCGTCGTCGGGCCGGGCCGCCAGCAACGAGGTGACGATGGCCCGCTCCGCCGCGGCGTCGGCGGCGGAGACCGGATCGGTGGCGCTGCTCTTGTGCTCGACGTCGAGGTCGGCCCCCTCGGCCAGATCCCGAGCGAAACGCAGCAGGAGCTCACCGGCACGAATCGCGGCCTCGACCGCCAGTTCGCGCAGGTCGTCGGCTGGGACCTCGGCGCCGATCGAGGCGCCGATCGAGGTGCCCATGATCGCTCCTGTGGATCGGGTGGTGGGCGGTGACGGGGAGCCGGCACCGCACGACCCGAGCCTACTGGCGGTGCCGTCGGGCTCCGGGTCATCCACAGGGACGCGCCGATCCGTCACCACCTCGCGGCGCACCGGGGCCAGGCTGGACCCACCACCGAGCCGAGGAGCCACGCCATGGACCTGGACACCCCGCCGCTTCGCAGCTGGAGCGACGTCGAGACGTTCCTGCTGGACGATGCCACGCGCGATCTGTCGGTGGGGGTCGGCCCGCTGCCGACGCTGGCCGCCGCCATCGGTGACGAGGTGGTGGCGCTGGTCACCCTGCGCCCCTTCGACGACACCGGTCCGGTCCCGGCGCTGGTCGAGGTGCTCGCCCTGCTCCTGCCGCTCGGCGTGGACCGGGTGGCACTGCGGCTCACCGGGCGTGCCTGGTCCACCCTGGACCCGATCCCGCCGGTCGGCGAGGATGGCGACCTGCGAGCCCGCGTGCTGGTGCTGGTGCGGGCTGATGGCCGGCCCCGACCCTGCCGGATCTCCAGTCAGCTCCACGAGCTGCAGCCCGAGCCCACATCACAGGGTTGGACGCTCGGCGCTGCGATCACCGACGCCGAGGAGCAGCCGGCGGCCCCCCTGCTCGAGGCACTCGGCATCCTGCTGGACCGCCGTGACGAACTGCAGGAGGACATGACCTCAGCGACCCTGGTGGCCCAACTGGGCCGGATCCTGTTGCTCGGTCACGAGCTGGCGCTGGCGCCGGAGCTCGCGTTCCAGCTCACCGCGGCCAGCACCGGTTGACCCGGAGCGGGCCGCTCCCGATGCTGACGCCCACGAGCCGACGCTCACGCCCACGAGCCCAGGAAGGCAGCAGGATGACGGACCGACGCGAGTGGACCGAGGCCCAGTGGCGCGACGCCCTCGATCCCGAGGCGTTCCAGGTGCTGCGGCAGGCCGGGACGGAACGTCCCTTCACCGGCGCCTACTGGGACACCACCACACCCGGCATCTACCGGTGCCGCGGCTGCGGAGCCGTGCTGTTCCGATCGGACACCAAGTTCGATGCCCACTGCGGCTGGCCGAGCTTCTTCGCACCCGAGGATCAGGAGGCGATCACCCTCCACGAGGACCGTGCCCTCGGGATGCGTCGGGTCGAGGTGCGCTGCGCAGCGTGCGACGGTCACCTCGGACACGTCTTCGACGACGCTCCCGACCAGCCCACCGGGTTGCGCTACTGCATCAACTCGGCGTCGCTGGAGCTCGAGCCCGACGCATCGGGATGAGCCCAGCTGCCGTGCCGGTCAGCTCGCGTCGTCGGAATCGAGGTCGCCGTCGACGCTGACCTCGCCGGACTTGACCTTCGCCCCGTACTCGTCGACGTACTCCTGCTCCGAGAGCAGCATGATCTCGTACATCAACTCATCGGTGGCCGAACGCAGTACGAACGGGTCGTCGCGCCGCTCGTAGTACCGGCTCAGGTCGAGCGGGTTGCCGTAGCGCATCAGGACCGGCCCACGCCTCGGGATGCGGGCACCGGTCGGCAGGGCCTGATCGGTGCCCTGGATGCCGCAGGGGATGATCGGCACCTGGGCTTCGAGCGCCATACGCACCGGCCCGGTCTTGCCCCGGTACAGCCGTCCGTCCGGGCTCCGGGTGCCCTCCGGGTAGATGCCGAGCAGCTCACCGCTACGGAGGATCTCCACCCCCGTCGCCAGGCTCGCGTCGCCCTCGCCCTGCCCGCGTCGCAGCGGTACGACGCCGGTCCCCTGGAAGAACCACTTGGTCCGCCACGAGTCCCAGTAGTCCGCCTTGCCCAGGAAGTACACCGGTCGGGGCACGTTCATCGGCAGCACGAGCGAGTCGATGAACGAGAGGTGGTTGCAGGCCAGGATCGCCGGTTCCACGGGCGGGACGCGCTCCAGGCCCTCCACCGTGACCTGGAGGTAGGGGTTGAGCACCGGTGGCAACGCGCGCTTGAGGCCCCGGTACATCGGTGGTGCATCCCGCATGCCCGCCACATCTGTCTCCTCACCGGTGGTCACCGGATCGCTGGCTCCGTCTTCCCCTGGTTCCCCTGGTCGGGCTTGGTCGGGCTCCGGCACGACCGACCGGCTCCCTCGGCATCCCCGATGGTGCCTCACCGGCCCCGCTCACGCGGTGGGGGGGCTGCCATCTCGCTAGCCTAGGGAGGCACCCGGGGGCCGTCGAGCCTCGAACCCCACGGGCCCGCGCGACCGGACAGCACACCGGCACGACGGGGAGAGCTGCGCGCAGGACGGATCCGGAGGAACTGTGGCCGAGGACATGGGCACCTGGCCCCCAGAGCAGGCGACCGTCCTGCTCGAGGCGCTGAGCGAGGCTGGTCTCACACCCGAGGCCAAACGCACCCGTGAGGGGGTGTCGGTCACGGTCCCCGACGACCAGTCCGACGAGGCGCACCGGCAACTCGTCGCCAACATGGACCGGATCGCCAGCGCCGCCCGACAGCCGAAGGGCCAGGGCGGCCGCGGGCGCGAGCCACGGCCGGTCAAGGGCGTCGACCACAGCCAGCCGAAGGACCCCCAGCAGCTCGCCTCCGAGCGGCTCCAGAGGATCGCCCGTCCGGTCGGCCTGCTCCTGATCGCGCTGTTGGTCCTGGTCACGGTCGGGCCCCGCAGTCCGGTGGTCGCGTTCCTGATCCTCGGGGTGGTGATCTACCTCATCGGGAAGCGGGCCCAGCAGCAGGGCGGTGGCAGCGGGGGCTCCGGCCCGATCAGGTGACCGGAGGTCCAGGAGCCGCGTCGGCGCGCGGCCGGGACCCGGCGCTCAGGCCAGGGCACGTTGCAGGAAGGTGACCTGGGTCGTCAGCAGCCGCTCGGCAACGACCTCCTGGGGGGTCATGTGGGTGACCCCTGACAGCGGCAGCACCTGATGTGGGCGCCCGTCGGCCAGCAGGGCTGCCGAGAGCCTGAGCGTGTGCGCGGCGACCACGTTGTCGTCCGCCAGGCCGTGGATCAGCAGCAGCTCGGGGGGACGGTCATCGTCCCACGGCACGGCGCCGGGGAGCCCCCCGTCGATGTCGACGAGGTTGGAGACACGGTAGGCCTCGGGGTGGGTAGCAGGATGCCCGAGGTACCGCTCGGTGTAGTGGGTGTCGTACAGGCCCCAGTCGGTCACCGGGGCACCGGCCACCGCCGCCCGGAACACCTCTGGTCGACGCAGGACCGCCAGAGCGGCGAGGTACCCGCCGAAGGACCAGCCCCGGATCGCGACCCGGTCGAGGTCCAGACGCGGCTCCTCGGCCGCGACCGCCGCCAGGGCGTCGAGCTGGTCGTCGAGCACGGGCGTGGCGAGGTCGTGGTGGATCGCCCGCTCCCACACCGGTCCGCGACCAGGTGAGCCACGTCCATCGACGACCAGGACCGCGAAGCCCTGATCGGCCAGCCACTGGGAGGTCAGGAAGGCTTGGTTCGCGGCGAGCACCCGCTGGGCGTGGGGGCCGCCGTAGGGGTCGAGCAGGACCGGGAGCCGCCGCCGGCCGTCATCGTCGGAGGGCAGCAGGAGGGCCGCGGACAGCTCGCGCTCGCCGACCCGCAACAGCCGGGGGCGGGCCTCGACCCGCGGCCGCTGTGCGACCACCTCGAGCGCGTGCACGTGGAGCAGATCGGCACCGTCGGTGCCGGTGGTCTCCCAGCCGACCGTGACCGTGGGCGTGGGACGATCCAGGACCGCGGTGACCTCCACCCAGGGTGGGGAGTCGTTCCCGGACCGGTGGTCGCGTGGGGGCCTGCCCGGCACCCGGCGCCGGACCCCGGGAGCTTCGGCAGCGGTCTCGCTCCGGGTCACGGCCGACAGGTCGGCCCCGACCGCGACCGTGTACACGTCGACGCGCGTCGGGTCGTCGCCCGGGGAGGCCAGCACCTCGATCGCGGCCACACCGTCGGGGGCCGACGGGGAACTGCCATCGCGTTCCGGCCGCACACCGAGCACCTCGCGGACCTGGAGGCCGGCCGGTGTGACCGGGATCCCGTCCAGGCACAGCGCACGGGTCCCGTCCCGACCGAGCTCGTAGCGGTCCTCCACCGTCACGAGCCGTGCACCGACCCAGCGGGGGGTCCCCGGGACCAGCTCGACCCAGGCCGGATCCGACCAGCGGTGCACCGGGTTGGTACGTCCGGTCGCGGTGTCCACGGTCAGCACCCCGGCAGCTCGCTGGTCGCGAGGCTGCACCAGCAGGGTCAACGGACCGTCCCAGTCGACGGCGGCCAGGTACTCGTCCTGCGCGCGGTCCCACACGACCTCGGTACGCGCCCCGTCCTCGACCTCGACGAGCCACAGCGACACCTCGGCGTTGCAGCCTCCGGCCGCCGGGTAGCGATGCATCGTGGCCGGGCTCGCCGGGCGGGACGGATCGGCGATGGTCCACGCCGCGACCTCGCGTTCATCGACGCGGGCGACGGCCAGTTGTCCACCGTCGGGGGACCACCAGAACCCGCGTGAGCGACCCATCTCCTCGGCCGCGACGAACTCCGCGCGCCCCCATGCCACGTCCGCCTCGACCACCAGCGGGCGCGTCCGGCCGGGCTGTCCGGCGCCACGCTCCAGGGTGACCAGGTGCAGGCCACCGTCGGCGTGGTAGGCGATCGAGTGACCGTCAGGGGACGGTCGCGGATCGAAGGCCGGGCCGGCGACCGGGTGCGTCGCGACGGCGCCGGAGGCGACGTCCACGGAGTGGAGCCGCCCTCCCAGGGTGAACGCGGCGATGGTGCCGTCGGCATCGACGGCGTAGCTGACGATGCCCTCGGCCTGCTCGCGGGCGCGCTCGCGACGCGCACGCTCCTCGGGTGGGAGCGGGCCGCTGTCGGGCTCCAGGGCGCGGGCGTCGACGAGCCGCTCGGTGCAGCCGGTGGTGGGATCGTGGAGCCACAGGTGGGTGACGGGGTCCTCGCCGCTCTCGGAGCGCAGGAACAGCACGAGTGGCCCGGCCGCACCGAGCAGCCCCGTGAACGCTCGTGGCACCCCCAGCGTGAAACGTCGGGTGCGGGCCTGTTGGCGCGGGAAGCTCAGCTGCTCCATCCCTCACCCTCCGGATCGTCGGCAGCAGCCCCGACGTCGACCAGCACGGGAAGATGGTGGCTGGCGACGTCGACGGGCGGATCGGTGAGCACCTCGGCGCGGACCACGGCCAGAGAGGGATCGACGAAGACGAAGTCCTGCCGTGTGCTCGGATCCGACGTCGGGTACGTGAGGCCGGCACCGGACCCCGCGACCGCGTGCGCGTCCTGGAACCGTGCCGCCAGCCCGGCGGCCGCCGGTGAGCGCACCGACTCGTTGAGATCGCCGCTGATCACCGACGGTTGTTCGATCGTGTCGAGGTAGGCCAGCAGCTCGTCGAGGTTGGTGCGCCGGACCTCGGGGCGCAGCCCGAACTGGACCGCGGTGATCGACAGGCCCAGCCCGGCAACGCTCATGATCGCGTGGGCCGCCTGCCGGGCGGGGACGTCACGCGGGGTCGTGAGCGGGACCAGCGTGGTCGCCCGGACCAGCACCGAGCCGGCGGCCAGGATCGCGGTCCCCGTCCCCCGTCGGCCCGCCCGGGCGACGATGTCCAGTCCTGCCAACCGCGCCACGGCGCGCAGGCGGCCCGCGGGAGGGATCTCCGTCAGGCACACCACGTCGGGAGCCTGAGCGGCCAGGATCCGGCCGGCCGAGACCGGGTCGAGACCGCCGCTGAGGTTGTAGCCGATCAGCCGCATGGGCCCGGTTCCCGTGCTCGGTCGGCGGCGTTCTCGAGCGCCAGCAGCCCCGCGCCCACCACTCCGGCGTCGTCGCCGAGGACGGCCAGTTCGACGGGCGGGGCGGTGCGGAAGGCCGAGCCGACCAGCCGTTCGGCCATCGCCACCCGCGCCGGCTCGAGCATCCACGGCGCCGCCGCTGCGGCCGCGCCGCCACCGAGTAGGACGAGATCGGGGTCGAGCACGTTGACCAGCGATGCCAACGCGACGCCCAACCACCGCCCGGCCTCCTCGAGGACCTCGATCGCCACGGCGTCCCCCTCGTGTGCTGCGCTGGTGACGTCGGGTCCGGCGACGTGCTCGAGGTCACGCAGGCGTGTGACGGTGGTCGGATCCACCAGCCGGTCCCGTGCCAACGCCCCGATGGCGCTCCCGGAGGCGTAGGCCTCGACGCAGCCGCGGTTCCCACAGGGGCAGGGCCGTCCACCCTCGTCGACGATCACGTGCCCGAGCTCGCCACCGAACCCGGTGGCACCCGTCAGCAGACGCCCGTCGATCACGACCCCGCCGCCGACGCCGGTCCCCAGTGTCACCAGCACGAGATCCCGGTGGTCGACGCCGGCGCCGGCGCGGTGCTCCCCGAGGGCCGCGACGGAGGCATCGTTGGTGACGAGCACCTCGGCGCCCAACGCCTCCCGCAGGATCCGCGCCAGCGGGAGATCCCGGATCCCGATGTTGGGTCCGTAGCGCACCGTGCCGTCCGTGGTCACAAGCCCGGCGATCCCGATCGCGACCGGTCCCCGTCCCCCGGCCCGCCCCCAGATCGCCTCGATCAGCTCCACGAGCGTGGGCACCAACGAGCCGGGGTCGTCGGCGGGGGTCGGGCGCCGATCGCGTGTCAGGATGCTGCCGTCGTCAGCGACCATCGCGGCACGCAGCTGGGTGCCGCCGATGTCGATGCCCAGACCTCGAGCGCTCACTTCCCGCCTCCCCGGCCGGTGTCGGTGCGACCGCGCGGATCCAGCGGGATCCGTTCGACCTCGCCGCGTGGACGCCTGGCGTCGCCGTGATCGGCAGCTGGGCGGGGAGATGCCGTCGGCCCCGCATCTCCGGGCCCGGTGTCGAGCAGCGACCGGGCGGCCGCCGCCAGGTGTCGGGCCGCCTCCGTCAGGTGTTCGAGCAGTTCGGGCCGGGTGTCCTCCAGGGCACGGGCCAGCGTGCACAGCGGGCAGATCCCGCACAGTTCGGGCCGATGGGGCGGCGGCCGCCCCTCCTGGTCGGCACCCCCGATCCCGTCGGCACCCCCGCCGAACTCAGACCCAGCCTCAGACCCAGCCTCAGACCTGGCCTCAGACCTGGCCTCAGCCTCACCCTCAGCTTCAGGGTCATGGTCAGGGTCAGGGCCAGGGGCGGGGCCGTGGGCCGGATCCGGCCGCGGGGCCGCCTCGTCCCGGCTCGCTCCCCCGCGCGCTGCTGCGCGCGGTGGCACGGGACGAGGACGCCGGGCGGCACGGAAGGCCTCGACCGGGTCGGCGTCATCGATCGCCGGTGACCCGCCGTCGCCATCACGGGTCGGCTCGACGGCCGAGGCCCACCACGGATGCGTGGCGTCGCTCACCCTGACACCGCCGGGACCTCGGCGGCAGCGAAGCGGACCTCGAGCGCGCCACCGTCGAGCCGGGCGCCGACGATCGCGCGGCGGCGCAACGCCGCCGGGAGCGGGACGTTGCGTCGCAGGCTGCCGACGGTGACCTGGAGGTCGTCGTCCCGCCGTGACAGCGACAGGTCGTCCTCCACGGCGAACGGCAGGGCGAGCACGAGCAGCGTCGCCGCCCCGTCCTCGACGATCGTCAGGGGCCGGTGGGGGTGCAGCACCGCGGTCGGATCGTGGTCGGCGTAGACCAGTCGTCCCAGCCGGCTGAGCGCGTCACCGCCGATCACCTCGTCCTCGAGGAGCGGCACCTCCAGCACGGGGGTGGGCGCGAACGCGGTGCGTGCGGCCACCACGTGCTCGGCGTGCCGTTGCCGCCAGCGTGCGAGGTAGGGGTGATCGAGGTGCTCCGGCAGGATCCGGTTCACGATCACCGCATCCACGCCGTAACCGAACAGCGAGAGCGAGGTGGCGGTGCGCTCGGCCTCGGCGAGCACGATCCGCTCGGGATTGACCACCAGGCGCACGCTGCTGCGGTCGGTGTCGGTGAGCAGCGCGTGGACCCCGGCGAGCTCACCGTGCACCTCGGTGACGGCATCCACGACGTCGTCGTCCGGGACCGGGAGCCCGGCGCCGCTCGGCGCGCGGTGACGCGTGAGGGGGGCGACCGCCCGCGCCAGTGCACGCCCGGGGCTCAGGACCCGGTGGGTGTAGAAGCGCAGGGCGTCGGGCAGGGTGAGCAGCTTCAGGGTCTCGGCCGTCGGAGCGCAGTCGACCACCACGAGGTCGTAGGCGCCGGTGGCGACCTGGGCACGCAGGTCGATCAGCGCGAACAACTCGTCCAGCCCCGGGAGCAGGACGAGTTCCTCAGCGGCGACGTCACCGATCCCGCCCCAGTGCAGCAGGGTCGTGAGGTAGTCCCGGATCCGACCCCAGTGTCGTTCCAGACGCTGCTGCGCGTCGAGCTGCTGGGCGTGGAACTGGGCGCGACCGACCTCGACGGGCGTCGGTCGGTCCGCCAGTGGTGTCGCGAACGCATCGGCCAGCGAGTGCGCTGGATCGGTGGAGGTGACCAGTACCCGAGCACCACCTGACGCCGCCTCGACGGCGGTGGCAGCGGCGATCGAGGTCTTCCCGACGCCGCCCTTGCCGGTGAAGAGCACCACGCGGGTCAGGATCGTCTCCGGTGCCGAGGGGCGAAGTGGCAGCGGCCCGAGGCTAGCTGCTCCACGACAGCGGGGCGCGGTCCGCAGGGTGGTTCACGAGGTGCCACCGCCGACCCCGACCAGACCGCTCAGGACCAACGCGGCCGTGACGCCGACCACGGACCAGGCGAGCATCCGACCGGTCAGCAGCTGGGGCTGTCCGTCAGCGAGCCGGGAGAGATCGTGCAGGGTGATCGCCCACAGCGCGATCGCAGCCAGCGCGAGCACGAGCGCGGTGCTGGTGACACCGACGCTGACGAGCGTCAGCCCGGCTCCCCCGGCCCACAGCAACCACAGCAGGATCCGTGCCAATCCGCTCCCCGGTCGGCCGACCAGCAGGTGGCCGAGTCCCGGCAGCAGCGCGCTGGCCACCAGCGGGACCGAGCCCGTGGGCGTGGTCGTGATCGCGCCTGCCGTCTGCTCGGGCGTGAATCCGACCCGGGGGCTGCCGCACGCCACGCACGACGGCTGCTCCAGCGGGGTCCATCCCTCACAACGGGCGCACCGCCACTCGACCTGGTCGCCCTCGACCCGGATGTCGCGCTGTGCCGCTGCCCGGGCCGCGGCCGGGATCGGGGGCGGTGTCGGCGCAGCGCCGCTGTCCGGACGCGGGGCCGGCGTGCGGGGGTGAGGTCGCTCACCTGCCCCGACCTCCGCCGAGGCAGCGGTCGGCTCCTCCAGTGACCCGTAGCACTGCGTGCACCAGGCCGCGGCCTCGGCGTTGCGCGCACCGCAGTCGGGGCACCTCATGGCCGGAGCCCGACGCTGGAGCGAACCTCGAGCTGCAGGACGTCCTTGAGGCCCCACAGCCCCCGTCTGACGGCGCGGCGGTGCCCCTCGAGGACGCTCAGGGGTCGTGGCAGAGGCGTGGTCGCGACGAGGAGGTGATGCACCACCGTGCCACCATGGGTGGGTTCCAGCCAGAACTCGGCACGGCCCACCAGGTCGCCGTCGAGGGCGAGGACGACCCCGAGGTCGTGTCGCCAGGAGTGCGGCCGCACGGCCGATCGCAGCCACCGGCCCCACCCGGTCCTGAGCGCGACACCCCAGCGCTCGCCGTCGGTAGCCGGCAACGCCCGGACACGACAGCCCGACCACCAGGACGGCCAGGCCCCCACGTGGGTCAGACGGCGGTAGACCAGGGCCTCCGGCGCGCGGATGAAGGTCTGATCGTCGGCGTGCAGTGGGACCGCCGGGCGATCGGGCACGGAGGGCGGACGACGGGGGCTCATGTCGAGCCCACGACGTCGTCGAGGAAGTCCGAGATCGTGCCGGCGACCAGGGTGGCGTCCTGGTCCAGTTGCGGGACGTGGTAGCTGTGGTGGCAGACCAGCGTCCTGAGATCGCGGCTGCCCGCGAGCTCGAGCACCTCCCGGGCGTTCGCCGGATCGACCGTGTGGTCCTCGACCGAACGGACGACCAGCAACGGCGCGACGACGTCCAGGAGCCCGTCACGGATGCGGTCGAGCTCCAACAGCAGCGAGCGCGCCGCCCGCGCCGGGACGAGCGCGTAGGAGCCCTCCTCCACCCCGTCGATGGCGATGTCGTCGGTCGGCAGGCCGGCCAGGTCGCGCGGGAGGTACGGGACCAGGTACTGCAGCAGTGGGGACAGGCGCGGCAGCAGCCCCGGAGGCGGCCGGACGATGGGGTTGAGCGCGACCACGGCGTCGACGTCCGCCGGACGGCGAGCGGCGAGGTCGAGCGCGATCGACCCACCCATCGAATGACCGATCAGCACCACGGCGTCGCACCGCATCTGGAACCGGTCCACGACACGGTCGACGGCGTCGTACCAGTCCCGGTAGCCGGTCCGTGCCAGCTCCCGGTGGCTGGTGCCGTGGCCGGGTAGGAGTGGGACCTCCACGGCGTAGCCCTCGGCAGCCAGGTGCTGGCCCAGCGGACGCGTCGCGATCGGATTGCCGGTGAACCCATGGATCAGGATCACCCCGGTCCGACCCCGCGGCCCCGCACCGATCGACGACCAGGGCTCCGCCCCGGGGGTGCTCACCGCCGCATCCACGACCCGGCTCCTCGGTTCCTGTTGCCACGCGCCGCGCGAGGCCCGCTCCTGCGCCGACCACCGCCACCGTAGCGCCAGGACCTAGTCTGACCGCGCACCTGGCCCGAGGGACCGCCCGTGACCGAACCGCGTCGAAGCCCGGCGCTCGGCGCAGCCCTGGTGACGGTCGTCATGCTCGAATCGCTGCGGGTGTTCCTGCCGACGGTCCTGCTGGTGCTGCCCGACGGCACCGGCCTGACGCTGTGGGCGGCGGTGGGCCTGGCCGTCACCGTGCTGGTCGTGGTCCCGGTGGCCGTGGTGCCCCTGGCACCGCGGAGGACGGCCCGGCTGTGGATCGCCGCCGGCGTGGTCGCCGTGCTGGCACGGGGGGTGCTGCTGCTGGACCCGGATCGCACTCTCCAGTTCGTCGCCACCGGTCTGGGCACCGCCGCTGGCCTGGCTGCACTGGTGGCCCTGGCCACCGGATCACCCTCGGCGCGGGCCGTCCGCGTGGGCATCCTGGTCGGCCTGGCCCTGGAGGCGCTCCTGCGCACCGTCTTCGCGACGGTCGGCCCCGTGTGGTCCCAGACACCGATCGCCGCGCTGGTCACGGTCGGGCTCCTGGCCGGGTACGTGGCCGCTCTCGGTCGCACGGCCGACCACCTCGAGCCCACCGCCGGCGGCCAACCGGCAGCCGCCTGGACCTGGTGGTGGCTGCTGCCGGCCCTCCCGCTGACCGGCATCCTCACGAGCGCCGCAGGTCGTGTGGCCGTCGCCACCGGGTGGAGTTCGGGACCGGCCGCCACGGTGGTCGCGATCTCGCAGGTGGCGGCGGTCCTGGCCGCCCTGCTGGCACCTCGGCTCGCGCCCGTGACCGCCGCCGTGTTCGGTGGCGCGTTGACGCTGGTGGGCACGGCAGCGGCACTGCCGGCCTCGGGGTGGTCCGGGGTCCTCGGACCGATCGCTGTCGCGCTCGGTCTCGGCACCCTGGCGGGCGCCGAGATCGGCACCGGCGAACCCAGCGACGCCCGGCAGCGGGCCGGGGTGGTGGCGGCGGCGCTGGCCTCGGGCCACGTCGTGGCGCTGTCGTACTACCTCGGCCCGGAGCTGGGAATCCCCGGGGACAACCGGGTCCTGATGCTCCTGCTGGCCGGCGTCGCCGGCCTGCTCGCGCTCGCCGGGGTGCGCCGGAGGCGGTTCGTCATGTTGCGCGCCCAGCTGCGTCCTGCCGCGTCGCTGCGCAGCGGGGGCATCGGCCTCGTCACGATCGCGGTGGTCGCCTGGCTGGTGACCACCACCTCGAGCCCTTCGCCGTCACCGGCGGCCGACGACGAGCTGACCATCGCCGCCTACCACCTGCGGTCCGGGTTCGGCACCGACGGTCGCTACGACCCCCGCCGCCAGGCCGCGTTGCTCGCGGCCCACGACGTCGACGTGGCCGTGGTCACCGGCGTCGATCGCGGTCGGTGGTTGACCGGTGGGCAGGACCTGCTGCCGTTGTTCGCCCGTGAGCTCGGCCTCGACCACGTGCGGTTCGTCCCGGCCGCCGACGAGGTCCACGGACACGCGCTGCTCACCCGGTACCCCATCGCCGAGCTCGGGACCGAGTCGCTGCCGGGCGGGCCCGGCCGACCGGACCACCGCCTGCTGGCCGCGACCCTGGTGCTCGATGACGGGACCCTGCTCGGGGTGGTCGGCACCGAGCTCACCGCCGGCCGCGACGCCGAGGAGTTCCAACTGGCCCAGGCCCGCTCCGTCGCCGGCACCGTCGCCCGGCTGCGCGAGCGGGACCTGCCCACCGTCGTGCTCGGTGCCCTGAACGCCCCCGAGGACAGCGCCACGCTGGCCGGCTTCGAGCCCCTGGTGTCCTCGGCGTTGCCGCAAGGGGCGCGGACCCATCCGTCGCGGGCCCCGACGACGCTCAGCACGCACGTGCTGCTGTCACCGGACCTGCGCCGCAGCAGCGTGGAGATCCCGAGCTCCCCGGCCTCGTCGCACCTACCCGTGATCGTGACGGTGGAGCGGTCACCGGCACCGGCCTGAGCCTGTTCACCCGCCGACGACCTCGTCGAGCAGGCGCTCCAGGTCGGCGGCGATGGCGTCCCAGGCATAGTGCTCGATCACCGCCTGACGGGCCGGGCCGCTGGCGGCTCGGCGCCGGTCGGGATCGCCGAGCCAGTCGTCGAGCGCCGCCCGCAGCTGGTCCCGGTCCCGGCCGTCGACGACCTGCCCCGCCCACTCGTGCACCAGGGTCTCGGGAGCGCCACCCGACGTCCCGACGATCACGGGTACCCCGCTGGCCTGCGCCTCGAGGTAGACGATGCCGAGACCCTCGACGTCGAGCCCACCCCACCGTGTCCGGCAGGGCATGGCGAACAGATCAGCGGCCGCGTGGGCCTCCGGAAGCTGCTCCCAGGGGACCGGCCCGGTGAGCACGATCCGGTCCCCGGCCGCACCCGCACGCGCGGCCCGGGCCAGCCGTCCGGCCAGCGGGCCCTCCCCGACCAGCAGCAGCCAGGCATCCGGGTGCCGGCTGGCCACCTCGGGCCACACCTCGACGAGTCGGTCCTGGCCCTTGCGGGGCACCAACCGGGACACGCAGGCCACGACCGTCGCATCCGCCGGGACACCGAAGCGCCGCCGGAACGAGGTGCCGTCGACACCCGGATGGAAGCGCTCGGGGTCGACACCCGGAGGCAGGCGCCGCACGACCGGTGCCCCGAGGTGGTCCGCCAGGCGCTCGGCCGTGAAGCGGCTGATCGTGGTGGCCGCCGCCATCTCACGCGTCGCGCGGCGGATCAGGTGACCGAGTCCGGCCCCGGCCATCCCGGCCTCCAGGCCGTGCGTCAGACCCACCACGGGGACGTCCAGCCGACGACGCAGCGGTCCCGCCAGCTCCCCGAGCGGCCACGTGGCGCCGAGCACCACGACCTCGGCGCGATGCTGGCGGGCCACGTCGGTGACGAGGTGGAGGGTCCGACGCGTGGGCAGCACGGGACCCGGGACACGGACCGTGCGGTGCCGCTCCCTCGCGTCCGAACGCACGGCCTCGGATCCGGCACCCGGGCCGATGACGACCGTGGTGTCCGGATGGACGCGACGCAACAGGTTGCTCACGAACTGCTGGATGCCGCCGGTGCGCGGGGGCAGGTCGTTGGTGACCCACAGGACGCTGAGGCTCACCGGCGGACCACCCCGAGGAAGGCCAGCGTGCCGATGACGTCGGCCCCGCTGGCACCGACCCTGGCGGTCAGCTCCCGGTCGTCGGTGACGACCACCACCGGCTCGTCGGTGGCCTCCACCGCCAGGACCAGCTCGTCGTCGGCGGTGATCCCGGCCGGGGTGAAGCGGACCTCCACCTGCTGGCGACCGAGGGCGGGTCGTCCCCCTCCGGCCTGCTGCCCGTCGAAGACGATGACCGGACGGACCCGCAACGTCGGGACCGCGTTGGCGCACAGCTGGAGCAACCAGGTGCGCTGACCTTCGAGGTCCAGATCGGCCCGGTGCTGCCGGGTGACGTTGTAGCCGTCGATCAACACGAGCCGCCCCGGGCCGAGCAGGGCCCGTGCCGCCTCGGTCGTCCCGGGAGCGATCTCCGGCGGCAGTCGGGTCGGGCGTCCCGCCGGGAGACGTGCAGCAGCGAGCTGCTCATCGGCCTGCGGGGACGTGGCTGCCCGTCGCTGCTCGGCACGCATCCGTCGGCTGCGGTCCGCACGCCGTGACTCCTCGGCGCGGCGCAGTTCGGCCACCTCCTCGGTCAAGCGGGCCACCTCGCCGTCACGCCGTCGACGTTCCCGGGCGATGGCCCGCTCCCGCTCGGCACCCGCCTCCTCCAACCGCTCCCGCAGAGCGGTGACGCGGCCCTCCGCCTCCTGGTGCGCCGCCTGTGCAGCGGTCAGCGCGCGTTCGGCCCGGTCGGCTCGGGCCTCGGCACCCTCGGCACGGCGACGCCAGCGGTCCCGATCGGCCCGCAGGGCCCGTGCCCGGTCCCGGGCGCGGACCACCTCGCTGTCCGATCCGCCATCCGCCCCGCGGCCGTCCGCCGGCTCGGTGGGCGATGTGGCCGGCTCGGGCGCGGTCAGCGTCGCCCGCACGGCCGGCGGGCTCCGCTGCAGCACGGCGTGCGCGAGCATCCCGTCGCCGGTGAGCAGGTCCACCACCTGTGCCCGGCCATCGCCGCTGACGAGCCGGCCGGTGGGCTGACCGACCACGGCCGCCTGTGCCGGCTCCAACCCGCCCTGCTCCGCGCGATCGGCGAGCGCAGCCCTGAGCGCCACCAGCACCGCCGCCCAGTCGTCGCTGGACAGCCCGGCGAGCCGGTCCGGATCCAGGTCAACCGGCGGTCCGGGCTCCTCGACCTCGCTCACCGCCCCGTCTGTTCCGCCTCGCCGGCGGGCGCAGCCTCGACCCGGATGGCGTCCTCACGCGTGCACCAGTGGCAGGTGATCGACTCCACGGTGGCCGTGAGGACCTCCTCCTCGTCGACCGACGGGCTGCCCCCGAGATCGAAGTGGACGTAGCGTCGCGTCCGGGCGGTCTCCACCACGTCGAAGCGGGTGACGTTGCCACAGGCGTCGCACCGGTACCGGTGTCCCGGCGGCAGTGGGCTGGTGCGGTCGTAGCTCACGGGGTCTCCGAGGTGCGAGGTGGCGCGCGGTCGGTGGGCCGTCGGGATCAGTCGCGCTCGCGGGCACGACGGGGCCGTCCGGCGGTGAGCCAGGTCGGCTCCTCGACCAGCGGGGTCGGATCGGCCGGCGGTGCCAGCGCCGCCGGATCCGGCGTGAACCACGCGCCGGTGGGGACGGCGGGGAACGGCCCGACGTCGAGGAGGTCGGTTCCCGCCCCGTCGTCGAGGGCCCGGATCAGCTCCTGACATCGGGCCACCGCCGCCACGACGTCGATCCCGCGGTGGACCTCGGGGTAGCCGCTGAACCGCTCGGCCGAGCGGACCAGCAACGCACGGGCCCCGCTCGGGTTGCCGCGCTGCAGGTGGACGCCCGCGACCGCGATCTGGATCACGCTCTGCCACAGATCGGCGTCCTCGAGCGGCGCGGCGTGCCAGACGTGCTCGAGGCACTCGTGCGCCTCGAAGTAGCGCTGTTCACCCCACAGCCGGATCCCGAGCGTCAGGGCGTCCTCGACGTCGCGGGGATCGTGCTCCTCGGTCAGCGGCACGCCGGTGGTGCCGTAGGGCAACGGCCGGCCGGTGCGGTCGCGCGGCCTCGCCTGCTCCGGTCGGCCGTCGTCGCGTCGATCCCGGGCCTGCTCGGCGGACGAGGCCGACGCGTCGGTCGGCGACGGCACTGGGCGGGGCGGCTCCGGTTGCTGGTCGGACACCTCGGCTCCTGAGGACGGGAACGGGACGCCTGGACGCCGGCGAGGGCCACCGACGAAGGTGGACCCGGCGCCGATGCCGCCCGGGAGTGGCGGGGGCGGGGGGCTGAGGGTAACGGCGCACGGGTAGCCTGCCGGGTGTGCCTGAGCTCCCCGAGGTCGAGTCCGTCCGCCGGCAACTGGTCCCCCGGCTGACCGGCCGCCGCATCGTCGCGGTGTGGTGGGACCCGCACCCACACGCGCGGTTCCACGGCCTCGACCGTCTGACGGGACAGCGGATCGAACACGTCGGGCGCCGGGGCAAGTTCCTGGTGTGCCCGCTCGACGCCGGCGCGCAGGCCACGGAACTCGAACTCGTCCTGCACCTGGGCATGACCGGCTCGTTGCGCGTCGGACCGACGGTCGGGGCCGGGGCGGACCCCGACGCCGGGCTGACCCACGTGCGTGCCCGGCTCGACCTCGACGACGGCGACACGCTGCGTTTCCGCGACCCGCGGCGGTTCGGACGCCTGTCGGTGGTCGCCGACCGTGCCTACCGCGAGGTGGTGCCCACGCTGGCCACCCTCGGCCCCGAACCGCTCTCCGAGGCGTTCACGGTGGAGGGCTTCGCCGCCGCGCTGGCAGCGACCCGGGCCCCGGTCAAGGCCCGCCTGCTGGATCAGCGACTCGTGGCGGGGGTGGGCAACATCTACGCCGACGAGGCCCTGTGGCAGGCCCGGATCCACCCGGCATCCCGACGGGTCGGCCGTCACCGCGCCGCGGTGCTGCACGAGGCGATCGTCACGATCCTCACCGCGGCGATCGAACGTGAGGGCACGACGTTCCGCGACTACCAGATGGTGAACGGCCAGAGCGGGCGGTACGCGACGTTCCTGGCCGCCTACGGCCAGCACGGTCGCCCCTGCCGGCGCTGCGGCACGATCCTGCGTCGGAGCGTGATCGCGCAGCGGGGCACGACCTACTGCCCGGGATGCCAACGCATCTGAGACCGGTCTGAGACCTCCACCCGCACCACCGCGCGGATGTCACCCCTGCAGCGCCCCGGCGACCAGCGCCCGGGCGAAGACGGCGGCCTCCTCGGGCTCGTCGACCCTGACGTGCATCGGCGGGAAGGCGAAGTACGACAGGATCAGCCGGACCACCACCTCCGCGGCGGCCGCCGGGTCCACGCGCCGGAACTCGCCGGTGGCGACGCCGTCCGCGATCAGCTGCGTGAACAGGGCCAACCCGCGCCGGACCAGCGGTCCCCCTCCCGCGGTGATACGCGGCAGCAGGATGCCCGGCTCCTCGTCCCGGCCCTTGGTGAGGATGGGATGGTCCACGAAGAAGCCGATCCCGGCCAGGAACGCCCCCTCGATCCGTCCCGCCGCGGTCTCGTGACCGGCGGCGCCACGCTCGAGCGCGCGGGTGAACCGCTCCCCCTCTCGCTCGAGGAGGTCATCGATCACCGCGTCCTTGTTCCGGAAGTGGCGGTACAGGGTCGCCTTGCCGGCCCTGGCCTCGCGCGCGATGTCCTCCATGGTGGTCTTGCGGATACCCACGGCCACGAAGCGACGGCCTGCGGCCGACAGCAGATCCTCACGCCGGTCGGGCCGCCGGGTGCCTTCGGTCATCGCGATCATCCTCCGTCGCCGTCCGGGTGCGGATCACCGCGGGCGGGGGAACCCTGTCCGTTCGTACGGTGCAGACCCTGTCCGCTCGTCCAGTGTCGGACCGGGACGATCTGCCCCACGCTCCTCCTCGAACGCGGTCGTCCGCGCCGCCCAACGCTGTGCAGGCGACCCGCACCCCCGTCCTCTCCTCCGCCCGACACCGGGTCGTCGCGCCCGCAGCGGCGAGGTTCGACCCGTATCGCCTGCCTCATGGCCGCCTCGGTCGTGCCCGGAACGATAGCCCGAAGGACGTTCCGCGGCGCGCACCCGCCGAGCGTCCAGCGGAGCCCGCCGCACCGGGTCCGAGGCGAGGCACCCCTCGACCTTCCTGGAGCCACCGTGTCCAACACCCTGAGCATCACCGACCTCCTGCCGAACGGCGCTTGGCAGCAGGACGCTGCCTGCCGTGACGCCGAGCCCGACCTCTTCTTCTCGACCGACGAGAGCGACCGCGAGGAGGCGATGCGTCTGTGTGCCTCCTGCCCCGTGCGCGTCGAGTGCCTCGAGCACGCGCTGGAGGCCCGGGAGGCCTACGGCATCTGGGGCGGCACGGACGAGCAGGAGCGCAAGCGGCTGCTGCGCCGCCGCCGCCGCGCTGCCTGAGGCAGCGGCTGGCAGCAGCGGCTGGCAGCAGCGGCTGGCAGCAGCGGCGAACTCCGCGTCGCAGCGCCGTGCTAAGAAGGACCGTACGCACGTTCGCTGCCGATCGGTCCTCGTGTGCCTGCGCCCACCGCCCGCCAGCTCGCGCTCGATGAGCTCGGTACCCCCCTGATCGAGACCACCTTCGTGGTGCTCGACCTCGAGACGACGGGGTTACGGGCCGAGGCGGATCGGATCACCGAGGTCGGCGCGGTCAAGGTCCGCGGTGGCGAGGTCCTCGGCGAGCTGCGGACGTTCGTGCACCCGGGGCGACCGATCCCACCGGCGGTCACCGCGATCACCGGCATCACCGACGCCATGGTCGCGGGAGCCCCGACGATGGCGGGGGTCCTCGACCACCTGCTGGGCTTCCTCACGGGTGCCGTGCTCGTCGCGCACAACGCCGCCTTCGATCTCGCGTTCCTGCGGACGGCCGCCAGCCGCCACGGGTACCCGCCCCCGGAGCCGAGGGTGGTCGACACCGCCCGGCTGTCGCGACGGCTCCTCGGCGACGAGGTGCGCGACCACCGTCTCGCCACCCTCGCCCGGCACCTCCACGCACGGACGGTGCCGGAGCACCGCGCGCTGGCTGACGCCCGGGCGACCGTCGACGTCCTCCACGGGCTGCTGGAGCGAGCCGGCAGCCTCGGCGCCACCACCCTGGAGGACCTGGTCGAGCTGACGCGCTCACGTTCCCACCGCGAGTTCCGACGTCGATCCCTGATCGCGGACGCACCCCGGTCCTGCGGCGTCTACCGCTTCCTGGACGGGCACGGCGCGACGTTGTACGTGGGCAAGGCGACCGACCTGCGGGCTCGACTGCGTACCTACTTCGGACAGGATCCGCGCCGGCGCATCGCCGCCATGTTGCGCGAGACCCACCAGGTGACCTGGCAGCGGACGCCGACGCTGCTCGAGGCCGAGGTGCTGGAGTTACGGGCGATCCACGCCGAGCAACCGCGGTTCAACCGGCGCTCCCGCACACCCCGGCGCCCACGCTGGCTGGTCTGCACCCGCGAGCCGTTCCCGCGGCTCTCGATCGTCCAACGCGTCGGCAACGACCACCTCCACCCCCTGGGACCCTTCGACGGCCCCCGGACCGCGGAGGCGGTGCGCGAGGCGATCCAGGAGGTGCTGCCGATCAGATCCTGCACCTTCCGCATCCGACGGGCGCAGGATCATCCCGCCTGTGTCCTCAAGGACCTCGGCCGCTGTGGGGCGCCATGCGACGGCTCCCAGCTCGCCGACGACTACGCCGCGGTCGTCGCACGGGTCGCCGCACTGGCCGAGGACCCCACGCCGCTGGTCACCGGGTTGCGCCGCCGCATGGCGGAGCAGGCCGCCCGGGGACGCTTCGAGCGTGCAGCCGAGCTGCGGGACCTGACCTGGCGGATCGCCCGTGCCCTCGACGCGGCGCGTGATCACGCCTGGCTCACCGCCGCTGACGACCTGGTGCTGCGACGGGCCGTCGACGACCATGTCGAGCTCGTGCGCCTGCGCGCCGGGGCGTTGGTCGCCACCGAGCGGCACGCCCTGGACGCCGACCCGGCCTCGGCCCCCGCAGATCACACGGTAGCGCAGCCCCCGGCGTGCCGGACGGTCGGGCCGACGTCACCACCGTCCACGTCACCACCGTCCACATCACCACCGTCCTGGGAGGAGGTGGAGCTCGTGCGCACCTGGACCACCGACCCCGAGGTGCGCCTGGTCGCGACCAGCGTCGCCCTCCACCGTCCGATCGCGGCCGGCAACGCCCTGGCCACAGCGATCGCCGAGGGTCGCCGCACCGACCGGAGGGTCCGCCAGGACCATCAGCTCCTCTCCGGCGCCAAGGTGCGCCGGCGCACGGACGCCTCAGCCGACGGGCGCGCCGTCGGGTAGCTCACCGTCAGCGCTCAGCAACCGGACCGAGCCGTCGGGTTCGAGTCCCCCGAGCACGAGGAACTGGCTCACGAAGCCGGCGATACGGCGCGACCCGAGGTTGACCGCACCGACGACCTGCCGGCCGAGCAGCTCCTGTGGCCGGTAGTTCGTGATCTTCGCGCTCGTTTGCAGCACCCCGAGCAACGGTCCGAAGTCGACGGTCAGCTTGAGCGCCGGCTCCCGCGCCTCGGGGAACGGCGCCGCTTCGATGACCGTGCCGACCCGCAGGTCGAGAGCGAAGAAGCCGGCGGCGCCCACCTCGGGCTTGGCATCGAGGCCCGAGGGTTCGTAGGGGCGCGACGCCGGATCGATCCGGTGCGGCTCATCCACCGGCTGCCCCCCGCAGGGCTCGGGTGTGAGCGGCCCACCGCTGCTTGAGCTCGAGCGCCGCTCCGCTGCGCAGCACCTCGCGTGCCCGGTCCAGACCTGCGGCCAGATCCGCCACCGCGTCCGCGGCGTAGAGCCCCGCGGCCGCGTTCAGCGCGACGACGTCGGCGGCCGGACCCTGGCTGCCCCCGAGCACCGCATCCGCGATCGCCACGTTGGTCGCGATGTCGCCGCCCTGCAACTCACCGGGAGCGGCCGTGGTCAGCCCCAGCTCGAGCGGGTCGAACCGTGAGCTCGTGACCGCACCGTCGCGGATCTCCCACACCTGGCTGGGCCCGGTCGTGGTGAGCTCGTCGAGCCCGTCCTCGCCGCGGAAGACGACCGCATGCCGTCGTCCGAGCCGCGCGAGAGCGTCGGCCATGACGGGGGCCATCCGGGCGTCGGAGACCCCGACGGCCTGGTGGGACACCCCCGCCGGGTTCGACAGCGGTCCGAGCACGTTGAACACCGTCCGCACACCGAGCTGGAGCCGCACGGGTGCGACGTGCCGCATCGCGGGGTGGAAGGAGCGGGCGTACAGGAAGGTGATACCGAGATCGGTGAGACACTGCGCGACCGCCGCCGGGGGCAGTTCGATGTCGATCCCCCATGCCTCGAGCAGATCAGCGCTCCCGCACCGTGACGAGGCCGCCCGGTTGCCGTGCTTGGCGACCGGCACCCCGGCCGCGGCGACGACGACCGCGGCCACCGTGGAGATGTTGAAGGTGCCGGCCCCGTCACCGCCCGTGCCCACGATGTCGACGAGGTGGTCGGGGACACCGCCCTCGAGCTCCAGCGGGACGGCTGCCTCGAGCATGGAACGGACGAAACCGGCGATCTCGCTCGGCGACTCCCCCTTGGCCCGCAACGCGATCAGCAGCCCGGCGACCTGCGAGGACTCGGCCTCACCGCGCATCAGGACGCCCATCACCTGCCCCGCCTGCTCCTCGTCCAGATCCTCGGCCGCGAGCAGGCGGGTGAGCAGCGCCGGCCAGTGCGGGGGCGCCTCGCTCATGGGTCGATCCTCGTCCTGGCGGCGGTCGGGCGGCACGGTGGCACCGTCAGCTGCGGTCCTCGAGAGCGGTGGCGACCTGGTCGGCGGCCGAGCCGGCATCGCCGTAGGGTCGCAGGGCCGCCCCCTCCAGGGCGCTCACCCGTCGCGCCAGCTCGAACGGGTCGACGGGCTTGAGGAGCAGCTCGTTGGCGCCGGCCCAGCGCATCAGCCACTCGTCCTGCTCGCGGGAGGCCAGCACCAGTGCCGGTGTGGCGTCGAACTGGCCGAGCTCGGCGCGTGCACGCAGGTCGTAGAGCACGGCGTAACCACCACGCGGCGAGAGGTCGCCATCCACGATGAGCACATCGAACGTCTCACCCGTCACGAGCAGCAGCTCGCGGGCCGCTTCGGCGCTGACGACCTCCGTCACCTCGATGTCCGGACGCAGCGCGAGGGCACTGACCGCACGCTGCCGCTCCTTGACCTCCTCCGAGACGACCAGGACCCGCACGAGCGACCTCCACCGACGAGACGTTGTGACGGTGCCACACGGTAGCCGTTGCCCGGGAGCGGGACCGGCGGGGTTCCCACCGCGTTCGCGACCGACGTGATGCTCGGTCGCGTAGCATCCAGGGGCACCGGCGGGTGACGACCGGCATGAGGAGTCCACGTGGTCGATGGGCAGCACAGCGACACCGCGGCCGCGCTCGGCCGCTGTGTCCTCGTGCCCGTCGCCAACCCGGCCTCGGTGCGGCCGCTGATGGAGCTCGCTGCGGACCTGGTCGATCCCGACGGCGAGATCCGTCTGCTGACCGTGCTCCGTCCGACCGCGGATGCCGATGCGCAGGCCGACGCCTGGCACGGGATGGCCATCGCCGAACAGGTCGCCGACCAGCTCGGCGTCCGGGCGCGTGGCGAGGTCCGTACCGACCCGCGGCTCGGTGATGCGGTACTCGCGACGATCCGCGAGCGGGCGGCGTCCCTGGTCCTGATGGGGTGGCAGGGAGCCAGCTCGACCACTGACGTCTTCGGCCGGTTGATCGACCACATCGTGGGGCACTCCGCGGTGCCGCTGGCCGTGGTCCGGACGGGTGCGCAGGACTACGACCGGGTGCTGCTGCCGATCTCGGTCGACCACCTGCGGCCCGGCGGCGCGGGCGGCCTCGCCCTGGCAGCGGCACTCGCCGGCCGGCTACAGCGCTCCACACCGCGACCCACGACGGTGCTGCGGACGGGCGAGCTCGGCGCTGACCTTCCGCAGGCCATCACCGCGCTCGGGGACCGCGTGCACCATGATCCCCGTCGCACCCACCAGGCCGTGGCGGCCTTCGCCGGCCCCACCGACCTCATCGTGGCGCCGGTGGCACCGACCGTGTCCGGGCTACGCGCCGCCACGACCCACCTGGCCTGGGCCGCGCCGGACGCCACGCTCCTGGTGGCGATCGACGTCGGCCCGATCGACGAGGGCTCCCTGGTCCCGGCCGTCGCCGGAGCCGGACGGCCGACACCGGCGGTAGCCAGGACGAACCGCGGCGCGGTCCGGCTGGTGGTCACCGTCCGGCTCCCGGAGGCGGCCGTCGTCACCCCACAGGAGGTCGAGCAGATCCTCGCGCGCTGCGGCAGCACCGAGCAGCTCACGGCCTGGTGGCCGAGCGGCGACGACCGTCCCCGGGTCCGCGCCACCGTCGAACTGGTCGCCACCGACGCCGACCGCGCCATCGCCCGCGCGAAGGAGATGCTGCAGGCCGCCGACGAGCTCGTGGGAGCGGAGATCACCTACGACGTCGAGGAGGAAGGACCGCACGCCGCACAGCACGATCGTCGCGGCATCGCCGTGTACGAGGGCGACCTGACCGTGATCCGCGACCTCACCGACACGGACCGGTCGCTCGACGGGCGATCGGCGCCATGACCCGCGCCCGGGTGGACGCCACCGGTCCGCGCCGTCCGGCCCCGGTCCTGGCACCAGCACGGGCGGCCACCGGCGTCGCTCAGCGCCGCTCGAGCACGCCGAGGATCGCATCGATCGCACGGTGGACCGCCGCCGGGGCCCGGCCGCCGTCCAGCTGGAGGTAGGCCTGGAGGCCGTCAGCGTCGATGCGCAACCGTCCGGCGACCCACAGGGGATCGACGTGACCATCGGCATCCAGGTCGACGCCCGCGCAGACCGCCGCCTCGGCCGGCAACGTCGCCAACGAGCGCACCACCTCGGGCTCGGCACCCAGCGGCACCGGCTCGGTCCGTCCGCCGTCCGCCCAGCGACCGGCGAGTTCGTCCCATACCTGCTCGTAGCACTCCCAAGCGGCCTGACTGCCGAGGACATCCAGGTCGGCGCCCGTCTCGTCACGGATCGCGGCCAGCACCACCGCGTGCACGGTCTCGGTCAGCTCGGCACGTACCTGCTCGGGCGCCGCGAAGACGCGCACCAGCCAGCCGCGGCGGCCGACCGTGGCCTCCTCGATGCGCCGGACCACGGCGTCGCGGACCTCATCGGTCCACAGCTCGAGCAGCAGGTCGTTCCAACCGGACTCGTCATCCACGGCCCCACGTGCTCCTGCTCGCCCGCTCATCCGCACCGACCCTACGACGTGATGGTGCCGCCATGTGGACAGCCCACCCGCAGGACGTCACCCTACGGCTCTTCAGGCCGTCACCGTGCCCGTCGGTCGCACCCGACGCGGCCGGTCCCCTCACCGGAGCCACCGTGCCCCCGACCAGTGCCCCGAGCTCGATGCGCCACGGCGGCGCGCTCCTCGCGACGGCGGCCGCGGCCCTGCTCCTCACCGCACTGACCACCACCGCCGCCTGGGCCCACGCCTCCGGAGAGCTGCCCCACGCCCGACTGAGCGCTGCGGACACGACGGTCACGGTCGTGTGGACGGCTGCGGCCGACGACGCCGCAGACGTCGCCGTGGCCGCCGGCGTGTGGCCGGAGGAGGTGGCGCTCGACTACCTCGACGTTGCCTTCGGTGGCGACATCGGCCTCCTTCCCTCCGCGCCTGAGGTGGCGGCAGCCAGCGAGGATCCGGCACTGCGGCGCTACCTCGAGGACCGTGTGCGGATCCTGCAGGACGGCGTGCCCTGTGCCGGGACCGCGCAGCCGGCTGCGGACTTCGTCGCTGATGGGGCGACGCTGGTGTTCGACTGCCCCGATCCCGTCACCGAGGCCGTGGTGGAGATCAGCCTCCTCCACGACCGCGACCCGGCCTACCGGACCTTCAGCGTCGACGGCACGCAGCAGTACGCGGTCCACACCGCCGGACAGCCGGCGCATCCCTGGGACTTCACCCTCGCCCAGCAGGGATCCGACGCCGTGCCGATCACCGCGCTGCTGCTCGGCGCGGGTGGCATCGCGCTGCTCGGAGCGGCCGTCCTCTGGCGCGTGTGGGCAGCCGGGACGCCACGCCGGAGCTCCTCCGGTGCCGGCCGCGGACGGGCCCGGACGTGAACCTGTCCACCCCGCTCGTCGTGCTGGCGACCCGGGTGCCCTTCGGTGACGACACGGCCCTGGAACGCGGTCTGGTCAACGTGGTCGACCGGGTGGTCACCGGGGATCTGTGGGTGCTGCTGGCGGTGCTCCTGGCGGCAGGGATCGGCGCGCTGCACGCGCTCGGCCCCGGACACGGCAAGGCACTGGTCGGGGCCTACCTGCTCGGCGCCGGCGGTCAGGCCCGCGACGCCGTGGCGTTGGGTGTCCTCGTCGCCACGATGCACACCGTCTCGGTGCTCCTGGTCGGTGCGGTGCTGGCGGCGACCCAGCGCGCGGCGATCGGCCCGATGATCGACACCGCGATCCGGGCGGCGGCCGCCATCGCGGTGACCCTGGTGGGCATCGGGATGTTGCGTCGGGCCCGGCAGCGACAGCGGGTCCCGGCCGGCGGCCACGACCACCACCACGCACCGGCTGCGGCGGTGGCGCCCCTGTCGCGCGCGGGGATCGCCGCCATCGCGGCGGCGGGAGGACTGCTCCCGAGCCCGGCCGCCGTGGTGGTCCTGCTGACCACGCTGGCGCTCGGTCGTCCGGTCGTCGGCATCCTGCTGGTGCTGTCGTTCGGGATCGGGCTCGCGGCGACCCTGACGGCGATCGGCCTGCTGGTGCTCAGAGGGCGGGCGGCGGTGGACGGCGCTGCCCAGCGGCCTCGGCTGCGCCGGCTCACCGCGACGCTGCCGATGCTCAGCGCCGTCGCGGTGACCGCGGGGGGGCTGGTCCTGCTCGCGACGGCCGTGCTGGCCTGAGCACCAAGGGCACGGGCCGGCAACGCAAGATGGCGCACCCGGAGGTGCGCCATCGGTCCTGCCGGTCGCTACCGGTCGCTACCGGTCAGAAGGTCGCGCTCTCACCGCAGGCACAGGAGCCGCTGGAGTTCGGGTTCTCGATCGAGAAACCGGAGGCCTCCAGGGACTCCTTCCAGTCGATGACCGACCCGCCGAGGTAGGGCGTCGACATCTGGTCGATGCGGATCGTGATGCCGTGCTGCGTCTCCTCGAGATCGCCGTCGAGCTGGCGGTCGTCGAAGAAGAGGGCGTAGCGGAACCCGGCGCAGCCACCGGCCTGGACGGCCACACGCAGCGCGATGTCATCGAGGTCGGGCTGGTCGGCCAGGAAGCTGCGCACCTTCTCGGCGGCGGTCTCGGTCAGCGTGACGACGCTGTCGGTCTCGGTGGCTGCGGTGTCCACGGTCGTGTCGGCGCTCACAGCGGGCTCCTCATTGCTCGGCGGTGGGTGCCGGCCGCGGCGTGGGCGGGCACCACTGATCGGAACGTTGCCTGGTGCTGAAGAGGGAGTGTAACCGGCAGAGCTCACACCTGGGCAGGGTGTGCATGCGGAGAGGCCGCACCAGCTGGTGCGGCCTCTCCGCGTGCGTACCGCCGAAGCGGTGTGGGTTCGATCAGTTGATGAAGGTCCCACCGACAGGTCCGAACCGGTCGTACCGGTCCTCATCGACCGTGAGGTCGGGGTAGTCGTCGGCGGTCACCGTGCCGAGCTCGGACATGCGGTTCTCCAGCGCGAGCTGGTAGGTGACGCCGACCCGGGTGAAGTCGAGCCCATCGAACGGGTACGCGTCCCCACCACTGAGCAGGAAGTCGATGCTGGCGAGTACGAACGCCTCGCTGCCACCGACCACCTCGCCGTCGACGACCAACGGCACCTCGGTGCTGTCGGCCTTGGTGACGGTCGCGTCGACCAGGCGTGAGCCGACCGGCTCGTCCACGTCGTAGGTGAAGGCCACCCCAGCCCACTGGGCGTGCTGGCCACCGGCCTCCGGCAGCTCCGCGAGCCCGTGCTCGATGACCGCAACGAGGTCCTCACCGTCGAGCTCCATCACCCCGACGACGTTGGAGAACGGTGCGACATCGAAGGTCGTCAGAGCCGTGAGCGGACCGACGGGGATGACGCTGTCGTTGCGCATCCCGCCGCCGTTCTGCAGCGCGACGTCCGCCTCGGGCACACCGAAGGCCGCCGCCTGGTCACGGGCAGCGACGAGCAGCGCGTCCGCGAGCAGGTCGCCGAGGTTGGTCTCACGGGTGCGGACCGAGCTCCGCAGCCCGTCGAGCGGGACCTCGGTGGTCGCGATCTCGGTCTCGGCGAGGTTGTCCACGTAGGCCTGGACCGGCTCCACGACCGTGCTGAGCATGGTCGCGTCCTCCGGCCCGTCCATCGGGACCGGTAGCAGGTCGCTGTCGGCACGCTCGATGCGGATGAGCTCGCCTGCGGCGTCGAAGCCGAGGACGAGCTGGCCGATGTCGGCGTAGTTCCCCGGGGTGGTCACGACCGGGACCTGCCCGCCCTCAGCGTCGACGGCGAAGAGCGGGAAGTCCTCGAGCCGCTCACCACCACCGCCGCCGATGACGGCGTCGAGCCCGCTGAGCTGGGTGACGAGCTCGAGCTCCTGGTTGATGTTCTGCAGGTGGCTCGACAGCAGGATGATGTCGACCTCTGCGGCCTGGAGCGCGTCGATCTCGGCCTGGACGGCGGGGAGGACCTCACCGGCGATCGCGCCGCCGGGGCTGGTCACGTCCGACAGGTCCTCGTAGACCGCACCGACGACGCCGACCTCGACGCCCTCCGCGGTCGTGACCACGGTGCTGCCGGAGATCCGGTCCTCGACCGGGTCCAGCGCCGGCTCGCCCGCGATGTCGAGGTTGGCCGACAGGAAGGGCACGTCCGGGATCGCTGCGATGAACTCCGCAAGGAACGCCGGGCCGAAGTCGAACTCATGGTTGCCGATCGTCATCGCATCGAAGCCGGCCTCGGTGTAGACGAGCGCGTCGTAGAACGGGCCGCCGGCCGTCTCGAGCGCCTCACGGGAGGCGTTCAGGCGCGGTCCGGCCAGGAAGTTGTCCCCCGAGGAGAGGGTGACGACGGTGCGGTCCTCGCCCGCGACCGCGGTGGTCTGCAGGTCCTTGATGTCGGCCACGAACCGCGCGACGCCCGGCATACCGGCATCCGCGTCTGGCAGCAGCATCGACTCGCCGTCGTTGATGTGGAGGACGGTCAGGGTCAGGTCGGCTACCGGGAAGGCGTCCATCGCGCCAAGGAGCCGGTTGACGATGCTCGCGAACTGATCACGACGGACGTCCGACGCCGGATCGAAGGTGTCCGCGGTCCGGCCCTGGACGAGGCCGAGCTCGAAGGCCAGTCCGACGGCGGCCACATGGGTGCCCTCGGTGTAGTCATCGAACACGGGCTGGCCCGGGGGCTCTGTCGGTAGCCCGAGCGCGAAGGCGTGCGCCCGGGTCGCGATCGAGGTGACCTGCGCACGGCTCACGTCGAGCCCGGGGCGGAACGTCCCATCCTCGAAGCCGAGGACCACGCCGGCAGCTTCCATCGCCGCGATGTCCGCCGCATGGGTGGTGCCGACCGCGTCGTCGAAGGGCGGGGTGCTCACCGCCGGCAGTTCGATGTCGGCGGCGCGCAACGCGCGCGCGATCATCGCCGTCAGCTGGCCACGCGTCGCGGACACCGCCGGGGCGAAGGTGTCCTCGGTGACCCCACGGATCACCTCACGGGAGGTGGCACAGTCGATCGCCTCGGCATGGGTGTTGTCGGTCGACACATCGTCGAAATCGGCGGGGGGTGCACCATCGGGGCAGCCGGTCAGCTCATCGGCAGGGGCTTCCTGCGCGGTGGCCGGAACAGCGAGTACCCCGGCCGCCATGACGACGGCCGCAAGGGTTGACATCGTTCGTCGCATCATCAACAACTCCAGAGGGTGGGTCACGGGCCGCGCGGACTCCCGGGCCGCACGGTCATGGGAGTCGAACGATCCCCATCGCTCGACCATAGACCTTCGGCGTGAAGCGATGGCGACCGCACCATGAACGTCCGTTCACCGCACCCCGCCTGCGGGCTCAGCGCCGGGCGGCCAGCCGCTGGGCACCCCGAGAGAGCTCGGTAGCGGGATCCGGGCCGGGCCCGGACGGCGACGCCGCCTCGACGTCGGACACACCCAACGGCGTGCCACCATCCACCCCACCGGCGACGACGACCACGGGGATCCCCACCTCGGCAGCGGCGGAGCGCACGTGCCCGACGACCTTGCCCGCCAGCGAGGTGGCATCGAGCCGTCCCTCACCGGTGACCACGATGTCGGCTCGACGGAGCGCGGCCGGGAGTCCCACGAGCCCGGCAACCTGCGCGGCTCCCGGGACGAAGCGCGCTCCGAGCGCGGCAGCCAGGGCGAACCCGAGGCCTCCGGCGGCGCCGGTACCCGCCTCGTCACGGAGCCGTTCGCCCGCACACAGATCACGCTCCACGACATCGGCCGCATGTCGGAGCGCCGCACCCAGCTGGCCCACCTCCGCCTCGGAGGCACCCTTCTGTGGCCCGAACACACGTGCAGCGTCATCCAGGGTGGTGGTGACGTCCGCCAGCAGCTCGACCTCCACCGCACTGAGGTCCGGCGCCCACCCGCGCTCGATGCGGTCGAGGCGGTGCACCTCGCCGCCACCGATCTTCAGCCCTGACCCATCCGCCATACGGAGCCGGTACCCGAGGCCGGTCAGCGCGCCGAGCCCGGCGTCCACCGTCGCGCTCCCGCCGAGGCCGACGAGGACCCGTCTCGCGCCGACGTCGACCACAGCCTTGAGCAGCTGCCCCACCCCGAAGGTGGTGGTCCGCATCGGCGAGCGCTCCGCCTCCGGCACCAGATCCAGCCCACAGGCGGCCGCCGATTCGAGGATGGCGGTGCCATCCCCACGCAGCAGCGCCGCCGCGTCCACGGGACGACCGAGCGGTCCGACGACCTCCGAGGTGATCCACCTCGAGCCACTGTCCGCGAGGACGTCACACAAGCCGTCGCCGCCGTCGGCGAGCGGTAGGAGCGTGAGCTCGTCCCCGGGGCGTGCGACCGCCCAGCCGTCGGCGATAGCCGTGGCCGCTGCCCGGGCCGTCAGCGTGCCCTTGAACCCGTCGGGGGCGATCAGCACCTGCATCACCACTCCCGTTCTCACAGCGCGGACGATGGACCCTCCGTCGAAGCGACGCTACCCCGCCGATCGAAACGAGATGGAGGCCGATCACAGGACCGGCTCCTGCCCGGGCCGCACCGCAGGAGCACCCCGACGGTCCCATCGCGGTCGATCGGGTCGACGATGAGAGCGAGCACCATCAGCCGGCGCATCTGAGACCCGGGGCCGCTATCGCTGTGGCGGGCCGTCGTCGTCGGGGGGCGGTGGCGCGCCGAGCTCCCGGAGGAGCTCGAGCGCGAGCTCCTCATCCGCGGCGGCGACGCTGACCGCATGCCCTTGCACCCACTCGTGCCCGAGCCGCACGGTGGTGACCGTGGCAGCGGCCGGGATCGCATGGGCCTGGAGCGCCGCCACGAGCAGGTCGGCCTGGGCCGCGCTCTGCGCGACCACGACGACACGCTGCTGTTGATGTTCCGGCTCCTCGAACACCATGGCTCCTCAGGGAGGTGAGGGCGAGGTCGGGATGGCGCCCCAGCCCGCTGCCGGCACGTTTCAGGCCTTCGGGTCACGTTCCACGAAGGGAGGTCGCACCACGTCGGCGTCGGTGCGGTGTCCGCGCACGTCCAGCTCGACCCGATCGCCCGGCCCGAACGACGCCTCCAGGTAGGCCAGCGCGATCGGTACGCCCAACGTCGGCGACAACGACCCCGAGGTGGTCGTGCCCACCACCTCGTCGGTCCCCACGCGCAACACCTCCAGGCCGGCGCGAGCGGGACGTCGACCCGCGGCGACGAGCCCCCACAGACGCTCGCTCGGGCCCGTCGCCTTGGCCGCGACCAGCGCCTGCCGGCCGCGGAAGGCGTCCCGGTCCAGCCGGACCGCCCACCCCAGGCGTGCCTCGTAGGGGTGGCGGGACGGGGACAGCTCGTTGCCGTGCAACGGGTAGCCCATCTCGAGCCGGAGCGTGTCGCGAGCCGCCAGACCGCACGCCGTCACGCCCGCGCTCGACAACGCTTCCCACACCGCGAGCGCCAGAGCGTCGGGGACCAGCAGCTCCACGCCCCGCTCGCCGGTGTACCCCGTGCGGCACAGCAGGAGCGCACCGCCGGCGAGCTCGACGTGGCGGACCCCGAAGGCGGGGGTCATGGCGGCGGGGCTCCCCGCTGCGCCGAGGGCAATCAGGACCTGGTCGGTCACCGCCAGCGCACGGGGCCCCTGCACCGCCAGCACCGCCCACTCGCTCGAGGCGTCGAGCACGGTCGCTGCACGATCGGCGGCCTCGGCCTCGAGCGACGCGGTGACGGCAGCGGTGTTCGCCGCGTTCGGCACGGCCACGAAGCGCCGTCGGCTCACGCGGTAGAGGATCAGGTCGTCGACGATGCCGCCCTGCTCGTCGCAGCACAACGTGTACTGCGAGGTGCCGTCCTCGAGCCGGGCCGGGTCGTTGGTGAAGGTCGCCGCCACCACCTCGGCGGCCTGTGCCCCCTCGATCCACACCGTGCCGAGGTGGGAGACATCGAAGGCCCCGACCTCGGCGCGGACGGCAGCGTGCTCGGCGAGCGTGCCCTCGAACCGCAGCGGCATCGACCAGCCCGCGAAGGGCGCGAGCCTGGCTCCGGCGGCCACGTGGTGGCCGGTCAACGCGGTCGTCTGCAGGTGCTCGTCCACGCATGCTCCGAGCGGCATCGGTGTGAGATCGAGGACGCTAGCGGTGTGCCCCCGTTTCCGACTGCGACCCGCCAGGCCGTCCGGTAGCGTCCCCTGCGAACGTGTGCGGCCCACCAGGCGCCGTCAACCACCCCGCAGCGCCCGCCCGGCCGCTCCCGACCGGCGCGGCGCAGGAGGCACATCGTGGCCGAGGTCGAGCTTCCGCAGCTGGGCGAGTCCGTCGAGGAGGGCATCATCACCGCCTGGCTCGTCGAGGTCGGCGACACCGTCGAGGTCGACCAGCCGATCGTGGAGATCTCCACCGACAAGGTCGACACCGAGATCCCCTCCCCCGTCGCCGGCACCGTGAAGGAACGCAGAGCCGAGGTC
>JAWOCZ010000036.1:0-14531 GCA_046483565.1 Nitriliruptoraceae bacterium
GTAGGCCGAGAGGGGGATCTTAAGAGAGGTCCCCTTGCGCATTGTCATATTGTACATCCGGCAACGCCAAGGAGGTCGCCGGCAACCTCTCGCGGATCATGAACCAGGCCCGCCAGGAGCAGATCACCACCGAGATCTCGGAGATCGTCGGTGGCGCCGAGGCCCTCGGCTGAGCCGCCACACCTGTTCACCAGCCCGTCCCACCGACCACCGCACGACGAGGGCCTGGCGGAGCGAGCACCACCCGCGCGGCGCTGACGCCCAAGGAGCCGAACATGGCCACCGCATCCGCCGACGGTCGCATCATCCGCGTCATCGGCCCGGTCGTCGACGTGGAGTTCCCGCCCGGGGACCTGCCCGACATCAACACCGCGCTGACCTTCCAACGCGAGGAGCAGGGGCAGACCTTCACGATCACCGCTGAGGTCGCCCAGCACCTCGGGGATCGCCGTGTGCGTGCGGTGTGCATGCAGCCCACCGACGGCGTGGTCCGGGGGGCCTCGGTCGTGGACACCGGTGGTCCGATCACCGTCCCGGTGGGTCCCGGGACGCTCGGGCACATCTACAACGTGCTCGGTGAGCCCCTCGACGTGGAGGCCAGCGAGATCGACGCGGACGCCCGCTGGGCGATCCACCGTGACCCGCCTCCCTTCGATGAGCTCGAGCCCCAGTCGGTGATGTTCGAGACGGGCATCAAGATCATCGACCTGATCGAGCCCTACGTGCAGGGTGGCAAGATCGGGATGTTCGGCGGTGCGGGCGTGGGCAAGACCGTGGTCATCCAGGAGATGATCAACCGTGTCGCCCAGCAGCACGGCGGGGTGTCGGTCTTCGCCGGCGTCGGTGAACGCACCCGTGAGGGCACCGACCTGAAGCTCGAGATGGAGGAGTCCGGCGTCCTCGAGAAGGCGGCGCTGGTCTACGGGCAGATGGATGAGCCCCCGGGCGTGCGGCTCAGGGTCGCGCTGTCCGCGCTGACCATGGCGGAGTACTTCCGTGACGAGATGCGCCAGGACGTCCTGCTGTTCATCGACAACGTCTTCCGGTTCGTCCAGGCCGGCTCCGAGGTGTCGACCCTGCTCGGCCGGATGCCCTCGGCGGTGGGCTACCAGCCGACCCTGAGCAACGAGATGGGCCAACTGCAGGAGCGGATCACCTCGACCAAGGGGCGTTCCATCACCTCGCTGCAGGCCGTCTACGTGCCGGCCGACGACATCACCGACCCCGCGCCGCACACGACCTTCGCCCACCTCGATGCGCAGACGGTGCTCAGCCGTGACATCGCCGCGCTCGGCATCTACCCGGCTGTCGACCCGCTGGACTCCACGTCCCGCATCCTCGATCCCGCCATCGTCGGGCGGGAGCACTACGACATCGCGACCGGGGTGCAGGAGGTCCTGCAGCGCTACAAGGACCTGCAGGACATCATCGCCATCCTCGGGATCGACGAGCTCAGCGAGGAGGACAAGGTCGTGGTCAGCCGGGCCCGCAAGGCGCAGCGGTTCTTCAGCCAGAACTTCTACGTCGCCGAGCAGTTCACCGGCAACCCCGGGGTCTACGTGCCCGTCGAGGACACGATCCAGGGCTTCAAGGCGCTGGTCGAGGGTGACCTCGACGAGGTCCCCGAGCAGGCCTTCCTCTACGCCGGTGACGTCGATGACGTGCATCGCAAGGCCGCGGAGCTGACCAAGTGATGTCGGACGCGACCATGCCCGTTGAGGTGGTGTCCGCCGAGGGCCACGTGCTCTCCGGCGACGTGCGCGAGCTCTACGCGCGCGGTGTCGAGGGGGAGATCGGCATCCTGCCCGGGCACGCCCCGGCGCTGGTCGCCCTGGATGTGGGTTCCCTACGCCTGACGATGGCCGACGGCGCCAGGGAGCGCGTCGCCGTCCACAAGGGCGTGCTGTTCGTGGGCGACGACGGCAAGGTGATCGTGCTGGCCGACATCGCCGAACGTGCCGAGGACATCGATCTCGAGCGGGCCCGGGTCAAGGCGGAGCAGGCTGAGCAGCGGCTCGACGGCGGCAGCGACACCGACGCCGAGGCCCACCGAGCCTCGCTGCGCAAGCACCAACTGCGGATCCAGGTCGCGACGAGCACGGAGACCACCCACACCGGGTAACCGGCTCGCCGACGACCTCCTGGACGAACGACCGCGCCTGTCGGTCGCCGGTCGCTGGGTACGCTGCGAGGATGGCCGTCACTCCCCAGTCGACCCCTCCCGCTGACGCGTTCCGCGTCCGTGGTGGCGCTGCGCTCCACGGCACGGTGCGCCTGTCCGGAGCGAAGAACTCCGCACTGAAGCTGATGGCCGCCTCGTTGCTCACCGAGGAGCCGATCGACCTCAGCGAGGTCCCGGCTATCGCCGATGTGCCCGTGATGGCCGACGTGCTCCGCGGGCTCGGCGTCGCTGTCGACCTCGATCTGGAGCACCAGCGCTGCCGCCTGCAGGCCAGCGATCCGTCCTGGCACGCTCCCGCGGACGCCGTCACCCGCATCCGGGCCTCGCTGTCCACGCTGGGACCGCTGGTCGCCCGCGTACGTCGGGCCCGGCTGGCCCTGCCCGGCGGTGATCGCATCGGAGCGCGATCGATCGATCTGCACCTGCGAGGCCTGCAGGCCATGGGCGCCGAGGTCCGGCAGGACGACACCGGCGTCGAGGTGGTCGCACCCGAACTCCACGGGGCGATGCTCACCCTCGACTTCCCGTCGGTCGGCGCGACCGAGAACCTGATCATGGCGGCGACCCTGGCGTCCGGGACCACGGTGATCGAGAACGCCGCCCGTGAGCCGGAGATCCAGGACCTGTGCCGCATGCTGGTCTCCATGGGAGCGCGGATCGACGGTATCGGAGCCCCCCGGGTGGAGATCGAGGGGGTGGAGCGACTGCGTGGCGTGGCCTGGGAGACCTGTCCGGATCGCATCGAGGCCGGCACCTACGCCATGGCGGCAGCGGTGACCGGTGGTGACCTCGTGATCGAGCGGGTCCGACCCAGCGATCTGACGTTGCCGCTGATCAAGCTCCGGGCGATCGGGGTGCTGGTGGAGGAAGGCGCCTCCTCGCTCAGGATCAAGGCCGACGGGCTCGACGCCGTCGATGTCGTCACCCTGCCCTACCCGGGGTTCCCGACCGATCTGCAGCCGCAGCTGATGGTGCTGCTGACCCAGGCGCGCGGCACCAGTCGGTGCACGGAGAACGTCTTCGAGTCGAGGTTCTCCTTCGTCCGGGAGCTCGAGCGCATGGGCGCTGACGTCGAGGTGGACGGCCACCATGCGCTGATCCGTGGGCCGGCTCGTCTGCAGAGTGCCACCCTGGCGGGTCTGGACGTCCGGGCGGGCGCCGCGGGGGTGATGGCCGGACTGGTCGCCGACGGCGAGACCATCGTCCGCGACGTCCACCACATCGACCGCGGGTACGCCCACCTCGTGCCACGGCTCAGGTCGCTGGGCGCCGACATCGAGCGGATCCCCGACACGCACGTCGATGCCTGAGCGCACGTCGATGCCTGAAGGCACCCCGGTGTCCGGGCGCGGGACGGCGGGCGTGCCCCGGATCCTCGGCGTCGCGGCCCTCGCCGCGCTCGTCCTCCTCCTCCTCCTCCTCCTCCTCCTCCTCCTCCTTGCGCTGGCCCTCCCGCCCGCCGCCGCCCAGACCGACACACGCATCGACGGGGTGCTGACCCTCGATGGGCCGGTGCGCATCGTGGGTGGCGAGGACGTGCTCATCACCGTGGACGGCACCCGTTACCACGACACGATCGAGTTGGCCGCGGACGGCCAGGTCGTCAACGAGCTGGGGATGGAACGCTACGTCGGGGGCATCGCCGAGATGCCCAGCCGCTGGCCGCTGGAAGCCCTCAAGGCCCAGGCCGTGGCGGCACGGACCTACGCCTGGTGGTCAGCCGAGCGCGGCGTCCACGACGGCTTCGACATCTGTGCCACGACCGCCTGCCAGGTCTTCGACGGTGCCGAGGTCGTCCTCAACGGCGGGGACCGCTGGGCCGAGGCCGTCGCCGCCACGGCCGGCGAGGTACTGCAGCGGCCCGACGGCGATCCGATCCTCGCGCGCTACTTCTCCACCTCCGGAGGTCGGACCTACGCCAACGAGGACGTCTTCTCCTCCACCGGACCGAGTCCCTACCTCGTGGCCATCGAGGATCCCTTCGACGCGGTCTCGCCCTACCACCGTTGGCAGGTCCGGTTCAGCCGGGAGGAGTTCGACGAGATCCTCTCCCGGGGTGAGCGTCTCGCCGCCACGGTCCCGGTCGCCGAGGTGGCCAGGACCGCAGCGGTGGACGACGTCCAGGCCGGTTTCGAGGTCACGGGCCGCGACGGGACCGTGGTCGAGGTCGGCGCCGTCGAGCTCAGGGACTTCCTCTCGCTGGTCGCCCCGCAGCGCTTCCCCGACCGTTTCCCGACCCGTCGCGCCGATGGGCTGCGTCCGCTGCCGACCACCGTGCCCTCCTCCCGCTTCACGGTGGCCGTCACCGATGACGAGGTGGTCCTCGACGGACGTGGGTGGGGACACGGTGTCGGCATGGGGCAGTACGGCGCGCGGGGCCGCGCCCAGGATGGTGCCGACCACGTCCAGATCCTGTCCGCCTACTACGGGGGGCTGGTCCCCGAGGTCAGCCCGCAGCTGCCGGATCGTGTGCGTGTCGGCCTCGGTGCTCGCGACGAGCTCACCTGGGCCGGCGACGGTGCCGTCACCATCATCGACGCGGCGGGGGAGACCATCGTCGACCGGGCGATCGGTCCGTGGCAGGCCAGGTCCACCGGATCCGGGTGGGAGCTCGTCCCACCCGAGGACAGCGGCCGGGCCCTCGAGGTGACGAGGACCGAGCCGGTGCCAGCGCTCACCCGGCCCGGAGCAGCGGTCACGGTCGAGACGCGGGTGAACAAGCACGTGCTCCTGCGGCTCGAGGTCGAGGACGCCGACGGCAGCCCGGTCATGACGCGGCATCTGGGCCTCGCCGAGCCGGGCACGCACGCCGCGACCTGGCGGCTCACCGACGAGCAGGACGTGCCCGTGCCCGTCGGGACCTACCTTCTCACGCTCGTCGGTGAGGACGCGACCGGAGCCCGGGCAGGTACCGCCACGGAGGTGGCGGTCGAGCAGGTGGCCCGACCAGCCGATGGACCAGGTACGAACACCCTCAGCGGGATCGTCTCGGGCATCCTGACGGTCGGCGGTGCCGCCGTCGCCCTGCTCGTCCTCATCCTCCTCCTCGTCCTCTTCGTCAGCTTCCGCCGACCGACCCGGAGTCGCCCGTGAGCACCACGCCACCACCACCGCCGCACGGCGCCGGTCGCCCGGCTCCCCCCGATGGGCCACCGCCGCCGCCGCCGCTGGGGGCCACCGGCTCGCCCGCGGGCGAGCCGGCCCCAGCCGGAGCGCAGCGGACACGGCAGCGACGCTCGCTCGCCGAGGTGCCGTCGCCGTACGGGTTGTGGATCGCCCTCTTCTCGGTACTGATCTTCGTGGCTCCCAACCTCGTCGTCCTCGGCATCGCCGGGATCGACGCCATCGAGACGGTTGCCGTCGAGTCGACGACGATGATCGTCGTCAACCTGCTCGCCGGCCTCGTGCTCCAGGTGGTCGTGTTCGGGCTCGCCCTGCTGCCGCTGCTGGCCGCCGGTCGGCCCTTCGGCCGGTTGTGGGGCCCCACCCGGACCACGGGGGGCATGGTCGGCCTCGGGGTGGCCGTGGGCATCGGCGTCGCGATCGTCTCCTACATCCTGAACATCGTCGTGGTGTTGCTGGTCGGTGTGGAGGACCCCGTGCAGCAGCAGCTCCTCCAGGACGCCCTGGCGGGTGGCCTCCCGCTCGTCCTGGTCGCGCTGCTGGCCGTGGTGGTCGCGCCGTTCGTCGAGGAGGTGATCTTCCGCGGCGTGCTGTTCCGTGCGCTCGCGGATCGGATCAACCTGCCGGTCGGGCTGGTGCTGTCCGCCGGCATCTTCGCCGGGATCCACATCGAGGTGCTGGCCTCGCAGCCCTTCGCCCTGGTGGGGCTGTTCACCGTCGGTTTCCTGCTGGCCTGGGCGTACCACCTGACCGGGAACCTGACGGTGCCGATCCTCGGCCACGCGGTCTTCAACGCCATCTCCCTGGGACTGACGATCCTGGCCGACCAGTTCGATCTGGAGGAGCGCCTCGAGGACCTGACGGAGGTGGCGGTCCTCGCACCGCGGCTGGTGGCATCGCTCCCCGGGTTCGGCTGACCGACCCGCACGCGCCGCTGGACCCGTTGCGGGACCCGTCGCCGGCCACGCTGCGGCCCCTGTCGCCGGACCCGTCGCGGCCCTCTGCCGCCAACTAGGTTGCCGAAGGTGGTGGGTGTCGCATCGGGAGGCCGTGGTGGGGGAGCAGGTGCAGGTCGGACTGCCGGCCGAGGTGAAGGACCGTGAGCGGCGGGTGGCGCTCACCCCTTCGGCGGTGCACCTCCTGATCGAGCGCGGCCACCACGTCGTGGTCCAGGCCGGGGCCGGACGCGGCGCCGGGTTCAGCGATGACGAGTACCTCGAGGCCGGCGCGGCACTCAGCGACGCCGTCGCCGAGGTGTGGGCCAGTGACGTCGTGGTCAAGGTGAAGGAACCCCAGCCACAGGAGTTCGGCTTCCTCCGTGCAGGGCTGACCCTGTTCGGCTACCTCCATCTGGCGGCGGAGCCGGCACTGACCGAGGCCCTCAAGACCAGTGGGGTGGCGGCGTACGCCTTCGAGACCCTCACCGACGCCCACGGACTGCCGCTGCTGGCACCGATGTCGGAGGTCGCTGGTCGTGCGGCGGTGATCTTCGGAGCGGCCCACCTGTCCGCCGCGATGGGTGGGAACGGGACGCTGATGGGCGGGGCGGCCGGGGTCCCACCTGCCAAGGTCGTGGTCATCGGGCTGGGGGTCGCCGGCTCGATCGCGGCACGCGGCGCCCGGGGGCTGGGCGCCCACGTCACGGGCGTGGACATCGACCTCGAGCGGCTGTACCGCTACCGACTGGATGGCACCCTGGACGCCTCCCAGGCCAGTGAGCCCGCGTTGGTCGCCGGACACGTCCGGGACGCCGACCTCGTCATCGGTGCGGCCCTCGTTCCGGGGGCGCTGGCACCGACCGTGGTCACCGAGGCCATGGTCGCCTCGATGCGACCGGGGTCGGTGGTCCTGGACCTCGCGATCGATCAGGGCGGCTGTGTCGCCACCTCCCGGCCCACCACGCTGTCGGATCCCACCTACGTCGAGCACGGGATCGTGCACTACTGCGTCACCAACGTGCCGGGGCAGTTCCCGCGGACCGCCTCGGCTGCGCTGTCCGCGGCGGTCATCGGAAAGCTCGTCGCTCTCGTCGACGACGTGGCGGCTGCACGGGCCGGCACCGAGGCGGAACACGAGGTGCTCGCCGGTGCGCTGAACGTCGCCGACGGGCGGATCGTCCACCCGGCGGTGGCGGCGGCCCTCGCTCCGCGCTGACACCCGGATGCACCGCCGCACTCTGGCAGCCCGGCGGGTTGGGGTCAGGGCCGGCCGGACGGGTATCCTGTCCCACCCGCGCCATCAGCGCGGTAGCCACCCGCCTCGGGATCGCGGCGACCGGCCTCGCCGGCGACGACGGTCCTTCCGGCAGAGGAGTGCTGACGTGCGACGCACGCTCATGAAGTCGAAGATCCACCGTGCCAGGGTGTCGGCTGCCGATCTCCACTACGTCGGCTCGATCACCATCGACGAGGACCTGATGGTCGCGGCGGACCTGCTGCCCAACGAGAAGGTCCAGGTCGTCGACATCGACAACGGCGCACGGCTCGAGACCTACGTGATCCCCGGTGCCGCGGGCAGCGGGGACATGTGCCTCAACGGTGCCGCCGCGCGGCTCGTCCAGCCCGGTGACCTGGTGATCGTCGTCAGCTACGCGGAGTTCGAGGAGGTGGAGGCGCGCGCCTTCGAGCCCACCGTCGTCATGGTCGACGAGCACAACCGCATCACCGAGCTGACCACGACGGAGCCGGCCCATACCCGTGCCTGACCCCGTCTTCCCGCACCTCGACGTCACGCTCGAGGGGCCGATCGCCAGGTTGACCCTGAACCGGCCGGAGGTCCTGAACGCACTCTCGGTCGAGCTGCTGGACTCGCTGGTGGCGGCCTGCACGTGGCTGCAGACCCGCAGCGACTGCCGGGTCGTCATCCTGGCTGGGGCCGGACGGAGTTTCTCGGCGGGTGCGGATCTGTCGACGATGGAGCACCTGTTGGGCGATCCGGCCACGGCTCGTGCCGCGGCTGACGCCGGTGACCGGGCGGCTTCGGCCATCGAAGCGTTGGATGCGATCACCATCGCCCGGATCCAGGGTCGATGCGTCGGCGGCGGGGTCGTCCTGGCGCTGGCCTGCGACCTCCGCGTCGCCGGTGACACGGCACGCTTCTCGATCCCCGAGGTCGATCTGGGGATCCCGCTGGCCTGGGGTGGGATCCCGCGGCTGCTGCGTGAGGTCCCAGCCGCGGTCGCTCGCGACCTGGTGCTCACCTGCCGGGAGTTCGGTGCCACGGAGGCGCAGGGGCTCGGGATGCTGTCGCGCGTGTCCCCGGACGAGGAGCTCACCAGCAGGGTCGACGACCTGGCCGCCGAGCTTGCCCTCAAGGCACGGTTGCCCGTGCGGGCCACCCTCGACGCCGTGCAGGCCACGCTCGGGATCGGCGCTCCACTGGGCTGGTCCGATGCCGACAGCCTGCTGTCCGCCGTGCGGGACCCGGAGTCCCGGGCGGTAGGACGCGGGTACCTCGAGCGGGTGTTCCGACCCGACGAGGAGTAGCGCGCCCTTGCGCGCTCTTGCGCGCCCTTGCGCGCCGTTGCGCGCCGTTGCGCGCCCTTGCGCGCTCTTCGACGCGGTCCGATCCGCGGGCGCTCAGCCCACCGAGAGGATCATCGCTCCGGATGGGACGAGGTCGTAGAGCTCGACGACGTCGCGGTTGAACATCCGCACGCAGCCGTTGGAGGCGGCTTCACCGATCGAGTCCTCGTTCGGGGTCCCGTGGAACCGGATCAGCGTGTCACCGCCGGCGGGGCGGTTCCAGTTCAGCGCGCGCAACCCGAGGGGGTTGTCGGGACCCGGACCGATCCGTGCCGGGAGATCGGCGCCCCACCGATCCTGTGCCGGGTTCACCCAGGTCGGTTCGAACCGCTTCGCCCCGACGACGAACGTGCCGGTCGGTGTGGGAGAGCCGCCGGTCCCGACCGCCACCGGCCAGCTCCGCGACAGCTGCCCGCCACGGTGCAACTCCAGCATCCGGTCGCTCTGCCGGACCACCAACACCGTGTCGAAGGACGACGTGGTGACGGCCGGACGGGTCGGGCCGACCGGCAGCGTCAGCTCGTCGTCGGCGGCGACCAGTGCGGCTGCCAACGCCGTGCGGGCCTCGGCGCGGTCGACCGCTCGTCCGTTCCGTTCAGGGGCGATCTCGACACGCCCGCCGCGGTAGGCAGCCGTGGCGGAGACAGGGGCGGTGTTCACCTCGGCGGCGATGGCCGCCACCGTCTCGGTCAGGTCCTCAGGCTCGATCCTGAGCGGGACCTCGGGGGTAGAGGACGGCGCCTCGAGGCTGGCGAGCACGACGGCCTCGCCGTCCACGCGCGCGCCGACGTCACGGGGAGTGACACTCCACGATCGCTCACCGAAGGTGATCGCCACCGCACGGTCCAGGACGGCGGCCACCGTCTGCTCGGTGGTCGCGGCGGCCTGCTCCGCCTGGGCCGTCGTGAGTTGCGGCGGCAGCACGGTCGTGGGCACCGTCACCTCGCTGGGTGCGCTGGTGTCAGCGGTTTCCAGCTCCTCGCTCAGCGCGGCCGCCAGTGCTGCAGCGTCCACCGCGCGGCCCTCGACGTGGGCGGTGACCTCGGTGCCGTCGCCGGTCCAGGTGACCGAGGCGTCGGTCGGCTCGAGGTCGATGACGCGGACCACTTCGTCCACCAGGGCCTGCTGGGCGGCCATGTCATGGCTGATCGCCACGTCCAGGGACAGCTGGCTGGTGCTGCCGAACCAGCGCGTTGCCACCAACTCCGGAAGTGTGGCCTCGACGGTGCCGGCGAAGGCATCGGCGATGACCTGTTCCAGATCCGTGGTGGCGCCGAGTTCGCGTGGCGTGGTCGTCCAGGTGCCGACCTCGTGGCGTAGGACGACCTCACCGTCGAGGTGGTTCGCCAGCTCGGCCTCGACCTCGGCGATGGCTTCGGACCGGGAGGCCTCGCCCACCTCGACCCCCGCGATGCTCACGCCGGGCAGCAGACGTTCCCCGACGCGCAGCTCCTGGCCCCACGACGCAGCGGTGGCCGACAGCGCGGTGCCGGTGCCGAGCGCCAGCACCAACAGCGCTGCACCAGCCCGGAGCAGACCGCGGCGTCGACGGTCCACTCGGCCCGATCCGGTGTCCCCGTCAGCGGTGGGGCGCGTGTCGTTCCGCAGGAGCATGGGGTTCCCCGTGAGCATCTCCACCCGGTTCTGCGCTGACCGGGTCGCTTTCCGTGAGCCGCACACGGTAGGGGCGCGCGCGGCCATGAGCCTGCTGCCAGACGGCGTGTGCGTCGAGCGCACGCTTGCCTCCCCGGACCAGTCTGCCAGAGCCTGGCCGATCCCCATTAGGCTGCTCGCTCACCGCAGTCGAGCAGCGAGGACCAGGTGCGTATCGGGGTCGTGGGCGCAGGCGGACGTATGGGCACGGAGGTCTGCCGGGCCGTGGCCGCCAGCGACGACCTCGATCTGGTCGCGGCGGTCGATCCGGGGGCGGTGGGTCGCTCGCTCCGGGACGTCGCGGGGATCGACGGGACGGCGGGCGGGGTGGTGGTCACCGACGATCTCGGCTCCCTCATCGCAGCCGACGTCGAGGTGGCGGTCGAGTTCACCGGCCCGGCCACCGTCGGTGACAATCTGGTCTGGCTGTTGGAGCACGACGTGCACGCGGTCGTCGGTGCGACCGGCCTGCGTGCAGAGGATCTGGAACGTGCACGCGCCGCAGCGGCCGGATCGCCGGCCAACGCCCTGATCGCCCCCAACTTCGCGATCGGTGCCGTGCTGCTGATGCGCTTCGCCGCTGAGGCCGCGCAGCACCTGCCGCACGTCGAGGTGGTGGAACTGCACCACGACCGCAAGATCGACGCGCCGTCGGGGACCGCGCTGCGCACCGCCGAACTGATCAGCGAGGCCCGCACCGAGCAGCCTCCCGACGTCGCCGGTGACGAGCATCACCTCGGGGCACGCGGGGTGCGGCACGCCGACGTCCGGGTCCACAGCATCCGCCTGCCGGGGCTGGTCGCACACCAGGAGGTCATCTTCGGTGGTGAGGGACAGACGCTGACCCTGCGGCACGACTCCCTGGACCGCACCTCCTTCATGCCGGGTGTGCTCCTCGCCTGTCGCCGGGTGGGTGAGCTGGACGGGGTCGTGGTCGGGCTCGAGCACCTGCTGTGAGTTCGCGGCTGGACCTCGCGGGCCGCCGCGACCGCGGGCTCCTCATGCCGGCCGGCCCGGCTCGATCGGGCCTGTCAGAGGGATGAGGTCGAGATCCGAGGCGACGTGGAGGTCGAGGTCGGGTGCTGCCGCCCGGGCCTCGGCCAGATGGGCCCGGGTACCTGGATAGCGCCTGGACAGGTGCGTCAGGACGACCCGGCGGGCTCCCGCTTCCTCACCCACCCGAGCGGCCTGAGCGGCGGTCAGGTGCCCTGAGACCGCGGCGACCTCGCGTTCGCTCTCCAGGAAGGTCGCCTCGATCAGCAGCAGATCGACGTCGGCAGCGAGCTCGAAGGCGCCGTCGCACAGCCCGGTGTCCATCACGTGCGCGATGCTGATCGGACGGCGGGGTGCGCTGACCTCCGGCAGCGTGATCGTGCGGCCGCGGTGGCGGATCTCGCCGCGGTCGACCAGCTCGCCGCGTACCTGCGGCGGGAGGTCGAGGGCGGCCAGACGTTCGGGGAGCAGGCGGACCCCGGGCGGCTGCTCGAACCGCCATCCCAGGGTCGGGATCGCGTGCGAGAGCTCTCGCGCATGGATCTCGAGGGGAGGCGCGGTGCTCACCACGCCCGCGCCGGTCGGCGCTGTGTGCACCGTGGCGGACCTGGCGCTCGCGCTGGCATGACACAGTGCGTCGACGTAGGGCGTCGCGTGGTGCGGGTGATGGATCGTCACCGGTCTGGTCACGCCGTCCAGGGCGAGGCGCTGGAGGACCCCGGGTACCCCCAGGCAGTGGTCGCCGTGGGCGTGGGTGATGCAGATCCGGTCGATCGCGGAGGCGGGGATCCGGGCCATCGACAGCTGTCGTTGGGTGCCCTCACCGGGGTCCAGGAGGATGCCGTGTCCATCGAAGCGCAGCAGGGCGCCGTGGTGTGCCCGCTCCCGTGTGGGGACCTGGCTCGCCGTGCCCAGAACGACGAGATCCCGTCCGGACACCTCGGCGCTCCTGTGTCGAGGGCTGCTCCCTGGACCGTAGTCGAGCGGCCGGGCGTGACCGTGCGGCCCGGTGGGCCCGGTTCGCGCGGCCAGGAGGTGCCTGCCCGGCACTGCCGATGGACGCCGCAGGGGGGTCGACGACCGTGCTCGTACACGGCGTCGTTGGTCGTCGTCCATGCGGCGCAGCGGCTACGGTCCGTGCTCCGGCCGAGGGTCGGTTGGCCACGGGTGCGCGTGGGTGAACGCACCAGCCGGTAGAGCGCGCGGACGCTTCGACGTCCCGTGCATGTTCACCGGGAGGAGGGCAGCCTCGTGACCGAGCGCGACACCTACCTGGAGGCCCTGCGACACTTCGCCGGCGATCTGCGGATGGTGCAGCAGGTCGAGGCCTCGATGCAGACGCGCGGGGTCACCTTCACCGCCGACCACTACGAGTTGCTGGTCGCGACCTACCTCGGTGCCCGTGAGCTCGACGGCGCCCAGCGGTTGTTCGACCAGATGGCTCGCGAAGGGGTGACGCCGCCGACATCGGTGCGCTGGGACGTGGCCCTGTCGACCGCTCGCGCCGGCCGCACCCAGCAGGCGCTCGCGCTGCTCGACGAACTCCATGGTGAAGGTGTCGAGCCTGAGCCGCGGCACGCCCACGGGGTGCTCAGTGTCTACCTGGGGGCCGGGCGGTACCCGGCGGCCCGGGCGGTACTGCGGCAGATGGCGCAACACGGCGAAGCGGCGACGCCGGCCGAGTACGAGCGGCTCCTGCGCGACTGTCTCGATCGACGCGCCATCAAGGACACTCGTACCGTCATCGAACTGATGCTCGATGTCGACCAGCGGCCGGCTCCCGGGTTGGCCACCGAGCTGATCGCCATGATCGCTCGCGCAGGCCACACGGACCGGGCGCTGGATCTGCTCGAGCGCCTCCGTTCGGCCGGCGTGGAGCTTCCCGGAGACGTCCACACCGAGCTCCTGCTGGCACACGCGAAGGCCGGCGACGCGACCGCGGCGAGGGCGGCGCTCGATGCGATGCAGGCCGCCGGGACCGAGCCGACCAGCTTCCACCGCAACGCGGTGCTCCAGGCGCGCCTGGCCGCAGGCGACGTCGACGGGGCGTGGGCCGACGCGCTCGCGCTCGCTGCCGACGGACGGATCCCGTCGGGGGCGAACCTCGAGTCGCTCATCGATGTGTCGCTGGCTGCCGGCCGCCGAGCAGCCGCCAGCGGCGTGCTCGACTGGATGGTGATCCTCGGCGTGCCCGTCCCGCCGGCCAAGGCTGCGGAGATCATGACCCGCCACCTCAAGGCCGGTGAGCTGGACACGGCATGGGTCCTGTTCGAGGAGCTGACCGCCCGCGGGGTACCGGCGGATCGCCGGGTCGCTCGCGATCTCGTGGAGCGGTTGGTCCGGGCGCAGCGGCTCGACGAGGCGCTCACCCTGCTGGAGCGGCTGCGGGCGGGGGGCACGTTGACCCACGGGCGGCACTACGGGTCGCTGCTGCAGGCCCTGGTCGGCGCGAAGCGGGGTGACGAGGCCGTCGCGCTGCTCGAGCGGTTGCTCTCGGACGGCGTGCAACCGACCAGTGCCGATGCGTCCAAGCTCCTCGGCGTCCTGATCAAGGGCAAGGAGCACCGGCGCGCCGGTGCGCTGATCAGCGCGCTGCAGGAGGCCGGTGTCAGCGTGGACGAGCCGACCTACCGCGAGCTGATGTGGGCCCACGCGCGTGCCGGCGAGCTCGAGCCGGCGCAGCAGGTCTACGAGCGGATGGTGGCTGCCGGCATCACCCCCGACGAGCGGCACCACAAGGCGCTGGAGTGGGCCTCCGGGGAGACCCGCCGCCGACTACCCGACAGCCCCGGCGGCGAGGCTGCAGTGGAGCCCGAGCCCGCCGAGCCGCCTGGGCCCGAGTCCGCGCCTGCTGCGGAGCCGGCGCCCGAGTCCGCGTCCGAGTCCGCGCCCGCTGAGGAGCCCGCGACCCCTGCCGAGCCGCGACCGGAGGATCCGCCGCCCGCTGGCTGACCCGGCGGGCCACCCGGGTCAGGGTGTCGCTTTGCAGCGGATAGTCGCTGTTTCCTGCCCGTCGCGAGGCGCCGGCTGCGGTTCGTCCGGGTCAGGGTGTCGCT
>JAWOCZ010000149.1:0-14328 GCA_046483565.1 Nitriliruptoraceae bacterium
AGCGACTTGCCGGTGTCCTCCTCCATGTGGAGGCGCTCGATGCCGACCCGCCGCGTCTCGATCGCCCCGTCCGCGAGCTCCACCTCGACGTCGAGGTGGCCGTCGTGGATCAGGGGGACGTCGTACTGGCTGATCTGGTAGTTCTTGGCCAGGTCCGGATAGAAGTAGTTCTTGCGGTGGAACCAGCACCGTTCGGCGACCTCGCCGGCCAGGGCGAGGCCGAGCAGGGTGGCGTCCTCGCCGGCCAGGGCGAGGCCGAGCAGGGTGGCGTCCTCGATCGCGCGGGCGTTGGGCACGGGCAGCGCACCGGGCTGGCCGGTGCACACCGGGCAGACGTTGGTGTTGGGCTCGTCACCGAACTCCGTCGAGCACCCGCACCACATCTTGGTGCGGGTGTGCAGCTCGACGTGGACCTCGAGCCCGACGACGAGCTCCCACCCCTCCGGCAGCAACGCGTCGGTCGCCATCAGCGCACCTCCAAGGTGTCGGTGGCCATCAGCGCACCTCCTGCGTGGTGGCCGCCCCGGTGGCCGTCCCGGTGACCGCCCCGGTAGCCGAACTGGTGACGGCCCGCGGACCCGTTGGCAGCGCCGCGAACCCGGTCGCCTGCTCGAAGGCCCAGGCGGCCCGGTACATCACGTCGTCCCGCTTGAGCGGCGCCATGAGCTGCAGACCCACCGGCAGCGAGGTGGCGGGATCGTCCGGGGCAGCGGCCAGCCCCGCGGGCAGCGACAACGCCGGGATGCCGGCCAGCGACGCGGGCACCGTGGCGACGTCGTTGAGGTACATCGCCATCGGGTCGGCGGTCTTGTCACCGAACCGGAAGGCCACCGACGGCGAGGTCGGACTGACGAGCACGTCCACCTGCTCGAACGCGCTCCGGAAGTCCTCGGCGATCAGGGTGCGCACCTTTGAGGCCTGCAGGTAGTAGGCGTCGTAGTAGCCGCTGGAAAGCGCGTGGGTCCCGATCATGATGCGGCGCTTGACCTCCGGTCCGAACCCGGCGGCACGGGTCGCCGCGTTCATCTCCTCGGCGGTGGGGGCGTCGACCCGCAGGCCGTAGCGCACCCCGTCGAAGCGGGCGAGGTTCGACGACGCCTCGCTCGGGGCGATGAGGTAGTACGCGGGTAGTCCGTAGGACGCGCGGGGCAGGGACACCTCGACGATCTCTGCCCCGAGGCCCGCCAGGCGCTCCAGCGCGGCGGCGAACACCAGCTCCACACCCGGCTCGTACCCCTCGCCCTGCAGCTCCCGCACGACCCCGACCCTGAGGCCGGCCACGCCGTCCTGCAACCCGGCGAGCAGGTCCGGCACCTCCCCGGGCACCGAGGTGGCGTCGCGGGGGTCGTGCCCCCAGGTCACCGACTGCAGCCTGGCCGCGTCCTCCACGGTCCGGGCGAAGGGCCCGGCCTGATCCAACGAGGAGGCGAAGGCCACCAGCCCGTAGCGCGACATCGTCCCGTAGGTCGGCTTGACCCCGACCAGCCCCGTCAGCGCCGCCGGCTGCCGGATCGAGCCGCCGGTGTCCGTCCCGATCGCCAGCGGTGCCAGCAGCCCGGCGACCGCGGTGGCCGACCCTCCGGAGGAGCCACCCGGCACCCGGTCCAGATCCCACGGGTTGCGGGTGTTGCCGAAGGCGGAGTTCTCGGTGGAGGAGCCCATGGCGAACTCGTCCATGTTGGTCTTGCCGAGCACGACGATGTCGGCGGCCCGCAGCCGTTGGGTGATGGTGGCGTCGTAGGGGGGCTCCCAGCCCTCCAGCATCCGCGACCCGCAGGTCGTCGGGGCCCCGCGCATCGTGAGCACGTCCTTGAGCGCGAGCGGGACCCCGGCGAGCGGACCGAGGGGCTCGCCGGCGGCCCGCCGGGCGTCGACGTCATCGGCGTGGGCACGGGCCGCGGTCGCGGTGACGGCGAGGAAGGCGTGTGGCTCGTCCGTGCCGAGCTCCGCGGCCGGCTTGGCGGTCCAGACATCGCCGTCGGCGACGACGCCGTCCACGGCCGCGATCCGGTCGAGGTGGGCGTCGACGACCTCACGGCTGGACACCTCGCCGGCACTGAGCGCGGTGGCGAGCTCGACGGCGGTCGCCTGGGTCAGGTCCGTCATCTCAGCCCTCCTCCGCCACGATGCGCGGCACGGCGAAACGGTCCTGTTCGACCGCCGGCGCCCCCGCCAGGACCTCGTCGCGCGACAGCGACGGGGCGCGCTCGTCCGGCCGGGTCACGTCCGCCAGCGCGAAGGGGTGGGTGGTCGCCACGACCTCGTCGGCCGCCACCTCGCCGACCTGTTCGGCGTACCCGAGGATGCTGGAGAGCTGCGGTGCGAGCGCCGCCACCTCCTCGTCGGTCAGCGCCAGGCGGGCGAGCCTGGCCACGTGACGGACCTCGTCTTCTGACAGGGCCACGGGGGCCTCCTGCGGGCATGGGACACGGGTCGTGGCGAGGCTAGCGCTCGCACCAGCGGCCCCCGACCGTCGTCGGTGGCCGCCGGCCACGCCCCCCGGTTACGGTCATCGCGACCGCAGGAGCTCCCCGCCCCCGCCGGTCCCGGTCATCGCAACCCCAGGAGCTCCCCGCCCCCGGTCACGGTCATCGCAACCGCAGGAGCTCCCCGTCCCCGCCGGAGAGGTCGACGCATGACGAGCACAGCAGCGAGTCCCACCCGACGCTACGACCCGACGACGGCGCTGGTCGTGGTCGACGTGCAGAACGACTTCGCCGATCCCGAGGGCGGGCTGTACGTCGGTGGCGGCGAGGAGGTCGTCGAGGTCGCCAACCGGGAGATCGCCACGGCCCGCGAGGCCGGTGCCCTCGTCGTCTACACCCAGGACTGGCACCCGCCCGAGACCCCGCACTTCGCCAAGGACGGTGGCGACTGGCCGGTGCACTGCGTCCGCGACACCTGGGGCGCCGAGTTCCACCCCGACCTCGAGGTGCTGGACGACGCCCCCGTGGTGCGCAAGGGCGTCGACGGCGGCGACGGCTACTCGGGCTTCTCCGTGCGCGACCCCGTCAGCGGCGAGGAATCCGCGACCGAGCTCGGCCGTCACCTCGAGGAGGCCGGGATCAGGCGCGTGGTGGTCGTCGGTCTGGCGGGCGACGTGTGTGTGAAGGCGACCGCGCTCGACGCCCGGCAGCAGGGCTACGAGGTGGTCCTGCCGGAGACGGCGACCCGCATGGTCGGGCAGGACGAGGGCGACCGCGAGGCCGCGGTCGCCGCGATGCGCGAGGCCGGCGTGGACGTGCGACCCGAGTGAGCTGACCACCGCACCCCCCGGACGCGCTGGCGGCGGTTGCGTGGCCCCCGGTTGCGCAACCTCCGAACGCGCTACCCCCGAAGGCGCCACCCCCGAAGGCGCCACCCCCGAACGCGGATCGGGTGCAGAACACCCCGGAACCCGAGGCAGAACGCACCCAATCCCAGCGGGACCAGGCGGTAGCAGGAGGATCGGGTGCAGAACACCCCGGAACCCGAGGCAGAACGCACCCAATCCCAGCCGGACCAGGCGCTAGCAGGTAGATCGGGTGCAGAACACCCCGGAAACCGGGGCAGAAGGCACCCAAACCCGGTGGGAGGTGGCGGACCGGGGGAGATGGCGGACCGTGGGAGATGGCGGACCGGGCGGGGTGGCGGACCAGGCGGGTAAGCGGACCAGGCGGGTAGGCGGCGTCAGGACCGGGGGCGCAGGGGCGTTCGGGGCCACGGACCGAGGACCGGCGCTGCGACCGGCGGTGCGGGCCGTGAGGACCCGCCCCGATCGAGGTGCTCGGCGGCCGCGGCCTGGTCCAGCCCGGGCCACGTCCGCCAGCGCCCGTCGTCGTGGCACTGCACCCGCGTGGCACGGCCTGGCAGGTACGCGAGCGCGTCCTCCAGGTACCACCGGCCAGCGACCTCGACCCGCCCCACGCGTCCGAGCTGGTAGGTGCCGGGCGGCGCGAAGCGACCGTCGGCGAGCTCGGGACGGACCTGAGCGGGCGTGTGCTCCGGCACCCGACCCTCGGTGCGGTCCAGCAGACCTGTCGCGGCGGGCAGCAACCCGAGCACCCAGGTGTCGATGACCGCACCCGGCTCGGGCACCAGCGTCAGCGGGATCGCGCCGTACCCGGTGCGGCGTGCCTCGAACGCGGCCACGTAGCCCCTCAACCTGGCCGGAAGGAGCACCGCTCCGTCCACGTCCAGACGCTTGTCGTGCAGCCGTCGCGGCGCCGCGTTCGAGCCGTAGGCCACCACGAAGCTGATCCGCTCGGGCTCGCTGAGCACGGGCGCGGCCGTGCCCGCAGCCCAGACGTCGAGGTCGAGCGCCACCACCCGGCCGTCGTGGACCAGGACGGGGCCGGACGCTCGCGGACCGGGGTAGCTGCGGGGGTCGAAGCTCGGCATGGGGCGGGACCTCAGCCGGCATCGGGGTCGCGGTCGGGCAACACGCCGTGTTCCAGCAGCTGCCGGAACGCCGCCTCATCGACGACCGGCACCCCGACCGCCTCGGCCTTGTCACGCTTGGAACCGGGGTCGGCACCGGCGACCACCACCGACGTGCGCCCCGACACGCTGCCGGTCACCTTCGCGCCGCGTGCCTCGAGCGCCTCCCTGGCCTCGTCACGGGTGAAGCCCTCCAGCGTGCCGGTGACCACCACGGTGAAGCCGGCCAGCAGGTCCGCGTCCACCCCGGCCTCGCCGTCGGCCACCTCGGCGTCGGTCGTGATGCCGAGCGCGACGAGCTCGTCGACGAGCTGTGCGTTGCGAGGCGTGGCGAACCACGCGTGCACGGCATGGGCGATGACCGGCCCGATGCCCTCGATCACCTCGAGCTGCTCCGCCTCGGCGTCGCGGATCGCGTGCAGGCTGGGCAGCGCCCGCACCAGCGCCTTGGCGTAGGTCGGACCGAGGTGGCGGATGTTGAGCGCGACCAGGACCCGATCCAGCGGTCGCTGCCGACCCTCCTCGATGCTCGCGAGCAGGTTGTCGACCCGTTTCTCGCCCCACTTCTCCAGCGCCAGAAGCTCGTCACGGTGTTCGTGCAGCCGGAACACGTCGGCGAGGTCGTGCACCAGGCCCTCGGCCAGCAGCAGGTCCACGGTCTGCTCACCGAGCCCCTCGATGTCGAGCGCGCCGCGCGAGGCCAGGTGCGCCAGCGACTCGCGCAGTCGGTTGGGACAGTCCACGTTCTCGCAGAAGTGGTGCGCCTCACCCTCCGGCCGGACCAGCGGCTCACCGCAGAAGGGGCAGTCAGCGGGCATCCGCCACACCTCGGTGCCCTCGGGCCGCTCGCTGCGCACCGGTCCCACCACCTCGGGGATCACGTCGCCCGCGCGGCGGACCATGACCCGGTCGCCGACACGGACGTCCTTGGCGTGGACCTGGATCTCGTTGTGCAACGTGGCGTAGGTGATGGTCGTCCCCGCGACCAGGACGGGGTCGAGGACGGCGTAGGGGGTGGCCTTGCCGGTGCGGCCGACGTTGACCTCGATGGCCTCGAGCGTGGTCGCCTGCTCCACGGGTGGCATCTTGTAGGCGATCGCCCAGCGCGGGGCCCGGGCCGTGAAGCCGAGCTGCTCGCGCTGGCCGAGATCGTCGACCTTGACCACGACCCCGTCGATCTCGTAGCTGACGTCGTGGTGGCGGGCCGCGGTCCAACGCTCCACGTAGGCCCAGACCTCGTCGAGGTCGCCGTGACGCTCGCTCTCCTCCGCGACGGGCAGGCCGGCGGCGGCCAGCGTCGCCATCGCCTCGGCATGGGTGTCGAAGGTGGCCCCCTCGAGGGCGCCGAGCCCGTGACACCACACCGCCAGCGGCCGCGTCGCGGTCACCTCCGGGTCCTTCTGCCTGAGCGCCCCCGACGCGGCGTTGCGGGGGTTCATGAAGGCGGCCTCGCCCCGCTCGATCCGGGCCTGGTTCATCGCCTCGAAGGCCTCGAGCGGGTAGTACACCTCCCCACGGACCTCGAGCAGGGCCGGTGGGTCGTCGAGGTGGAGCCGGTAGGGGATCGCGTCGATCGTCAGGACCTGGTTGGTCACGTCCTCACCGGTGGTGCCGTCCCCGCGGGTGGCCGCCGTGGACAGCACGCCGTCCCGGTAGACCAGGTCGATGGCCACTCCGTCGATCTTGAGCTCGCACCCGTAGACGATGCGAGGCGCGTCGTCGGGGTCGGCCTCCGCCACCGCGGCTTCGTCCAGGTCGTCGACGGACCCGGCGGCGTCCGGTGCGGGCGTGGAGGGCTCGGACCGGGCCGCCGCAGCCCGGCCCGCACCGGCCGACCGGTCCGCTACCGCCAGCGCCCGCTGGACGCGCTCCGACCAGGCGTCGAGCTCCTCGCGTGAGAACGCGTTGTCCAGGCTGAGCATCGGCTGCGGGTGGGTGACCGGCGCGAAGGCCTCATCGAGCGGCGCGCCGACCTGCTGGGTCGGGGAGGTCGGCGTCCGCAGTTGGGGATGGGCCTCCTCGATGGCCTCGAGCTCCCGTAGGAGGGTGTCGAACTCGGCGTCGGACAGGTCCGGTGCCGAGAGCACGTAGTAGCGGTAGCGGGCGGTCCGGATCGTGCGCGACAGCTCGTCGTGGCGCGCACGAGCCTCCTGGAGGTCCGAGGGCACCTCGGGATGCTCGCTCACTGTTCGCTCACCTGGGCCTCCTCGCGGTGCGGCGGTGGGAGCATCGCGCCACACCGACGATCCGTTCGCCTCCGAGGCTACTGAAGCAGGGGCGGGTGACATCTGGGATCGTCGCGAGCCCGGGCTGGCGATCACCCGTGGCACCGACGTCGATCACCGCGGAGGCCAGGTGCCTGGACACCTCGGCGCGAAACGAGCCCGACCGGCGCCGGGCGGCTGCGTCGAGGCAACCGGCGCCGGGCGGCTGCGTCGAGGCGGCCGGAGCGTCGAGGCAGCCGCAGCGTCGCACGCTCGTCAGCCCGGGCTGACGCTCGCCAGCGGTAGGCCCGCCGGTCGCTCGGCGGCGATGACGCGGCCGCCGCCGAGACAGACAGCATCGTCGGCGGTGTAGAGCACCGCGGCCTGCCCGAGAGCGAGCCCGTACACGGGCTCCTCGAGCTCGACGCGGACACGCTCGGCGCCCAGCGCGCTCCCGCCAGGCGTGCTCCCGGCCGGGGTGAGGCGGCCCGGCACGCTGCGACCATGGGCGCGGATCTGCACGCGCACCGGGCCGGTGGGGGCCACGCCGCGGGTCCAGTTCGGTCGCTCCAACTCTGCCCAGTGGCACGCGAGCTCCTCGCGCGGTCCCACTCTCACCGTGCGGCTCGTGGCGTCCACGGCGGTGACGAAACGACGCTCGTGGTGATCGAGACCGAGCCCGCGCCGCTGGCCCACGGTGAACCGCCACACCCCGTCATGGCTCCCCAGCACCTCGCCGTCCTCGTCGACGATCGGACCGGGCTCGGCCGGCAGGCGTTCGGCGAGGTAGCCGACGGTGTCCCCGTCGGGGATGAAGCACACGTCGTAGCTGTCCGGCTTGGCGGCCACCCTGAGCCCCCGTTCGGCGGCGATCGCCCGGATCCGCTCCTTGGGCAGCTCCCCCACCGGGAGCAGGGTGTGGGCGAGCTGTTGCGGCGTCGCGACGTACAGCACGTAGGACTGGTCCTTGCGCACATCGGCGGCCCGGACCAGCTCGGTCCGCGAGCCGGCCTCGGTCCGCTCGCCGGCCTCGGTCCGCGAGCCGGCCTCGGTCCGCGAGCCGGCCTCGGCCCGCGGGCCGGCGGGCTCGGTGACGGGCCGGCCCTCACGCCGCAGCCGCGCGTGGTGTCCCGTCGCCAGGGCGTCGAACCCGAGCGCGAGCGCCCGCTCCAGCAGTGCGGCGTACTTGACGCGCTCGTTGCAGGTCACGCACGGGTTGGGGGTCGCGCCCTCGGCGTAGGTCGTCGCGAAGGGACGCTGCACCTCACGCTCGAACACCGCGCTCAGGTCCCACACGTAGTAGGGGATGCCGAGCACCTGCGCGGCCCGGCGCGCGTCCTGCGCGTCGTCCAGGGTGCAGCAGCCGTGCCCGGGCACCTGGGCGTCCAACGGCAGGTCCGCGAGCTTGAGGTGCACGCCGGTGACCTCGTGCCCCTGGTCGAGCAGCAACGCAGCGGCCACCGCGCTGTCCACCCCGCCCGACATCGCGACCAGCACCCTGGCCATCAGCGGACCTCCGCTGCGGCGCTGCGGCGGGCCGAGCCCCGGGAGGTCCGCAGCCGTGGGAGCAGGTCGGTGAGCACATCGATCGCGCGATCCACCTCCGCGGCCGTACTCGTCCACCCGAGGCTGAGCCGCAGCGGCGTGCCCTGCAACCCGCAGGCCTCGAGGACCGGCGAGGCCTTCGTCGCCCCGGCACCGCATGCCGCCCCGCTGGAGGCCGCCACCCCGGCCGCATCGAGGCCGAGGGCCAGCGCCGTCGGCTCGACGTCGTCGAGGAGCAGGTGGACGTGGGAGGCCAGCCGCCACGACGGATCGGTCGGTCCGGAGCGGCGCACCCCCTCCACCGCGGTGACCGCCGCCGCCAGGCGATCGGTCAGCGCGAGCAGACGTGCGCGCAGGTCGGCGCGGTCCGCGACGGCCGCGGTGAGCGCGGCCCCGCACGCGGCATCCAGGCCCACCGCGAAGGTGCCCGATCGCACACCGCGATCCTGACCGCCGCCGTGCGAGAGTGGCACCACCGGCAGTCCACGGCGCAGCACGGCGACACCGACGCCCTGGGGTCCACCGAACTTGTGGGCCGATAGCGCCAGGGCATCCACACCCCAACGGGCCACGTCCACCTCGAGGGTGGCGACGGCCTGCACCGCATCGGTGTGCAGCGGCACCCCCCGCTCGGACAAGCGCGCGGCCAGGCCGGCGAGGTCGTTGACCGCACCGAGCTCGTTGTTGGCGGCCATCACGCTGACCAGCGCCGTGGCCGGGCGCACCGCGGCGAGCACCTCCTCGACGTCCACGCGGCCGTCCCTGCGGGGCGGGACGACCGTCAACGCCACCTCGCCCCGCTCAGCCAGCCATCGGGCCGGATCCAGCACCGCCGGATGCTCCACCGCCGTGGTCACCAGGTGCGGCACGCCCCGGCTGCGTTCGCGCGCCGCCCAGGCGATCCCCTTGACGGCGAGGTTGTCGGCCTCCGTGCCCCCGGAGGTGAACACCACCTCGTGGGGTGAGCAGCCGAGCGCGGTGGCCACCGATTCCCGGGACTCCTCGACCGCGACGCGGGCCGCCTGACCGGCCAGGTGGGTGGAGGAGGCGTTGGCCGCCTCGAGCCACGACTCGAGCGCCGCCCGCGCTGCAGGGCGCGGTGGCGTGGTCGCGGCGTGGTCCAGGTAGGTCGTCATGGCGCCGACGACGGTAGCGTCGCCGACCATGAGCGGATCCCACCTGCCTGACCAGGCCCCCTTCCCACCGAGCCCCCAGGGCGTCGTGCCTCTCGAGGTCGACCTCGGGGTCGCCAACGGGCACCGCCTGCTGCTGCTCAGCCTGGAGCGCTGGGACGGATGGGCTGACCTGCGCTTCGCCCGGGTCGACACCGGCGACGGCCAGCGCCTGGCACGACGGGTGCCGCCGGCCGAGCAGTGGCGCGTGCACGCCGACGGCGTCGCGATCGAGGTCATCGACGCGGTCGGGCGGGGCGATCGCTGGTTCAGCAACGGCGAGGTGCGTCTGCTCCCCGCGCCGGCACCGAGCAGCAACCTCCACGTCGAGGTGGTGCTGGCTCCGGGCGCACCCGTGCTCTCGGGCGAGGTCGCCCTCCCGGGCTGAGGACCGGCACGACCAGCGAGGTGGCGAGGTGGCGATGGCAGCGGCGGACGAGCGGTTCACGGCCCGGGCGGCAGCGCTCGGCGTCGAGGTCGACGCCCGGCGGTTCCCGCAGGGCACCCGGACAGCGGCGGACGCCGCGGCGGCGATCGGCTGCGACGTCGCGCAGATCGTCAAGTCCCTGGTGTTCATCGCCGACGACCAGCCCGTGCTGGCGCTGACCTCCGGGGCGAACCGGGTCGACGAGGGCCGGCTGGCCACGGCCATGGGCGCTCAGCAGGTGCGCAAGGCGAGCGCCGAGGAGGTCCGGACCGCCACCGGGTACGCGATCGGTGGGACGCCGCCCTTCGGCCACGACCGGGCGCTGACGGTGCTGTGCGACCGCGACCTCCTGGCCTTCGAGGTGGTGTGGGCGGCGGCCGGGACCCCGATGGACGTCTTCGCGGTCCGGCCGGATCAGCTGGTGGAGGCGGCCGACGCTCGCGTCCTCGACCTCGCAGGCTGAGCGCTGCGCACCCGGTCGCCATCTGAGGGCCGGCGTGGGACCACGTGACGGTGCCCCGGCCGCGATGGCCGGGGCACCGTCCTTGGTTCCGTGGGTTCCGTGGGTTCCGTGGGTTCCGTGCGCGGTGAGCCGGGGAGAGCACCCCGAACCGGGCACTCAGCCCCGACGGTTCACTTGCGGGCTTCGAGCTCCTCCACCAGCTTCGGCACGACCTTGTACAGGTCGCCGACCACCCCGAAGTCCGCGATCTGGAAGATCGGGGCCTCGCCGTCCTTGTTGATCGCGACGATGTTCTGGGAGGTCTGCATCCCGGCACGGTGCTGGATCGCGCCCGAGATCCCGGACCCGAGGTACAGCGTCGGCGAGATGGTCCGTCCGGTCTGCCCGATCTGGTAGCGGTGCGGGTACCAGCCCGCGTCGGTGGCGGCACGCGAGGCCCCGACACCGGCGCCGATGAGATCGGCCAGCTGCTCCATGAGCTCGAAGCCGGACTCAGCGCCGAGTCCGCGACCCCCGGCGACGACCACAGCGGCCTCACCGATGTCCGGACGGTCGGCGCCGCCCACCTTCTCCACCTCGACGACGGTGGCTCCCTTGGCCTCCTCGCTCAGCTCGATGTCGACGGCCTCGAGCTCCGGGGCACCGCCGCCGGACTCCTCGGCAGCGAAGGCGTTCGACGCGACGCCGATGAAGGAGAGCTTGCCCTCGGCGAAGGTCGACCGGGTGATGATCTCACCACCGAAGACCTCCTTGGTGGCGACCCACCGACCGTCCTCGGCGAGCTCGATGCCGGAGGCGTCGGTGATCACGCCGGCATCCATCCGGATCGCGAGCCGGGCGGCGACGTCCTTGACGTGGTTGGACGAGGCGAACAGGAGCGTGTCGGCCTCGGAGGTGTCGATCAGGTACTCGAGCGCCTCGACCTGGGGCAGGGTCACGTACCCGTAGGCGTCCGGGGAGTCCCAGTGGTAGAGCTTGCCCGCGCCGTAAGCGCCGAGCGTGGCGGCCGCGTCGGCGGCACCGGGGCCGAACCAGACCGCGGCGACGGTGTCACCGGTGATCGCGGCCATCTCGCGCGCCTTGGTCAGCATCTGCAGCGACACCTTGCGCGGCGTGTCGTCGCTGTGGTCGATCAGAACCAGCATCTCGCTCATCGTTGCTCCTCGCTGTCCGGCCCCGTTCCGGGCCTGTGGGTGGCCTGAAGGCGGTCGGTCACACGAACTTCTTCTCGACCAGCCAGTCCGCGAGCTGCGCTGCCGCGGCACCGGAGCCGTCGTCCTCGACCACGGTCCCGGCTTCCTTGGGCGGACGCGGCGAGAACTCGTACATCGTGGCCGAGGCGGCACCCACCCCGACCTCCTCGGGGCTGACCCCGAGGTCGGCCAGCGACTTGACCTCGAGCGGCTTGGACTTCGCGGCCATGATCCCCTTGAACGACGGGTAGCGCGGCTCGTTGATCGCCTCCACCACGCTCACGACGGCCGGCAACGACGAGGTGACCACGTCCCAGCCCTCCTCGTGCTCGCGGTGCACCGTGATGCTGTCGCCGTCCACCTCGAGGTACCGGGTGTAGGTCAGCGACGGCAGCCCCAACAGCTCGGCGACCGCTGCCGGGACCAGGGAGGTCCGCGCGTCGGTGGACTGCCCGCCGAAGAGCACCAGGTCGAACTCGGTCGACTCCAGCGCCGCCGCGATGACCCGCGCCGTCCCCAGCGCATCCGAGCCGGCGATCGCGTCGTCGGTGATCTGCAGCCCGGCGTCCAGGCCGTACGACAGCGCCTTGCGCACCGTGGACTGCGCCTCTTCCGGGCCCATCAGGAGCACGGTGAGCTCGGCGCCGTGCTTCTCCTTGAGGCGGACGGCCTCCTCGATCGAGAACTCGTTGACGGGGCACAGCACGGACTCACCGGCCTCGCGGTCGAGCGTCCGGCTGTCCGGATCGATCACCTTCTCACCGGCGGTGTCCGGCGTGCGCTTGACGGGAACGACGACCTTCATCTGGGACTCCCTCTGCGGTCGGTTCGTGGCCGGGCGTACCACCGGCCACTCGGGCGGTATGGAAGTTGAGTGACCACTCAAAATCAAATCGGACCGGCGAGCGGCGCTCGCGACGGGGCCAGCGAGCCGGGTGCGTAGGCTGGGAACATGTGCCCTCCCCCACCCCCGCCGACGCCCGATCCCGCGCCGAGCTCCGCGGGGGACGGACCGATCCCGCTGACGCTGACCGGCGAGCGCACGCTGCCCGGCATCCCGGACGAGCGGTACTGGTTCGTCCGCCACGTGGTCGCCTACCGCACCGCGCAGGCGAGGTTGCGCGCACCCGTCGCCGCCCGGCCGGCCGGCGGCGTCGCCGTCCTCGACGCCGGCTGCGGCGAGGGCTACGGCCTCGAACTGCTGCGTGCCGCCGGTGCCGACCGGGTGATCGGCGCCGATCTCGACCGGCGCACCGTGGCACATGCTCGCGCCGTCTACGGCGCCGCCGACCCCGCCATCGAGGTGGTGGAGGCCGAGCTCAGGCAGCTGCCCCTGCCCGACGACGCCGTCGCGCTGAGCGTGTCGTTCCAGGTGATCGAGCACCTGCACGACATCCCGGGCTACCTCGCCGAACTGCAGCGGGTGACCGCGCCGGGTGGGACGATCATGATCGCCACGCCGAACCGGCTGACCTTCACGCCCGGCAGCGACACGCCGGTCAACCCCTTCCACACCGTCGAGTTCACCGCGCAGGAGCTGACCCGCGTGCTCGCACGCTCGGGCCTGGACGTCGAGGTGGTGCAGGGCATCCACCACGCCGGCGCCGTCGCCGCGGCCGAGCGCGACCGTGCGGTCTCGGTGCCGCACCTGCTCGCTGCGGGGGAACCGCAGAGCTGGCCGGACTGGCTGCGGCAGCTGGTCCACCGGGTCGAGGAGGCCGACTTCCGGCTCGACGCCACCGACCTCGACGGGAGCCTCGACCTGCTGGCCACCTGCCGGGTCGTGGCCGCGTGAGCGGGACCGCACGCGTACCGGCGGCATCCGAGGCGGCAGCACGCCCCGGCAGCCCCGCGCCGGGCGAGTTCGCGCTGGTGCTGCACACCCACCTGCCCGAGCTGCGCCACCACGGCGTGTGGCCCGTCGGCGAGGAGTGGCTGTTCGAGGCGTGGGGGACCTCCTGGCTGCCGGTGACCGCCGTGCTGGAACGCCTGGCCGCCGAGGGCCACCGGGACCTGCTCACGCTCGGGGTCACGCCCGCCGTCGCCCACCAGGTCGCGGATCCACGGGTGGCCAAGGACCTCGGCACCTGGCTCGGTGGGCAGATGTGGCGCGCGGAGGAGCAGCGCTGGCACCTGCACCTCCCCGCAGAGGTGCGCGACCTGGCGGGCTTCCACTGGCAGCGCTTCCAGGAGCTGCTCGCCCTGCACGAGGACATCCAGCGGCGAGGTGGTCTGCTGGCGGTCTGGCGCGAGCTCGCCGACACCGGGGTGATCGAGCTGCTCGGCGGCCCGGCGACCCACCCCTACCTCCCGCTCACCGTCGATCCGGGCCTGGTGGACGCCCAGCTCGCGCTGGGCCTGGAGCACCACCGCACGTGGGCGGGACGGCGACCCAGCGGCCTGTGGCCACCGGAGCTCGGCTACCGACCGGCCGGGCGCGTGGCCGATGCGAGCGCCCGGCCCCGACGGGTCGATGCCAAGGGCACGCCGACGCTGCCCCGGATCGGCCCCGAGCTGCCGGGCCTCGAGCACACCTACGCCGCCCACGGGATCGACCACCTGCTCGTGGACGCGGCGACCCTGGTGCGGGCGGTCGGGGGGCCCGACCGGGACTGGACCGCCCGCCCCGAGGTGCCCGAGCCCGGTACGGAGCATCCCGACGAGGTGGTCCACGACGCCGTGTGGATCGGCGAAGGCGGCCACGTCGCTGTCGCCGATCCACACGGCGTCGTGGACCACCTCGTCGGGATGCTCGGTGCCGGGCTCGGGCACCTCGGGGCGGGCGGTCCAGTCCCGGTCGGGCCCCCCGACCGCCCGCACCAGGGTCGCCGCGTCCACGAGCAGGTGGTCGATCCCGTGGGCGGCGTAGGTGTGCTCGAGGCCCGGCAGCTCGGGGCCGATCCGG
>JAWOCZ010000100.1:0-2798 GCA_046483565.1 Nitriliruptoraceae bacterium
GCGCCGCCGCGGTGCTGGTCGCGGCGGCGCGATCCGCGGCTGGCGGCACCGGGTCGGCGAGGTGGTGCGGTTTGGGTAGGGAACCGGTCAGGGGTGGCCGGCTGGCGTCACCGCCGCGACCGGCACCGCGGCGGGCCGATCCGAACGGGCGATCCGCGGCGGGCCGATCGGGTTCGGGCGGTTCGGTGTCCGGGAGGTGAGGCGACGATGACCGGGTGACGACGGGTGTGTGGCGTCCAGTCGAGCCTCCGTGGCCCCGGGCGGGTCCGTCGCTACGGTGCCGCGCAGCCGTCGCTGCCCGCGGCGGTCACCGGGAGGCCACGCGCTTCGTGTCCCACACCCCCATCAGCCGGGAGCGGCGGTTCGAGCTCGTGCCGCATCGCCGTCTCCAGGCCGTCACGCCCCTCGAACGCCTCTCTGCCGTTCGTGCGGCTGTTGACGACGACCACATCACACCAGCCAACCGCGCCACGCCGCCCCGCAGGGGCGGCGTTCGTCGTTGTCGGCTCGTCGACGGCTCCCGTCCCCGGCGCCGTCGTCGAGCCGCCGGTCCCGGGAGCTCTCCATGACACTGCCCAGCACGACGTCCACCATCGCACCGAGCACGGTCGGTCCCACGCCGCGCACCTACGTGTTGGATACCTGCGTGCTCCTGGCCGATCCGAACGCGTTGTTCCGGTTCGACGAGCACGACGTCGTGCTGCCGCTGGTGGTCATCGAGGAACTCGACCGCAAGAAGACCGCCCTGGACGACGTGGGTCGTAACGCCCGGCTGGCCCTCCGTTCGATCGAGGAGCTCCGGGCGAGCTCCCATGCCGGGCTGCGCGACGCCCTGGCACTGCCGAGCGGCGGCTCGGTGCGCATCGAGGCCAACCACGTCGACACCCCGCTGCCGTCGTACCTCGATCGCGCCAAGGCCGACCATCGGATCCTGTGCGTCGCCATGGCGATCGATGCCACGCTGGTCACCAAGGACGCGGCGCTGCGCATCAAGGGGAGCCAGCTCGGACTGGAGGTCGAGGACTACCGCGGCGACACCGCCCGGGTCGAGGAGCACAGCACCGGCATCGTCGAACTCGAGGTGGACGCCACGGTGCTCGACGCACTCCACCGGGATGGGAAGGCCCAACTCGACGCGGAGCTCTCCGACCTCTCCCAGGTCGGTGAGTTGTGGCCGAACGCCTGCCTGGTGCTGCGATCCGGCAGGTCCACCTCCGGTCTCGCGCGGGTCACCGAGGTCGCGGACGACGGTACGGCCACCCTGCATCGGGTCCAGGGGCACCGGCCGGTGTTCCAGATGGCGCCGCGGGACGTGCGGCAGACCTTCGCGATCGATCTGCTCCTCGATCCGGAGGTGCCCTGCGTCTCGTTGATGGGTATGGCAGGCACCGGGAAGACCTTCCTGGCCCTGGCCGCCGGTCTGGAGCAGGTGCTGGAAGCGTCGGCGTACCGCCGGCTCAGCGTCTACCGCCCACTCATCGCGGTCGGTAAGCAGGAGGTGGGGTTCCTTCCGGGTGATCTGGACGAGAAACTGGCACCGTGGATGTCCGCCGTCCACGACAACCTCTACGCGCTGCTGCGGACCGACATGGCAGGCGGTCGTGGCACGCGCGAGCACCGGCAGGTGCAGACCACGATCGAGTCGCTGGTCGATCGTGGCCAGCTCGAACTGGCCGCGATCACCTACCTCAGGGGACGTTCGATCACCGACGAGTTCGTCGTGGTCGACGAGGCGCAGAACATCGAGTTGTCGGCTCTGAAGGTCGTGCTGACCCGCATGGCGACCGGCTCCAAGGTGGTCTTCTGCGGCGATCTCGGACAGGTCGACAACCCCTACATCTCGCCATACGGCGGGATGGCAGCACTGATCGAGAAGATGAAGGACAGCCCGCTGTTCGGTCACGTCACCCTGACCAAGGGGGTACGCAGCCCGCTGGCAGAGCACGCGGCGACCATCTTCTGACGCCGCCCGGCCGGCACCCCCCGCGACCTGCGCCGCCGATCGCCACGGGCGCGTCGTGCCTTCTCGCGCCGCCCGGCCGACACCTCCGTGCGAGGCGGAAATGGTGGCCCATGGCCGGGCACCTTTCCCCTGGCCGCTCCGGGAGGTGTCCCTCTACGGTGAGTGGACGGCACCCGTGGTGTCAGCGGGTGCCCGGCCCCCTCCGGGCGCGCCGTGGGGAACCCCACCGGCCCAACCTCCCGTGACGGGCCGTGCTGGGGGAACCCCGTGGCGGAACAACAGCCGGATCCCGTGCAACCGCAGCTCGGTGGCGCCGAGGAACCGGCGCGTTCGGGTCGTCGCGCGCGGATCGGCCTGCTGCTGGGGCCCGTGGCGGCGGTCGCCACCTACCTCCAGGGCGCCGGTCATGGGCAGCAGCACGATCGGCAGCAGCGAGGTCACGGCCAGCGGCAGCGTCTCCGCCACCCACCACACCGCCATCAGCACCGCGACCGCCGCCGTCGCCCGGCCGCCCTCGGTCAGCCCCTCTTCCCCGACCGGCGCCAGGAGGTAGGTGGCGACCGCCGCCACGGGCCCCAGCACCAGGCCGATCCGCGCGCGACGGCCCGAACGCGCCGGTTCCTCGGCGCCACCGAGCTGCGGTTGCACGGGATCCGGCTGTTGTTCCGCCACGGGGTTCCCCCAGCACGGCCCGTCACGGGCGGTTGGGCCGGTGGGGTTCCCCACGGCGCGCCCGGAGGGGCCGGGCACCCGCTGACACCACGGGTGCCGTCCACTCACCGTAGAGGGACACCTCCCGGAGCGGCCAGGGGAAAGATGCCCGGCCATGGGCCAC
>JAWOCZ010000015.1:0-5066 GCA_046483565.1 Nitriliruptoraceae bacterium
GAGCACCGCCCCAGGTCCCCAGCCGCGCCAGGTGGACCAGCCGGGGACGCCAGCCGACCACCGCTGACCGCCTCAGGCCCCCAGCCGCGCCAGGTGGACCAGCCGGGGACGCCAGCCGGCCACCGCTGACCGCCTCATTGCCACGGTCCCCAGCGAACGGCGGCAGCGCGCGCGGCGAGTGGCAGGAGCGCGCGGCGGCAGGCGGCAGGAGCGCGCGCGGCGAGCGGCGAAGCGACGGTGTGCCGGGAGAGGGATCAGCCCACCCGTCGGGGCGGTCCGACCGCGACGTCAACATCACCGCCGAAGCGCACGTGGACGGGCAGGCGGCCGGTCACGTCGTAGCCGGCCGCGGCCGCGAACCGGTCGTCGAGGTGGAGCACCCGGGCGTGCCGCAATGGCCAGGGACCGTGGTCGACCAGCGCACGGCGTACCTCGCCGCGGGGCGTGGCCACGTACAGCGACCATCGCGCGGACAGGAAGTCGTCCAACGAGGTGCGCTCCGCGTCGGCGACCGGGTCGCCCACCTCGACGACGAGGTGGCTGCGTGCGCCCGGGGTCGACGGCCAGCGCCGTTCGGCGAGGTAGGCCATCCGATCACCGCGCCGGCCGATACGCATGGCGGACCAGCAGTACGGCAGCCGGTAGCCCAGCCGAGCCACAGCGGTTGGGGCGAGCCGGGTGATGTCCAGCGTGTGGAAGTACACCCCGCGTCCACCGTCGGGGCCGACGACGTAGGTCCGCACGTTGGTTTCCGGGAACGTGCCCTGCGGTAGCGGGAGCCCCCTCGGGGACCAGCGCCGTAGCGCGGCGGGTGCGGTGCCCACGCCGATCCCGGCCATACGGAACGGGATGAGCCCGACCCACGCGCGCCCGTCGTGGAGGTCGGGGGCCAAGCCGGGTGGCAGGGCGTGAGCGACGATCTCCGGATCGAGGTCCCAGTGCACGTAGGTCAGCGCCTCCCAGCGCATGCGGAGCAGCGGCCGCGCGACCGCGGCGGTCGGCGTGGCCTGGATCGGCTCAGCCGTCGGCGTGGCCTGGATCGGCACGCTCATGGGGGTCGCACTCGAGATGGGGTTCGGCATGACAACGTTTCGGAGCGGTCGGCGCCCCCGGCTCACCGGCGCCGACGGACCTCGCGGCGCCCCCGGCTCACCGGCGCCGACGGACCTCGCGATGCCCCCGGCTCACCGGCGCCGACGGAACTCGCGATGCCCCCCGGCTCACCGGCGCCGACGGACCTCGCGATGCTGGCGGTCACCCGCCACGAGGCCCGCCGAAGCGAGCGCGTCGACCCAGCCGACCTGGCTCGTCCGGCCTGGCGCCGCCCACAGGTGAGGCTCGCGGTAGCGGCCCTCCTCGCGCTCGGTCTCGAGGATCGCCGGCTTGATGGCACCCTCCACCAGGTACGGCCCGGAGCCCGGCAGTTCCTTCCCGAGCCACCGCCGCCAGTCGTCCAGCCCGGCTCGCGCGACCAGCGATCGGTCGACGCCGCGCACCGGGCGGAACCCGACCTGCCACGCGGTGCGCAGCCACGGATCGAAGGGCTCGCCGTCATCGCGGGTGAAGGTCGCGTACCGCGCGAAGGGCACGAGCGGGTAGTCGGCCTTGACGTGGGGCCGCAGCAGCACCAGCAGCCGGTCGAGACCGGCCTCGCGACGACGACCGTCCAGTGCAGCCAGCACGCGTCGGCCGATCCCGCGGCGCCGGGCCCCGGAGGCGACGATGACGTCGAGCACTGCACACGTGTCCGCGTCGGGTTCGCCCGCCCGGGCGAGCGCCTCGCCGGCTCCCGACCCGGGCGCCCCGGTTGACGAGCCGTCCCAGCGCAGCCGCACCGCACGCACGACCGCGACCGGCCGCTCCTCCAGGAGGACGACGAAGCTGAGCTCCGGCGAGGTGGCCGTCAGGTGCTCGCGGTGTCCACGCGTCAGCTCCGCGAGGAAGGGTGGCGCGTCCCGTTCGATCGCCGCCGCGACCTCGGCCATCGCGGGGTCGACCGCCAAGCTGACCCACCGCACCTCAGGCACCGTGCAGGGGGAGGCCCGCCGCGGCGAGGTAGGCCTCGCCCACCGCCTCCGACAGCGAGGGGTGGGCGTGGGCGATCGCGGCCACCTCGGCCGGCACCGCTTCCCAGGAGGTCGCCAGGGTCGCCGCGGCGATCAGCTCCGTGGCCTGGGGTCCGACGACGTGGACACCGACCACCGCACCACCACCGGGCGCACCACCGACACCGGGCGCACCACCGACACCGGGCGCACCACCGACACCACCTGGCGCACCGACGAGCGGCGCACCGACCGGCGGCGCACCCGCGAGGTGGACGAGCTTCACCAGGCCATCCGAGCCCGCGATGATCGCCTTCGCGTTGCTGCGCAGGGTGGAGGTCGTGGTCGTGACGGCGTCGTCGCCGTACCGCTGGCGCGCCTCGGCCTCGGTGAGGCCCACCGAGGCGACCTCCGGGTGGCTGTAGGTCACCCGTGGGGTGTGCAGGTGGTCCACCGGCCGCACCTCGTCGCGCCCCGCGATGCGGTCGGCGACGACGGCCCCCTCCGCGAAGGCGGCGTGGGCCAGGGCCAGGGTCGGCCGCACGTCCCCGACCGCCCACAGGCCTGGCACCTCGGTGGCGCCGAAGTCGTCGGTGATCACGTAGCCGCGTTCGTCGAGGACCCCGAGCTCCTGCGCACCCGTCCCCGCGGTGGCGGGCGTCCGGCCGATCGCGACCAGGACCCGGTCGGCGGTCAGCAGGCGCGGCTCGCCGTCCACCTCGACGTCGACGCTGGCGATCCCACCCTCGACCGCCACGCCGCGGACCCGGGTCGAGGTGAGCACCTCGATGCCGCGGCGACCGTAGGCGGCGGTCAGCGCCGCCGAGCTGTCCACGTCCTCGAGCGGCAGCACCCGGTCGAGGGCCTCGACGAGCGTGACGTGGCTGCCCATCGGTGCCCACATCGACGCGAACTCCACCCCGATCGCACCGGCCCCGACGATCACCGCCCGCTCGGGAGCGCTGATGAACCACAGGGCCTCGTCCGAGGTCTGGACCACCTCGCCGTCCACGGGCAACGCGGGCACGAGCTTGGGGCGCGAACCGGTGGCGAGCACCACGTGGGGCGCCGAGATCACGGTGCTGGTGCCGTCGGCAGCGGTCACCTCGACATCGAGGTGGTCGGCGCCGCGACCGCGGACCCGGCCACGACCCTGGTAGCGCGTGGTGCGGGTGACGGCGAGGTGGTCGAGCCCCTTGTGGAGCCTGGTGACGACGCCGTCGCGGAACGCGCCCAGCGCCGCCCCGTCGACACCGGCGCCGGTGATCGTCAGGCCGAGGAGCTCCGCGCGCTGCACCTCGCCGAGTACCCCGGCCACGTGCAGGATCGCCTTGGAGGGGATGCAGCCACGGTGCAGGCAGGTCCCGCCGACCCGGTCCTGCTCGACCAGCGCGACGTCGAGGCCCCGGACCGCGGCCCGGAAGGCCGTGGCGTACCCGCCCGGGCCACCGCCGACGACCACGACGTCGTGGCGCCGGGGCTCGGCGGGAGCGGGTTCCGCAGCGCCACGCTCGGCGGGGGTGGACCCACCGGGAGCGGGCTCGGCGGATGCGGGTCCACCGGGGGCGCGCTCGGCGGGGACGGGCCCGTCCTCAGCCGGGCTCACAGGTGCAGCAGCAGCCGGGAGGGCTGCTCGCAGAGGGTGGCCACCTCGGTGACGAAACGGCCCGCCTCGCCGCCATCACAGATGCGGTGGTCGAAGGCCAGGGTGAAGCGTCCCACCCGTCGGACCGCCAGCTCGCCGCGGCCGTCCTCGCCGGGCACCACCCAGGGGCGCTCGCGGATCGCGCCGACGCCCAGGATCGCGGCTTCCGGGTGGTTGATGATGGGGTCGCCGTCGTCGTTGCCGAAGGCGCCGTAGTTGTTGACGGTGAAGGTCCCGCCGGTCAGCTCCTGCGGGGTGAGCGTGCCGGCCCGCGCCGCCTCGGCCAGGCGCGTGAGCTCCAACGCCAGGCCCAGGGTGGACCGGGCGTGGGCATCCTTGATGTTCGGGACCACCAGCCCGCGGTCGGTGTCGGCAGCAACACCGAGGTGGAGCTGCTCGAGCAGTTCGATCTCACCGGCGTCATCGCCGCCGTGGCCCCCGGCGGGCCGCGTGATCCGTGCGTTGAGCGTGGGGTAGCGCCGCAGCGCCACGACGGTCGCGCGCAGGATCAGGGCGAAGGGGGTGATCCGCACATCGAAGCCGGCCTCGCGGGCCTGGGCGGTCAACGTCTCGCGCAGCGTCCACAGCTCGGTGAGGTCCGCGTCGCGTGAGCAGGTGGCCGACGGGATCTCCCGGCGGGAGCGCTCCATCTTCTCCACGATCCGTCGCCGGATCCCACGGATCGGCTCCACCTCACCGGGTCGGCGGCCACGGAAGCCCGGCACGGGCTTCTCCCCCGCGGCCACGGCGTGTAGCTGCGGTGGCGTGCCGGCCGCAGCCGGTTGGGCGTGCGTGGCGGTAGCCGCGGCGGCCTCCACCTCGGCGCGGGTGATGCTGCCCTCGGGACCCGATCCCGGTGCCAGCGCCGCCAGGTCGACCCCGAGGTCCTTGGCCAGCTTGCGCACCGGCGGCTTGGCCAGCGGCGTGGCCGGCGGCGTGGCCACGGCCTCCTCCTCGGCCGACTCGGCCTCCTCCTGCGCTGCCGGCCCGGCCTCCGGCGCCACAGCGGCAGGCCGGCGCCGGCGCCGAGGTGGCGACGTGGCCTGCCCGTAGCCCACCAGCGGCTGCGGCTCCTCGTCGGCGTCCAGACCCGTGGAGCTGCTCGCCCCCGCCTCGCTGACGTCGATCCGGACCAGCACCGTGCCCACCAGCACCGTGTCGCCCTCCTCGGCGTGACGCTCCACGACCCGTCCCGCGAAGGGGCACGGCACGTCCACCACCGCCTTGGCGGTCTCCACCTCGACGACCGGATCGTTGAGCGCGATGACGTCACCGACCTCGACGTGCCAGCGGACGATCTCCCCGTCCTCGAGACCCTCCCCGAGGTCGGGGAGGGCGAAGTCCCGGATCTCGCTCACGTGTCCTCCTCGGTCGGT
>JAWOCZ010000030.1:0-12061 GCA_046483565.1 Nitriliruptoraceae bacterium
CCCGGCCGAGCCGGCGGTGGAAGCAGCTGCGTTCGCCGGTGTGGCAGGCGACGCCCCCGGTCCCCTGATCGACGAGGTAGAGCAGCACATCGGCGTCGCAGTCGACGCGCACCTCGAGGACACGCTGGGTGTTGCCGGAGGTCGCCCCCTTGTGCCACTGCTCCTGCCGGGACCGGCTGAAGAACACGGCCTCACCGATCTCGAGGGTGCGCTGGACCGCGCGTGCATCGGCCCAGGCCACCATCAGGACCTCCCCGGAGTCGTGCTGCTGCACGACGACCGGCAGGAGCCCCGCCTCGTCGAACTGGAGTGCCTCGATCCCGACCGGGGCGAGCTCACCGTCCTTCGCCGAGCGCGCCGACAGGGGCGGTGCTGTCGCGTCGTCGGGGTGCTGGGACACGGCTTCCTCGACCATCACGGGGTGGGGGTGGGCGTCGATCAGGGCTGGACGATCGGGTGCAGGGACCGCCACCCGCCGAGCCTAATGCCTCCACGACCCGGCACACCTCGCAGGCCAGGTCTCCCGTCCTGCCACTGCCACCGCCCGGGGGCGGCCGCTACCGTTGCCAAGGCAGCCACCGCGACGGAGGGCACCGACGTGAACATCCCGCCAGCCTGGCATCCCGACCCGCTCGGACGCTACGAGTACCGGTACTGGGACGGCCAACGATGGACCGAGCACGTGGCCAACCAGGGGATCGCCGGCGTCGATGCGACGGGCCTGGAGGCACCGGCTGGTGGCGGCCAGCAGGCTGCCGGCGGGCAGCCGACGGGCGGGCAGCAGGCCTTCGGCGGGGCGCAGACCGGCGGGCAGCAGGCCTTCGGCGGGGCGCAGACCGGCGGGCAGCAGGCTTTCGGCGGGGCGCAGACCGGCGGGCAGCAGGCTTTCGGCGGGGCGCAGACCGGCGGGCAGCAGGCTGCCGGGTGGGTCCAGGGTGGTACGGCCGACACGGCGGCCCAGCCCGCGGCGACGGCGGGCAGCGGCGACACGCCGCACTGGCAACAGCCGTGGACCGCGCCTGCGACCACGACCCCCCAAGCGGCCACCACCGCCCCAGCGGCCACCACCGCCCAAGCGGCAACGGGCTCCGCGGCGTTGCACTCGGCCGGTGACGCCGACCACTGGCAGCGACCCTGGACGATGGACACCGCTGCCGCCGAAGGCCTGGGACGCGAACCCTCGATCGAGCCGGGCACCGACGCCGCGCACTGGCAGCAGCCGTGGACCGCGGCCGCACCCGGCACCGAGGTGGCCGGATCGGCAGCCTCCGGCGTCGATGCGGCCGTCACGGCCGCTGCCGAGGTGGCCGAAGCGCCGAGCGATCAGCCGGTCCGCGAGCCCGCTCCGGCAGCGGCACCTGACACCACCGACGCGGACGCCAGCGACACCGACACCGACACCGAGGTCGACGCCAACGACCTCGACGGGATCGTGCGGGCATCGGAGGACGACGCCACCGACGCCGACGCCAGCCAGGCCGACAGGGCCATGAGGTCATCCGAGGACGACGATCCGTCGAGCAGGGGTGACGACGCCCCGCGCCCCGAAGGCCCCGAAGACCCCGAAGGCCCCGACGATGCAGCCACGCCGGGCTCGGGCTCGCCCGCGCGAGGCGATGGAGCGCCGCACTGGCAGCAGCCCTGGAGCAGCGGGAACCCCGGCACATGAGCGACCTCCCAGGCCCTGAGGAGCGACGTCCCGGGACACCGCCGCCACCCCCCGGGGCGCCCGGCGGGGCCGGTGGCCAGGGTCAGCCACCGCCCGCGTGGGGCGGCGGCCAGGGTCAGCCACCGCCGGCGTGGGGTGGCGGGCAGGGTCCGCCACCGCCGACGTGGGACTCCGGCGGTGGTGGCACGACCGCACCGGGCGGTCCGGGGGCGTGGTCCACGGGACCTCAGGGCCCCGGCAGCGACAACAACGGCGTCGCACTGGCCGCACTGGTGACCGGCATCGTGAGCATGCTGTTCGCCGTGGTCGGTCTGTTCGTGCTCCCACTCTTCCTCTCGATCCCCGGTGGCGTCGTCGCGATCGTGCTCGGGGTCATCGGCCGCCGGCGTGCCAAAGCTGGTGCCGACCGCTCCGGTCAGGCGCTCGCCGGCCTGGTTACCGGCATCGTCGCCCTGGTCGTGTCCGCCATCTGGGTCGCGGTCCTGGTGGTCCTCGGCAGTCAGTTCGTCACCGAGTTCTCCGATGAGCTCACTGACCTCGAGGCCTGCATCGAGGAGACCGGTGACGAGGATCTGTGCACGGAGCGCTTCAGCGAAGACCTGTTCGAACAACTCCAACCGTGAGAGCACATGCGCTGTGAGGTCTGCCAGGAGGTCGGCCCGCTCCGGTGGCGTCCTGGCACCGAGGTGGCCGTCGGCACCGTCGCCGGGGTGCTGGACCGGCGACCGGTGGTGGGGTGCCCGTCGGAGCACGAACACTCCCCGGCGAGCGGGCCATCGGCCGCGTCCGCTGCGGTCGCCGAACGTCTCGATCTCGCCCGGGCCCGCCGGCTCCGCGGCGATGCGTGCCGTCACTGCGGAGAAGGGCTGACGCTGCCGGTGCGCCGTACCCGTCGCTCGGTGACCGTCACCCATCCGGAGCTCGCCGTGCACACCCTCCACCTGGATGTGCCGATGGTGCGCTGCGGTGGGTGCGGCCACGACCAGGTGCCCTCGCGCTCCCACCGCGATCTCCACGCGCTGGTCGCCGCCCTCTACGCCGAGCCTGAGGCCGCTGCCGACGGGTAGCCGCGGCCCGGCACCTCCCGGGGTCCGCGCCGACTCAGACCAGGTCCGAGGGCGGGAGATGCCGGATCGGCACCCCACGCGCGGCCATGGCCTCCTTGACCTCGGCGATGGTCACCTCGCCGAAGTGGAAGATCGAAGCGGCCAGCACCGCGGAGGCGTTGCCGTCCTGGGCGGCCGCGGCCAGGTGCTCGGCGGTGCCGGCCCCGCCCGAGGCGATCACGGGCACGGGCACGGCTGCGGTCACCTCACGGAGCAGGGGCAGATCGAAACCGGCCTTCGTCCCGTCCCGGTCCATCGAGGTCAGCAGGATCTCGCCCGCCCCCAGCTCCGCGGCGCGGACGCACCAGGCGACGCCGTCGAGACCCGTGGGGGTACGGCCCCCGTGGATCACGACCTCGAAGCCTGCGCCCGCATCGTCCGGGTCGCGCCGCCGGACATCGATGGCCGCCATGACCGACTGTCCACCCACCGCATCGGCGGTCTCGGCGAGGAGCTCAGGCCGTCCCACCGCCGCGGTGTTGAACGCGATCTTGTCAGCTCCCGCGTGCAACATCCGACGAGCGTCCGCGACCGTGCGCATCCCCCCGCCGACGGCGAAGGGGATGGAGACCTCCTCAGCGGTGCGCGCGACGACGTCGAGCATGATGTCGCGGTCGTCGCTCGAGGCGGTGATGTCCAGGAAGACCAGCTCGTCGGCACCCGCACGGTCGTAGGCCCGGGAGAGCTCGACGGGGTCCCCGGCATCCCGCAGGTCCACGAAACGGACCCCCTTGACCACCCGGCCCTCGGTCACGTCCAGGCAGGGGATCACGCGGACCGCGAGCCCGTCCGGCTCGACGGGACCGGGCCCGGCGTGCGCCCCGACGGTGCTCATGCCGTGCTCCGGGTGACCGCCAGCGCCTCCGCGAGCGTGAACGCGTCGCTGTAGAGCGCCTTGCCGACGATCGCGGCATCGACGCGCTCGTGGCACGTCGCCAACCGCTCCAGATCCGCCAGGGAGCTCACCCCGCCGGAAGCGGTGACCGCTGCGCTGGTCGCATCGGCGACACGCTGCAGCATCGTGACGTTGGGCCCCTGCAGCATGCCGTCCTTGGCGACGTCGGTGTAGACGAAGCGGGGCACGCCCATCGCGGTGAAGCGCTCCAGCGCCTCGAAGAGATCACCGGCCTCCTCGGTCCAGCCGCGGGCCTGCAGGGTCGTCCCCCGCGCATCGAGGCCGACGGCGATCCGGGGACCGACGGCATCGAGGACGCGCCGCACGAACTCGGGGTCGCTCAGCGCCATCGTGCCGATCACGACCCGCTCCGCGCCGTAGCCGAGGGAGGCCTGCACGTCCTCGAGGGTCCGCACCCCGCCCGAGGCCTGGACCCGGCAGCCGGTCTCTGACACGATCGCCTCGATCAGGTGCCGGTTCCGCGGTTCGCCGGTGAAGGCCGCATCGAGATCGACCACGTGCAACCACGTCGTGCCCGTCGCGGCGAAGCCACGTGCCACCTCGACGGGATCGTCCCCGTACACGGTCTCGGCATCCGCCCGGCCCTGGGTCAGGCGGACCGCGCGGCCATCCCGGATGTCGATGGCGGGGTACAGGGTGAGCACTCGGGACCTCGCAGAGGGGTACGACGGACGCTGCAGCCTATGCCGCCCCACGGGCACCATGGTGCCGAACGCCTGGGGCCCGCCGGGTCACTGCCGGGTCTCGTCAACCGCCACCACCAGGAGCGCAAGCCGTGGGCACCGTCCACCTCTACGACCTCCACGTCGTCAAGGACGGCGCGGAGGTGCTGCACGGCATCGACCTGCGTGTCGATACCGGAGAGCGGCTGGCGGTGCTCGGTCCCTCCGGCGCGGGCAAGTCCACCCTCCTGCGTGCCATCGCGGGGCTGGACACGGTGGCCGGTGGACAGGTCGTGCTCGATGGCCGGGAGGTGACCTCGCTACCCACGCGCGAGCGCGAGGTGGCCATGGTGTCCCAGACCGCGGCGCTGTACCGCCACCTCGATGTCGCCGCGAACGTGGCCTTCCCGCTCTGGGTCCGCGGGGTCGAGACCGAGGAGCAGGAGCAGCGCGTCGAGGCCGAGGCGCGCGCCTTCTCGCTGCGCGGCCTCCTCCGCCGCAAGCCCCGGACCCTCTCCCAGGGCGAGCAGCACGAGGTGGCGTTGGCGCGCTCACTGGTGCGTCGTAGCGGCGTGCTGCTCCTCGACGAACCCTTCGCGCAGGCCGACGACCCGCGCCGGGGGATGCTGGTCCAGGAGCTGATACGGATCCAGGAGGGGTACGGCGTCACCCTGCTCGTCGCGACCAACGACCAGCGGGTCGCCATGAGCCTGGCCCACCGGTGTGCCGTGCTCCACCGTGGCCGTCTGGTGCAGGTGGCGAGCCCGACGGAGCTCTACACCTCGCCGGCGACCACGTTCGTGGCCGGCTTCCTCGGGACACCACCCATGAACCTGCTGCCGGGCCGGATCGAACGCGTCGCCGGCCGGGCCCAGGTGACCGCGGGTCCCTTCCGCATCCCGAGCGTCACGCCACTCATCAGCCGATGGGTCGGGAGCGACTGCACGCTCGGCGTGCGCCCCGAAGACCTGCAACGCGCCACCGGCGATGAGCTGATCGTCATCGAGGAGGTCGTGCGGCGGCGTGCCTTCCTCGGCGCACACATCGAGGTCGCGATCGGGCCGAACGCGGATCCGGCGGACCACGTGGTGGCGATGGTCGATCGGCCGGAACCCCGCGTCGGGGAACTGCTGCGGCTGAGCGTGCCACCCGACAAGGTCCATGTGTTCGCACCCGACGGTCAGGCCCTCGCGCACGGCGTCTGACCGCCTGCGCGGCCTAGGAGAGGCTCTGCAGCCAGTTCCTGAGCAGCCGCGCTCCGATCGGTCCCGACTTCTCCGGGTGGAACTGCGTGCCGACCACGCTGCCCTCCCGGACCACGCACGGGAAGGCGGCCCCGCCGTAGGCTGTACGAGCGACCACGTGGGAGGGGTCGCTCGGCACGGCGAAGTAGGAGTGCACGAAGTACAGCCGCTCCCCTGCCACCCCGTCGAGCAGCGGATCGTCCTCGGACCCCTCGGCCGCACGGACCACGTCCCAGCCGATGTGGGGAACGACGGCCGTGGGTGGGAACCGCTCCACGCGGCCCGGCAACAAACCGAGGCCGGGCTCGTCACCTTCCTCTGAGCCGCTGTAGAGCAGCTGCATGCCGACGCAGATGCCGAACACGGGCCGCTGGGCGGTGATGGCGTCGCGGATCACACCCTCCAGCCCCGACGCCCGCAGCTGCGCCATACAGCTGTCGAAGTTGCCGACGCCCGGGATCACCAGCACGTCCGCACGGCGGGCGTCCGCAGCCGTCCGCACGACCCGCGCCTCGGCGCCCGCGGCATCGAAGCCGCGCTTGGCGGAACGGACGTTGCCCGCGTCGTAGTCCAGCACCGCGGCGGTCAGGGTCACTGCAGGACACCCTTGGTGGAGGGGGTCCCCGACCCGGTGACGGCGACGGCACGCCGCAGCGCCACCGCGACGGCCTTGAAGACCGACTCGAAGGTGTGGTGGGTGTTGTCGCCCGACAGGTTGTGCACGTGCAGCGTGATCCGGCTGTTGGCGACCACGGCCTCGAAGAAGTGCTTCACGAGGCTGGTCTCGAAGTTGGCCCCGATGACCTCGATCGGCACGGTGCAGTCCCACACCAGGTAGGGACGCCCCGACAGGTCGATGGCCACCCTGGTCAATGCCTCGTCGATCGGGACGGTGGCGTCGCCGAACCGCTCGACACCCGAGCGGTCGCCCCAGGCCTCCGACAGCGCCTGACCCAACGCGATCCCGACGTCCTCGACGGTGTGGTGCGCATCGATCTCCAGGTCGCCTTCGGCCTGCACCGTGAGGTCGAGCCGTCCGTGCCGGCCCAGCTGGTCGAGCATGTGGTCGAAGAACGGCACGCCGGTGTCCACCTCGGTGGTGCCCTGCCCGTCGAGGTCGACCTCCACGGTGATGGTGGTCTCGCGGGTGGTGCGGCTCACGCTGGCACGGCGGGTGGTCACGGTCGGTCCTTCTGGGAGGCGGTCCTGGCGGGAGGCGGCTCTTCTCGGAGGCGGTCCTCGCGGGAGGCGGGCGCTGACCGCAGAGGCTACGCCGCGGATCGTCGCCCCGTCATGTCAGGCGAGCGCAGCCTCCAACGCGTGGAGGAAGGCATCGTTCTCCGCTGCCGTTCCGATGGTCACGCGGACGCACCCCTCGAGCCGGGGCCGGGACGAGAAGTCGCGTACCAGGACCCCCCTGGCGAGGAGCCGGTCGAACAGGCCGTCGACGCCCGAGCGCACCAGCAGGAAGTTCGCCGCCGAGGGGAAGACCTCGACGCCCGGGTGGGAGGCGACCGCGGTTGCCACGCGCTCACGTTCGGACGCGATCCGGCGCCGGTGCTCGAGGAACGCGGCCTCCTGCTCCACCGCGACGATGCCGGCGACCTGCTTGATGGCGTCGAGGTGGTAGGGCAGCCGCACCTTCTGCAGATCCTCCACCACCCACGCCGGCGCCAAGACGTAGCCGAGTCGCAGCCCGGCCAGGCGGAACGCCTTCGACAGCGTGCGCACGATCACCAGACGCGGGAGTTCGTCGAGCAGGGGCAGGGCGGCGAGGTGGTCGTCGGCGAACTCGATGTAGGCCTCGTCCACGACCAGCAACGCCCGGGACCCGTCGTGGAGCGCCCGCAGCGCCTCGTGGCTGACCGGGGTCCCGACGGGGTTGTTGGGGGTCGGCAGCAGGATCAGGTCGGGATCGTGGGTCGCGACCGCCGCCGCCGCCACCTGGGGTGACAGCTGGAAGTCCGCGTCGAGGTCGACCTCCACCATGGGGGTGAGGGAGGTCCGGCACAGCTCCGGATACATCGAGTAGCCGGGCCGCACCCCGAGCACCAACCGGTCGGGCCCCCCGTAGGCCTGGAGCAGCTGCTGGAGCACCTCGTTCGAGCCGTTGGCCGCCCACACCTGCGCCGGCGGCAGCCCGACCCGGCTCCCGAGCGCCTCACGCAGCTCGGTCGCAGGACGGTCCGGGTAGCGGTTGAGTTCGAGCCCCTGGATCCGGCGCCCCACCTCCTCGAGGTAGCCGGGCGGCGGCGGCTCGGCGGTCTCGTTGGTGTTCAGCCGGACCGGCACGTCGAGCTGCGGCGCGCCGTAGGGGACCACCTCCGCGAGATCGGCACGGACCGGGACCCGGTCACGCTGCGGTGTCCCGGGAGCGCCACCGGCAGAGGTGGCCGCCGGATCGCTCACGCCTCGGGCTCCAGTCGCACCTCGACGGCAGCACGGTGGGCCGGCAGGTCCTCCGCGTCCGCGAAGCGACAGACGTCGTCGGCGATGCCCCGCAGCCCGTCGTCGTCCACCTCGAGGAAGTTCACGGGCACCAGGAACGATGAGGTGGTCAGGCCGCCGTTGAACCGTGCGGTCCCCGATGTCGGCAGCGTGTGGTTGGGCCCGGCCGCGTAGTCACCGAGGCTGACCGGCGTCAGCGCTCCGATGAAGGTGGTGCCCGCGTAGCGGATCGAGGCCGCCACCTTGCGGGCGTGCTCGGTCTGGACCTCGAGGTGCTCGGCGCCGAAGGCCTCGGCGACGGCGATGGCGTGGTCGATGTCGTCGACGAGTGCGATGGTCCCCTGCTGCTCCAGCGCCGTGGAGATGCGCTGGATGTGCTTGGTCCGTGCGAGCTGCTGCTCGATCTCGGCCTCGACCGGAGCGATCAACTCGGCGTTGGGGGTGATCAGCAGGGCGGTCACGAGCTCATCGTGCTCGGCCTGCCCGATCAGGTCGGCGGCGAGGTGGCGGGGATCGGCGGTGTGGTCGGCGACGATGGCGACCTCGGTCGGTCCGGCGTAGCCCTCCGTGCCGATCCTGCCCTCGGAGACCAACTGCTGCTTGGCGAGCGCGACGTAGAGGTTGCCGGGGCCGACGACCTTGTCGCAGATCGGCACCGACTCCGTGCCGTAGGCCACGGCGGCGATCGCCTGAGCGCCACCGACGGCCACCACCTTGTCGACCTCGAGGAGCTTGGCGGTCGCGAGGATCGTGGCGTCGGGCCAGCCGGTCCGGTTCCCGTCGGCGTCGGTCCCGGTGGGCGGCGTGCACAGCACGATCTCCTCGACCCCGGCGATCTGGGCCGGGACCGCGGTCATGATCGCGCTGGACGGCAGCGGGGACCGGCCGCCGGGGACGTAGACGGCGACCCGCTGCACGGGGTTGAACCACACCCCCATGCGCATGCCGTCACGCTCCTCCTCCCACGACTCGGGCCTGGCCCGCTCGTGGAACCAACGCACCCGCTCGATGCTGCGCTCCAGGCTCGAGCGCAGCTCGGGATCGAGGGCGTCGACCGCGTCCTGGAGCACCCTGTCGGGGACGATGACATCGTCGAGGTCGACGTGATCGAAGCGGGCCGTCAGCTCACGCAACGCCGCGTCGCCGCCGTCACGGACGGCGCTGAGGCTCGCCTCCACCCCGTCGCGGGCGGCAGCGAGGTCCACCCGCGGTCGAGGGAGACGATCCCGCACGTCGCTGTGGTCCCCGCGCAGGTCGAGGACGGTCAGACGGGACACCAGCCACCTCCAGATCGTGCCACGATGGTACCGATGGTCGCTCGCCGGCACCCGACCGACCCGGGTGCCCCGAGCACCTCGGGCGACGGCTGCTGCCGAGCGGTTGGGCCGGCGGGGGGTGCCATCGCAGCGCAGCGGCGCGTGCCCCGAGCAGCTAGGCCGGCGGCGCCGGGGCGGGAAGCGAGGCGGCGAGCGCCCGGGCTGCAGCGACCGGATCCGCCGCACGGCTGATCGGACGGCCGATGACCAGCAGATCCGCGCCGGCCGCGATCGCGGCGGCCGGGCTCGCCGCTCGCGCGTGGTCGTCGCTGGCGGTGTCGGCCAGCCGGATCCCTGGGGTCACGAGCCGCACCTGTGGGCCCACCGCCTCACGGACCGCGGCGAGGTCACGGGGCGCACACACCAGCCCGGGCGCACCCGCCGATGTCGCCAGCCGCGCCAGCCGGGGCACCTGCGTCGCGGCGGGGTCCGTGCCGAGCGCCGCGAGCTCGTCGTCAGAGGTCGAGGTGAGGACCGTGACCGCCAGGACCTCGCCGCCTCCGCCGAGGCCCCTGACGGCAGCAGCCACCATCTGCGCTCCACCGCCGGCGTGCACGGTCACCAGGCCGACACCCAGATCGGCGATGCGGGCAGCGGCTCGCTCCACGGTCGTCGGGATGTCGTGCAGCTTGACGTCCAGGAACACCGGACCGTGCCGTCGGATCGCCTCGACCGCCGCCGGGCCGTGGGCGGCGAAGAGCTCGAGGCCGACCTTGAACCAGCCGACCGCGCCGACGAGCTGTCGGGCGAGCGTCTCCGCTGCGGACAGGCTCGGCACGTCGAGCGCGACGACGAGCCGCTCGTGGGGTGCGGGAGCGTGGGGCGCGGGGCCGTGGGGCGGGTGGGCGGTCACAGCAGTTCCTCGGCGGGGTCGTGGACCCGGCGCGCGGCCGGGTGCGCGCGCCGGGCCCCTGGCGTGCGCGTGATCGCTGGTACGCGGGTGGTCGCTGGCGTGCGCGTGATCGCTGGTACGCGGATGGTCGCTGGCGTGCGCGTGGTCGCCGGTGGGCGTCAGTGCGGGCGGGCGGGCGCGGTGGCGCCGATCAGGTCGCTGACCGCCCCGATGCCACGTTCGGCGCACCAGCGGGCCAGACCATCGACGACCCGCGGCGCGATGAACGGGTCGACGAACGTGGTGGTGCCGATCGCCACGGCGCTGGCCCCGGCACGGAGGAACTGCACCACGTCGGCCACGGTGCGGACCCCGCCAGAGCCGAGGATCGGGACCTCGGGCAGGGCGCTGTGGACCTGGTGGACGTTGCGGACGGCCACGGGACGGATCGCGGGCCCGGACAGGCCCCCGTAGGTGTTGGCGAGCTCCGGTCGACCGGTCTCGGGGTCGATAGCCATCCCGAGCAGCGTGTTGATCAGCGTCAGACCGTCCGCACCGGCCGCGACGACCGCCCGGGCGATCTCGACGATGTCGGTGACGTCGGAGGTCAGCTTCGCGAACACCGGCATCTCGGCCTCGCGCGCCACGCCGCGGACGACCTCGGCGCTGTCGGGGGCGGAGCAGGCGAAGACCAGACCCCGGTCCTCGACGTTGGGGCAGGACAGGTTCACCTCGAGTGCGACGATGGTGTCCCCGCCCGCCTCGCTCAGGGCGCGGGCGACCTGGGCGAAGTCGTCCGGCGTCCGCCCGGCGACCGAGGCGATCACCCGGACGCCGTGCTCCCGCAACCACGGAAGGTCCTTGGCGATCCACGCCTCCACGCCCGGGTTCTGCAACCCGATCGCGTTGAGCATCCCCGAGGGGGTCTCCGCCATCCTCGGGGCCGGCAGGCCCTGCCGCTGCTCGAGCGTGATGGACTTCACGACCACCGCCCCGAGCTCGTTCACGTCGTAGAAGCGGTCGATCTCCGCTCCGGAGGCGAAGCAGCCGGAGGCCGAGGTGATCGGGTTCGGCAGCTCGATGCCGGCCGGACGGACCGACAGGTCGACGTCGCCGGGCGCGAGCACGCGCCTCGCGGTCCCCGCCACCTCGGCGGCAGCGTGGTGGGAGCCGGTGTCCCCGGCACCGGCGGACCGCTCAGCGGCCGTCCGCTCACCGCCTGCCGGACCCCGGCCGGGGTCGGCGCCCAGCTCGGTGTCCGGGCGAGCGGCCCGGTCCCCGCCCGCACCGTCACCGGCGGACCCGCCTGCGCCCTGTGGGCGCCGCCCCGGCAGCTGGTCAGGGGGGATCATGCGCACCTCGTCGCTCATGATCGCCTCACCCCTCGTCCGGTGTCGACGGCGGGGGCTCGGTCGCGTCCGAGCGATCCGGCGACTCCTCGCCATCGAGTTCGTCGAACACGATCACCTGCGCGGGGCGGGGCGGGGGTGACGCCGGGGACTGCCCCTCGACGCCGCTCGCCGAGGTCGTGCCGCTCCCCCGCTCCTGCGGGTCGACCGGGGCTGGCGCTGGCGGGGCACTCGGAGCGGCCGTCCGCTGCGGGGCACCCGGCTTGGCCGTCTGTGCCGGCGGAGCGCCCGGTGTCGTCGGCGGCACCTGCGGAGCGGTCGGCGGCGACGTCCCCTCGGTCGCCGCTCCGGCTCCACCGGCGACACCCCACCGGTCCCACCCGATCCGGGCGCCGTTGAAGACGGGTCCCTCGACGCAGGCGCGCTTGTGACGAGTGGCGCCGTCGCGACCGACGATCGGGACGACGCACGTGAAGCACACACCGATCCCGCAGCCCATCCGCTCCTCGACGGCGACCT
>JAWOCZ010000234.1:0-40124 GCA_046483565.1 Nitriliruptoraceae bacterium
GTCGAGGACGACGGTGAGGTCGCGATCCTGATGATCGAGGCCGAGGCCACCCCCGACAGCTGGATCAAGATCGACATGGGCGCCCCGGCGCCGACCGAGCAGGTCGTCGGTCAGGCCATCGAGGACGTCAAGCCGATCATCAAGCAGCTGTGCGAGGCCCAGCAGGCGTTCGTCGACGAGGTCGGGGTCCGTGACGCGGGCGAGTACCCCCTCTTCCTCGACTACACCGACGAGGTGTTCGACGCGGTCTGGGCCGAAGGCGAGGACAAGGTCCTCGAGGTCTACCGCCAGGCCGAGCTCTCCAAGGAGGGCAAGGACGAGGCGATCGGCGAGGTCAAGTCGGCCGTGGTCGACGCGGTGGTCGCCGCCGGCGTCGGCGACCTCGACGCGGACACGCTGCGCAAGCAGGCCTCCGAGGCCTTCCGCGCGACCGAGAAGAAGGTCGTGCGCCGCCTGATCGTCGACGAGGGGTTCCGGATCGACGGTCGGAGCACGACCGAGATCCGGCCACTGACCGCTGAGGTCGCCGTGCTGCCCAAGACGCACGGCTCGGCGCTGTTCCAGCGTGGTGACACCCAGGTCGTCTCCGTGCTCGCGCTCGGGACGACCCGGGAGGGCCAGCGGCTCGACACCCTCGACCCGGCGGACGAGAAGCTGTTCCTGCACCACTACAACATGCCGCCCTACTCCACCGGGGAAGCTGGCCGGGTGGGCAGCCCGAAGCGGCGCGAGATCGGGCACGGTGCGCTCGCCGAGCGGGCACTGATCCCGGTGCTGCCGGAACAGGAGGAGTGGCCCTACGCCATGCGCGTCGTCTCCGACGTGTTCAGCTCCAACGGCTCCACCTCGATGGGGTCGGTCTGTGCAGCCTCGATGGCGCTGATGGACGGCGCGGTACCGACCCACGCGCAGGTGGCCGGGATCGCCATGGGCCTGGTGTACGAGAACGGCAAGTACACCACGCTGACCGACATCCAGGGCGTCGAGGACTTCTTCGGCGACATGGACTTCAAGGTCGCCGGGCCCGAGGGCTTCATCACCGCCCTGCAGCTCGACACCAAGCTGGCCGGTATCCCCGCGAACGTCCTCCAGGAGGCGCTGCTGCAGGCCCGTGAGGCCCGCCTCGACATCCTGGACGCGATGGACGCCGCGATCTCGGAGCCGCGCGAGGAGGTCGCCGACGGCGCCCCCCGCGTGGAGATCGTCCACATCCCCCAGGACAAGATCGGTGCGGTCATCGGCCCCCGTGGCGCGATCATCAAGGAGCTGGTCGAGGAGACCGGCGCCCAGATCGACGTCGACGAGGAGGCCGGCCGTGGCGTCGTCAAGATCTACGCCAACTCGCGTGAGGTGGCGCAGGACGCCCTGGACCGCATCAACGCGATCGCCAACCCGCAGCTGCCGGAGAAGGGTGAGCGCTACCACGCCACGGTCGTCAAGACGGTCGACTTCGGCGCGTTCGTGTCCCTGACACCCGGCACCGACGGGCTGCTCCACATCTCCGAGCTGTCGAAGATGAAGGGCAAGCGCCTCGGCCACGCCGAGGAGGCGGTCGAGGTCGGCGAGCAGGTGCTCGTCGAGGTGCTCGACGTCCTCGACGGTGGCCGCAAGTTCAAGCTGGCCTACGTCGGCGAGAAGGCGGGCGACAGCGCTGCCGACACCGCCGACACCAAGGCAGACGAGGGCGCGGACGAGGCAGCCAAGGGTGACGACACGTCCGGGGAGCGGCCGCGCGGCCGCAGCCGTGGCGGTCGTGACCGGGGCGGCCGTGACCGCGACCGCAGCGGCGGTGACCGCGACCGCAGCGGTGGTGACCGCGACGCCGGCGACCGTGGCCGCAGCGGCGGTGACAGCGACGCCGGCGACCGTGGCAGCGAGGGCGGCGGTGGACGGACCCGTACCCGGACCCGGAGCCGGTCGCGCGATCGCGACTGACCACGCCAGCAGCAGCACGTCGACGGGCGGCCTTCGGGTCGCCCGTCGGCATGGAGGCCCGGTCGACGTCGCGGGCGCGTACCCTGCGCCCTTCCCCCCTCCCCGGTCGCTGGAACGAGGTCGTCGGTGTCCCACGAGCTCACCACGCTGCCCTCGGGCGTGCGTGTCGTCACGGAGACGATGACCTCGGTCCGATCGGTCTCGCTGGGGTTGTGGCTGGCCGTGGGCTCACGGGACGAGCACCCGGGGCAGCTCGGCTGCTCCCACTTCCTCGAGCACACGCTGTTCAAGGGCACCGCGACCCGCTCGGCCCGTGACATCGCGGAATCGCTGGATGCCGTCGGTGGGGAGCTGAACGCCTTCACCTCCAAGGAGCTCACCTGCTTCCACGCCCGGGTGCTGGACGTCGAGGTGCCGGTGGCCTTCGAGGTGCTCGCCGACATGCTCGTCAGCGCCCGCAACCGACCCGAGGACGTCGAAGCGGAGCGGCAGGTCGTGCTCTCAGAGCTCGACGCGCTCAACGACGCGCCGGACGAGCTCGTCCACACCGAGTTCTGCCAGCTGCTGCTGGGAGAACATCCCCTGGCGGCGGAGACGCTCGGCACGCTGGAGTCCATCAGCCGGCTCGACCGCGACACGATCCACGGCTACTACCTGGACCGGTACCGGCCCGAGGCTCTGGTGGTGGCCGCTGCCGGCAACGTGGAGCACGACCGGGTGGTCGCGCTCGCCGACCAGCTGCTCGGCGATCTCGGCCGTCCCGGTGGTGCGGGTCGACCCCGCACCGCGGTGGACGGGTACCACACGGGGCAGGTGCGGATCCTGCACCGCCCGAGCGAACAGGCCCACGTCGTGCTGGGGGGCGCCGGTCTGCACCACCGCGACGCGGACCGCTACGCCATGCGCGTACTCGACACGGTGCTCGGTGGCGGCATGTCATCGCGGTTGTTCCAGGAGATCCGGGAGCGCAGGGGGCTGGCCTACGCGGCGTTCAGCTACGCGTCGGCCTATACCGACGCCGGTCTGGTCGGGGCCTACGCCGGCACGGCGCCGGGCAAGGTCGACGAGGTGTTGGACGTGCTGACCCACGAGCTCGACCGGATCGTCGACGACGTCACCGACGCCGAGGTCGAACGAGCCAAGGGGGCGCTGACGGGCGGGACCGTCCTCGGGCTGGAGGACACGGGCTCGCGCATGTCCCGTCTCGGTCAGCAGCTGGTCACCGGTGCGGAGCTGCTCGACGTCGACGAGGCGCTCAGGCGCATCGCCGCCGTGGATCTCGGGGCGGTCCGCGCCGTCGCCCGGCGGGTCCTGTCCGGCCCCCGCGGTCTGGCGCTGGTCGGTCCCTTCGGTCCGCACGACGGCGACCGGTTCCTCGACGTGGTGGCCTGACGATGCCGGCCGTGACCGCCTGGCGTGAGGTCGCCGACCGCATCTGGGTCCGGCGCTACGACCCGTTCGACGTCAACGTCACGGTGATCGCTGGTGACCACGGGGTCCTGCTGGTGGATACGCGGACCTCCCTGCACGAGGCCGCTGAGCTGCGCCACCACCTCGCCGAGCTCCCCGTGGCAGCCCCGACGGCGGTCGCGCTGACCCACGCCCACCTGGATCACAGCCTGGGCGCGACGGCGTTCCCGGGGATCCCGCTGTACGCCAGCCGCGGGTGCCGTGAGACCCTGACCCGCTACGGGATCGCGGAGCGGGAGCGGTGGCTGACCTGGCTGCCCGAGGAGCACCACGTGCACCTGCGGGCGAGCCCGATCCCGGTGCCCGACCACCTGATCGAGGGGCGTCACCGCGTCGATCTCGGCAACCGGGACGTGGAGCTGCGGCTGCTCGGACACGGGCACACCGACCACGATCTGGTCGTGCACGTCCCGGATGCCGCCACCGTGCTCGCCGGCGATCTGGTGGAGGTCGGCGCGCCGCCGGCCTTCGATGACGCGTTCCCCTTCGAGTGGCCGGCCACGCTGGCCGCGCTCGAGGCCCTCGATGCCGAGGTGGTGGTCCCCGGTCACGGGGCCGCGACCTCGCATGCCCTGCTCGCCATCAGGCGTCAGCAGCACGCGCACCTCGCCGCCCTGTGCCGCGAAGCGGTCGGCGGCAGCCGGTCGTTGGCGAGCGTGCTGGTGATGTCGCCGTTCCCGGAGCCGACCACCCGCGTCGCGCTCGACCGTGCGGCCGCCACCGTCGGCCGCAACGCCTCCGGCGCATAGGCTCGCCCGGGGCCACGGACGTGGTCCGAGCCGCTCGGGAGGTCACCAGGTGTCGGACGTGAGCACGTTGCAGATCGAACAGGTCGGGATCGTCGGCGGCGGGACGATGGGGGCGGGGATCGCCGAACTCGTCGCGCGTCAGGGGATCCCCGTGTCCGTGGTCGAGATCGACGAGGAGGCGGCCGCGTCCTGTCACCAGCGCATCGTCAGCTCGCTCGAGCGCCAGGTCCGACGTGAGCGCCTCACGCCTCCGGAGCAGGCGGAGATCCTGTCCCGCGTCACCGTCAGCGCCGACCACGGCGACCTCGCGCGCTGCGACCTCGTCGTGGAGGCCGTGCCGGAGGAGCTCGAGCTCAAGCAGGCGGCCTTCCGGGCCATCGATGCCCACGTGCGGCCCGACGCGATCATCGCGACCAACACCTCCTCGCTGCCCGTGATGGACATCGGCGTCGTCACCCAGCGGCCGAACCGGGTCCTCGGGTTCCACTTCTTCAACCCGGCCCAGGTGATGCAGCTGATCGAGCTGGTGCGCACGGTGGTGACCGACGAGTCGGTCGTCGAGACCGCCCGCACCTTCGCCGAGCGCATCGGCAAGGTCCCCGTCGTGGTGGGCGATCGCCGTGGCTTCATCGCGAACCAGCTGCTGTTCCCCTACCTCAACCAGGCCGTCGGGATGGTCGAGAGCGGCTATGCCACCAAGGAGGACGTGGACACCGCCATGCGGCTGGGCACGGGCCTGCCGATGGGGCCGATCGCGCTCGCCGACCTGGTCGGCATCGACACCTTCGTCGGCATCATGGACGCGATGCACGCCCAGTTCGGCGACCAGCGGTTCGCGCCCCGTCCGATGCTCAGCCAACTGGCCTCCGCGGGCTACACCGGCCGCAAGGCCGGTCGTGGCTTCTACCGCTACGAGGAGCCCGGGTCCTCGCGCACCGTCGCCGACGGCGACAGCCGTCCGGCACCCGACGAGGCACTGGTCGCCGGCTGGCAGCGTGTCGGCGTGGTCGGGACCGGGACGATGGCCACGGGCATCGCCGAGGTGTGTGCCCGGTCCGGCTTCCAGGTCGCGCTGCGGGGTCGCAGCGCCGAGAAGGCGGAGGCTGCCCGCGCCAAGGTCGCCTCGTCGCTGGGTCGTCAGGTCGACAAGGGACGTCTCGAGCCCGAGGACCGTGATCGGATCCTGGCGCGCATCGAGCCGGTCACCGAGCTCGGCGAGCTGGCCGACTGCGACGTGGTGGTCGAGGCCGTCGCGGAGGACCTCGCCATCAAGCGCGAGCTGTTCGCAGCGCTCGATGCCGTCCTCGGCGAGGACGCCGTGCTGGCGACGACCACCTCGTCGTTGCCGGTGATCGAGTGCGCCATGTCGACCCGTCGTCCCGATCGGGTGGTGGGACTGCACTTCTTCAACCCCGCGGCCGTCATGCGGCTGGTCGAGATCGTCACCACGGTCCGTGCCACCGCTGAGGTGACGGAGCTGGCCCGAGCCTTCGTCGCGCGGCTGGGCAAGACCGAGGTGCTGTGCGGGGACCGGGCCGGCTTCATCGTCAACACCCTGCTGTTCCCCTACCTGAACGACGCGGTGAAGATGCTGGACTCCCACTACGCCACCGCCGAGGAGATCGACACCGCCATGAAGCTCGGCTGCGGCTACCCGATGGGGCCGTTCGAGCTGATGGACGTGGTCGGGCTCGACGTCACGCTCGCGATCCTCGAGCGGCTGCAGGAGGAGTTCCGTCAACCCTCCATGGCACCGGCCTCGTTGCTCGAACACATGGTCGAAGCCGGCTTCCTCGGGCGCAAGGCCGGGCGCGGCTTCTACGTCTACAGCTGACGCGTGGAGGACCCGGCGCCCTTCGATGCGACCCTGCCCCAGCTGGCCGGGTTCACGGTGCGTCGGGTCCCGGGCTTCCAGGCCCGCAAGGCCTACGTCTGTCCGGCCTGCGGCGGCGGGATCGCGCCGGGCCTCGGGCACGTGGTCGCCTGGCCCGAGGAGCAGGCGCAGGAGCGCCGGCACTGGCACCTGCACTGCTGGCGGATCGCGGCCGGACGCGGGCGGATAACCTGAGAGGTTCCGCTCCGCTGCCCGTGTTCCCCGCACCCCCCCATCCCCGGCTCCCCGAGGTCTCCGTGGCCGCCAAGTCCAAGTCGTCCCGCTCCGGCGGCAACCACGGCGGGTCGAAGTTCGACCGTCGGGCCGCACGCAACCGCAAGATCATCCTGGTCATGGCGGTGCTGATGGGGCTGTCGCTGGTCGCCGTGCCGCTCGGGCTCGCGCTCGGCGGGGGCAACACCACCCCGGCGCCGGAGGCCCCCGACGACGCCGACGACCCGTTCGCCGCACCGGAGGAGCCGCAGGAACCCGAGGAGACCGTCGGGCCCTGCGGCGAGACGCCCGACGACGTCCCCGAGGTCACCAGCACCCGGTACGACGAGCCCTTCGAGGTGACGATCGACACCGACGCGACGCACGTGGCCACCTTCGAGACCACCTGCGGTGACATCGTGGTCGAGCTGGCCACCGCTGACGCCCCGATCGCGGTGAACAACCTCGTCAACCTCGCCGAGGACGGCTACTACGACGGGGTGATCTTCCACCGGGTGACGGAGGCGCCGCCGGTGATCCAGGGCGGTGACCCGGCCGGGACCGGCTGTGGTCGCGAGGACTGCACGGCGGAGGCCGCCGACGAGCCGTCCTTCCCGGGGTTCACCATCGATGACGAGCTCGCCGGGGCCGAGGCCATGTCGGAGACGCTCGCCGACGAGCTTCTGCCGCAGCTGCGCGCGGAGCTCGACGAGCTGATCGAGTCGGGGGTCGACCCGGAGGACCTCGGGCTGCCGGCCGAGCCGACCGACGAGGACCTGCTGGCCCTGGTCCCCGGTGGCTACGAGCGCGGCACCGTCGCGATGGCCAACGCCGGGCCGGACACCGCCGGTTCGCAGTTCTTCATCGTGTGGGAGGACACCCCGCTCCCGCCGCTGTACACGGTGGTGGGGACGGTCGCCGAGGGGATGGACGTCGTCGACGACATCGCGGCGTCGCCGACACAGGTCACCACCCAGACCCCCGAGCGACCCTACGAGCCGGTCGTGATCCGATCGGTCGACGTCGAGGTCCGCTGAGTCGACCGCCTACCCTCGTGCCCGTGCCGGCGCACCCGCCGGCACCTGTCCCTGACGTCCCCGAACAAGGACCCCTCGTGGCCCAGCAGTGGAGCTCCCCGCCGAGCCTGACGATCGACACCTCGACGTCGTACTCGGCGACCATCCGGACCGACAAGGGCGACATCGACGTCGAGCTGTTCGCCGACGAGTCCCCCATGACGGTCAACAACTTCGTCTTCCTGGCCCGGGAGGGCTTCTACGACGGGGTGATCTTCCACCGCGTCATCCCCGGTTTCATGATCCAGGGTGGCGACCCGACCGGGACCGGGACCGGCGGACCCGGCTACAAGTTCCGTGACGAGCTCGAGGCCGCCGGCAAGCACGGCTACGACCGGGGCACCCTGGCCATGGCCAACGCCGGGCCGAACACCAACGGTTCGCAGTTCTTCATCACCCACGTCGACGCGCCCCTGCCCCCGGCCTACGCCGTGTTCGGCCGCACCACGGCCGGGCAGGAGGTCGTGGACGCGATCGCCGATGTGCCGACCGGTCCGGGCGACAAGCCCGTCGAGGACGTCGTCATCGAGACGGTCGAGATCACCGAGGGCTGAGCAGCCCGGTGACCAGGTCACGCTCCGCCCACCGGGCGGAGCGTTGCCGTGCGACGCGCGGTCAGTCGCGGTCGCCTGCGGCACCGCCGCCATCGCGCCGATCGTCGCCGCCACCGCGCCGATCTTCGCCGTCATCGCGCCGATCGTCGCCGCCACGCCGATCGTCGCCCTCGTCCCCGCTCGTCGGGGGCGCGGACGGTGGGGGCCCGGGCGATGGGGGCACGGGCGGCGGGGGCGGCCCATCGGGGGTCGCCCCGTCGGGCTCGTCGCCGGGCCAGGGGGGCAGATCCGACAGCTCGATCCGCCGGGGCGCACGGCCCTGGTCGTAGTCACGCATCCGCTGCGGGTAGCCCACCTTGCGGGCGTCGTAGAGCGGGATGTTCAGGTCCCGGCAGAAGGTCGCAGCCTGGCCGCGGTCCTTGACCGGCCGACGCAGGTACTCGCCGTCGTCGGCGACCAGCAGCACGGTCGTCGAGTAGATCGTCGTCTTGGGCTCGAGGTAGGCCTCCACCCCGATGCGGCTCTCGGCGAAGCGCTCCAACTCGGCGTTGGCTTCCCGTGACGCGGCACTCGTCGACGGGCTCGCCGGGCGGCGTTTCGACTCGCCCTTGAGCCAGGCACGCAGACGGTCGGAGAAACCCACGGATGCAGCCTCGACGGGTGCGGAAGGGACACGACGCAGGCTACCGCGCGGCTCGGTGACGCTGGTCGGCGCACCGGTCGCTCCCGGGGTCCCCCGGTCAGTGTCCGCTGTCGGCCTGCCCGCCGTGCCCGTCGCCGTCCTCGACCAACTCCACCAGGACCCCGCCGGTGCCCTTGGGGTGGACGAAGCCGACGGTGTGGCCTCCGCCGCCGGGTCGCGGGGCCTCGTCGATCAGACGGACCCCCTCGTCGCGCAGGTGTTCCAGTGCCGTCTCGACCGAGCTGACCCCGAACCCCAGATGATGCAGCCCCGGGCCGTTGCGCGCCAGGAACCGTCCGACCGGGGAGTCCTCACGGGTGGGTGCCAGCAGCTGGATCGAGACCCCGTCAACGGTGAGCATGGCCTCCTCGACCCCGTCGGAGTCGACGCGTTCGCGCGAGCTCACGGTCAGCCCGAAGGCGCGCTCGTAGAAGGCGATGGCCTCGTCGAGGTCCTCGACGGCGATGGCGATCTGGTCGATGCGGGTCACGTCCACGGTAGGCTCCGATCGGGTGATGCGGTCGGTGGCAGCCTGCCACCACCGAGCCGTGACACACGCATCCGTGCGTTCGGTGCAGTTGGAGATCAGCCGGACCGCCCGCGTAGGCTCGCGCCACACCGGGAGAGGAGCCTTCGATGCAGGACGTGGTCGTTGTCGGGTACGCCAGGACGCCGATGGGACGCTTCGGGGGCGGGCTCGCCAGTCTCGAGGCCACCCAACTGGGCGGGCATGCCATCGCAGGGGCGCTGGCCCACGCCGGGCTCGACGCAGCCGCGGTCGAGTACGTGGTCATGGGCCACGTCCTGCAGGCCGGGAAGGGCCAGATCACCTCACGTCAGGCGGCGGTCGCCGGTGGCATCGATATGGGGGTCGCTGCCGAGACCATCAACAAGGTCTGCCTGTCGGGGATGACCGCCATCAGCCGGGCACGCGACCTGATCCGCGTCGGTGACTTCGAGGTGGTGGTCGCGGGCGGCATGGAGTCGATGTCCAACGCGCCGTACCTGCTCGACAAGGCACGTTTCGGGTACCGCATGGGGGACGGGACCGTCACCGACGTCATGATGCACGACGGGCTGACGTGCGCGTTCGACGGCTGCGCCATGGGGCTGGCCACCGACGACTACCAGCGGTCCAAGGACCTGCAGATCACCCGCGAGCAGCAGGACGAGTGGTCCGCCCGGTCCCACGAGCGGGCGGCGGCGGCCTGGAGCTCCGCCGCGTTCGAGGGCGAGGTCGTCCCGGTCGAGGTCCCACAGCGCAAGGGCGATCCCGTGGTCATCGACCGCGACGAGGGCATCCGGGAGGGCACCACCGCCGCCTCGCTCGGGGGACTCCGGCCGGCCTTCACCCGGGAGGGCACGATCACGGCGGGCAACGCCTCCCAGATCTCCGACGGTGCCGCGGCCCTGGTGCTCGCCAGCCGCGAAGCCGCCGAGCGCCACGGCCTCGAGGTGCTCGCCACCATCACCGCCTGGGGCACCGTGGCCGGTCCGGACCCGGCGTTGCACCTGCAGCCGGCCAACGCGATCCGGGCGGCCTCCGCCCGCACCGGCGCCGACCCGTCGGGCTTCGACCTGTACGAGATCAACGAGGCCTTCGCGTCGGTGGCGATCGCCTCGGCGCGTGAGCTGTCGCTGGACGAGGACCGGGTCAACGTCAACGGCGGTGGCGTCGCGCTCGGGCACCCGATCGGGTGCTCCGGCGCACGGATCGTCGTCTCCCTGATCAGCGAGCTCCAGCGCCGCGGAGGCGGGACCGGCGCCGCGGCGCTGTGTGGTGGCGGGGGCCAGGGCGACGCGGTGACCCTCGAGGTCTGAGCGTGACCCCCGACCTCGACGCGCTGGTCACCGGCCTCGAGCGCGGCGAGCGACGTGCGTTGGCACGCCTGCTCACCGTCGTCGAGGACGGCAGTCCCGAACAGCTGCGTCACGTGGTCAGGGCGCTGCATCCCCTCGCCGGGTCGGCCCGCGTCCTCGGCGTCAGCGGCTCGCCCGGGGTGGGCAAGTCGACCCTCACCGATGCGATCGCGACCGAGCTGAGGGGTGTCGGGCGCAGCGTGGCCGTGCTCGCGGTGGACCCGTCCTCGCCGTTCACCGGCGGTGCCCTGCTCGGGGATCGGATCCGGATGCAGGGTCACCACGCGGATGCCGGCGTGTTCATCCGCTCCATGGCCTCCCGGGGCCACCTCGGCGGCCTGTCCTTCGCGACCCCCCAGGCCGTGCTGGTCCTCGATGCCGCCGGGTTCGACGACGTCATCATCGAGACCGTCGGCGTCGGGCAGTCCGAGGTGGAGATCGCTGCGACCGCGGACACCACCGTGATCGCCCTGGCGCCCGGCATGGGCGACGGTGTCCAGGCCGCGAAGGCAGGCATCCTGGAGGTCGCCGATCTCTTCGTCATCAACAAGGCCGACGCCGGCGGGGCCGGACGCTTGGCCTCGGAGCTGCAGGGCATGCTGGAGATGGGCCACGCCCTGGCACCCGACGGTGACGAGCCGTCCTGGTGGCCGCCGATCCTGCGTACGGTGGCGGTCCGGGCCGAGGGCGTCGTCGAGCTGGTGGCGGCGATCGAGGACCACACGCGGTTCCTGGCCACCCACGGGATCGGTGCCGAACGTCGTCACGCGCGCGCCCGGCACCTGGTTCGCGAGCTCGCTCTCGAGTCGACCCGGCGGACCTTCGCCCGTCTGGAGGAGGGCGAGGACGGCCTGCTCGAACAGCTGTCCCAGCGGGTCGAGCGCCGCGAGCTCGACCCGTACCGGGCCGCGGACGAGCTGCTGGCGGCCTCGAGGCTGGCCGCGTCCTGACCGACCGCTCGCCGAGGGCGCCCCGAGGTGCCCGGGGCGACGGTCGGCGTGACCGGGAGAGCAGCGTGCCGGCCACCGGTGCTCGCGGAGGGCTACCGACGGATGGCCGGCCTTCAGGTCCGACGACGGCCAGACGACACCACTAGCGTGCACCTTGCGAGCGGAGAGCGCTCACGAAGCAACCGCGAAGCGCTCACGAAGCGCTCACGAAGCGCTCACGAACAGAGCACCGGAGGTCACCGTGACCGCACCGACCCCGCAGCGCGCCAGCATCCAGCGCGTCCGGCCGAGCGTGCTCGCTGGCCGCTATCCCGCCAAGGCCGTCGTCGGACGGCCGGTCGAGGTCACCGCCGACATCGTGGGCGATTCCCACGACGTCCTGGCGGCCGTCGTGCAGTTCCGGGCGGTCGGTGACGAGGGGTGGGAGGAGATCCCGCTGCACTACGTCGTCAACGACGGCTGGAGCGGGTCCTTCACCCCGGCCTCCCTCGGGCGACACCGTTTCCGGGTGCTGGCCTGGGTGGACCACCTCGCCACCTGGATCCGTGACACCCGAACCAAGACCGATGCCGGGACCCTGGAGGAGATCGACCTGGCGGTCGGCGCGGAGCTGCTCAAGCGGCGCGCCAAGGAGACCAAGGGCAGCGACAAGCAGCGCCTCAAGGAGATCGCGGCCGCCCTCACCGACATCGGACTCGATGCTGCCGCCCGGGCTGAGCGCGGTACCTCCGAGGAGGTGGTCGAGCTCGGTCGTCGGCACGACCCGCGGGACCACCGCGTGCGCTCCGCGGTCTTTGAGGTGGAGGTCGATCGTGAACGGGCCGCGTTCTCGACGTGGTACGAGCTGTTCCCCCGCTCGGCGTCGCCCGAGCCCGGTCGTCACGGCACCCTGCGTGACGTGATCGACCGGCTCGACCACGTGGCCTCGATGGGCTTCGACGTCCTGTACCTGCCACCGATCCACCCGATCGGGCGGGCCTACCGCAAGGGACGCAACAACCTGGTGGGTGCCGACCTGGACGATCCGGGTTCACCCTGGGCGGTCGGCGGCCCCGAGGGTGGCCACCTCGACATCCACCCCGAGCTCGGGACCGTCGAGGACCTGCGCGCCCTGATCGCCGCGTGTGAGGAGCGCGGGATGGAGCTCGCGCTCGACATCGCCTTCCAGTGCGCTCCCGACCATCCCTGGGTCAGCGAGCACCCGGAGTGGTTCAAGCGACGGCCCGACGGTTCGATCCAGTACGCCGAGAACCCGCCCAAGAAGTACCAGGACATCTACCCGATCGACTTCGAGACCAGCGACGTCGAGGGGCTGTGGCAGGCGCTCAAGGGCGTGTTCGACCACTGGATCGCCGAGGGGGTCCGCATCTTCCGGGTCGACAACCCCCACACCAAGTCCTTCCCGTTCTGGGGGTGGTGCCTCGGTGAGCTCAAGGCCGAGCACCCCGAGTGCATCTTCCTGGCCGAGGCCTTCACACGGCCGAAGGTGATGTACGAGCTGGCGATGCGCGGCTTCAACCACTCCTACACCTACTTCACCTGGCGCCGGCACAAGCAGGAGATCCAGGACTACTACACCGAGCTGTTCCACACCGAGGTCGCGGACTTCTTCCGGCCGAACTCCTGGCCCAATACCCCCGACATCCTCACCGACCAGCTGCAGCACGGCGGTCGTCCGATGTTCGTGCAGCGGCTGGTGCTCGCCGCCACCCTGACCGCGAACTACGGGATGTACGGTCCGGCCTTCGAGCTGATGTGGTCCGAGGCCCGTCCCGGCGCCGAGGAGTACCTCGACAACGAGAAGTACGAGATCAAGACCTGGGACGCCGACCAGCAACCGTGGTCCTTGGCCGAGGTGATCCGGCTGGTCAACTCGATCCGCCACGCCCACCCCGCGCTCCAGCAGGACCACACCCTGACGTTCCACGAGATCAAGAACGACCAGTTGCTCGCCTACTCCAAGACCGACCGCTCCGGCCTCGACGCGGTGCTCGTGATCGTCAACCTCGATCCCCACCAGACCCAGGCAGGCCTGACCTGGCTCGACCTCGAGGCCCTCGGCCTGGAGGCCGGGACCGACCATTTCGAGCTGCGCGACGTCTTCGGCGGGGGCACCTTCCACTGGTCCGGACCCGAGAACTACGTCGAGTTGCACCCCCACGTGACCCCGGCCCACATCTTCGAGGTGCGGGTGCCGCCACGTGACGAGCGCGACCACGACGCCTCACCGTGACGTCCCCTCACGCCCCCGACGCCCCCTGACGCCATCTCACGCCCCCGACGCTGACGACCACCGGCTCCTCGCCCGCCCCCAACCGGGTCGCACCCCCACCCGTCCACCGCCGTACCACGGCACTTGTCGACCCCCACCCGACGAACACCGTGTCGCGTTCCCCACGGGCGAACGGCGGCACGAAGCCACCCACCGAGCGGCCCTCGCCCGGTGCCGGGTGCGCGGCCGACGGCCGAGCGACCGCACCGACCAGCACCGACCGCACCGACCAGCACCGGACCAGCACCGACCAGCACCCACCTGCGCTCCAGCAAGGAACCCGCCTGATGCCCGAAGAGGAGCCCCGCAGCCGTCCCGACCCGCAGTGGTACAAGGATGCGGTCATCTACGAGCTGCACGTGCGGGCCTTCTTCGACGCCAACGGGGACGGCATCGGGGACTTCCCGGGGTTGACCGCCAAGCTCGACTACCTGCAGGACCTCGGCGTCACGGCGTTGTGGCTGCTGCCGTTCTACCCCTCGCCGGGTCGCGACGACGGGTACGACATCGCCGACTACACCACGATCAACCGCGACTACGGCACGATGCGGCAGTTCAAGCGCTTCGTCCAGGAGGCGCACGCCCGGGGGCTCAAGGTCATCACCGAGCTGGTGATCAACCACACCTCGGATCAGCACGCCTGGTTCCAGCGCGCGGTCAAGGCCGCGCCCGGTAGCCCGGAGCGCGACTTCTACGTCTGGTCCGACACCCCCGAACGGTGGCAGGACGTCCGCATCATCTTCGAGGACTTCGAGGCCTCCAACTGGACCTGGCACGGTGAAGCACAGCAGTACTACTGGCACCGGTTCTTCCACCACCAGCCCGACCTCAACTTCGACTCCCCTGACGTGCGCCAGGCCGTCAAGGACGTGCTGGACTTCTGGGCGGAGACCGGTGTGGACGGCATGCGCCTGGACGCGATCCCGTACCTGTTCGTCCGCGACGGCACCAACGGCGAGAACCTGCCCGAGACCCACGACTTCCTCAAGGAGCTGCGCCGTCACCTCGACCGGCATCCCGGCCGGATGTTCCTCGCCGAGGCCAACCAGTGGCCCGAGGACGCCGCGGCCTACTTCGGGGATGGCGACGAGTGCCAGATGAACTTCCACTTCCCCCTGATGCCGCGGCTGTTCATGGCCGTCGCGCAGGAGGACCGGTTCCCGATCGTGGACATCCTGCAGCAGACGCCGCAGATCCCCGAGGAGAGCCAGTGGGGCATCTTCCTGCGCAACCACGACGAGCTCACGCTGGAGATGGTCACCGACGAGGAACGCGACTACATGTACCGCGCCTACGCGCGCGAGCACGACATGCGGGTCAACCTGGGCATCCGGCGCCGCCTCGCCCCGCTGCTGGGCAACGACCGTCGGTTGATCGAGCTGATGAACTCGCTGCTGTTCAGCCTGCCGGGTACCCCCATCCTGTACTACGGCGACGAGATCGGCATGGGCGACAACGTCTACCTCGGTGACCGCAACGGGGTGCGGACCCCCATGCAGTGGTCGAACGACCGCAACGGTGGCTTCTCCCGCGCGAACCCGCAGAAGCTGTTCCTGCCGTTGATCATCGACCCCGAGTACCACGTCGAGTCGCTGAACGTCGAGGCGCAGCAGAACAACCCCCGCAGCCTGCTGTGGTGGATGAAGCGGATGATCGCGCTGCGCAAGCGGCACCACGTGTTCGGGCGCGGCGATCTGACGATGCTCACCCCCGACAACGCCAAGGTCCTGGCGTTCACGCGCACCTGGACCGACCCCGACACCGCTCACGAGGAGCAGGTGCTCGTCGTCGCGAACCTGTCGCGCTACGCCCAGGCCTGCGAGCTGGACCTCTCGGACCAGACCGGCCGCTTCCCCGTGGAGATGCTCGGTCGGACCACCTTCCCCCGGATCACCGAGCAGCCCTACCTGCTCACGCTGGGGCCGTACCAGTACCTGTGGTTCTCCCTGGAGCGCGATCCCGCACAGGTGCTGCTGTCGAAGCTGCCGGAGTTCGCGGGGGACGTCCACGCCGAGGAGGGCGAGATGCCGCTGCCGGAGGTCACGGTCTCGGGTGAGTGGACGGCGCTGCTGCGTGGCCCCGGGAAGCGGCGGCTGGAGACGATCCTGCCCGACGTGCTGCAACGCCAACGGTGGTTCGGCGGGAAGTCGCGCCGTGTGCGCAGCGCGACCATCATCCACACGATCCCCGTCGGCCCCAAGCAGCGACCGGTCCTGCAGGTGCTGATCGTGGAGGTGGAGTACGTCGAGGGGGAGCCCGAGTCCTACGTGGTGCCCGTCACCTTCGCCGAGGGCGAGGAGGCCGGCCGCCTCCTGGCCGTGCAACCGCATGCGGTGCTCGCGACCGTCAAGGGCCAGGGCGCCAAGGCGAGCTCCGGGGTGCTGATCGACGCGTTGACCGACGAGGCGGCCCAGGAGGCCCTGCACCAGACCATGGCCAAGCGTCGCCGGCACGAGGGCCAGGACGTGGCGCTGCTCGGCGCCCGCACCTCGGCGTTCGACCGGGCGGTCGACGGTGGCGAGCTCGAGTCGCACCTGCTGCGCGGCGAGCAGTCCAACACCTCGGTGCTCTACGGCGAGGTGATGCTGATGAAGGTGCTGCGTCGCCTCGAGGAGGGGATCAGCCCCGACGTCGAGGTGGGCGCCCACCTCGAGGGTTTCGAGCAGGTGCCCGCGGTCATCGGCTCGCTGGACGTCGAGGTGGAGGGCTCGACGGCGCTGCGCACGCTGGCGATCTTCCAACGCTTCATCCCCAACGAGGGGGATGCGTGGTCGCAGACCCTCGATGAGCTCGGGCGGTTCGCGGAGCGCGTCGTCTCCGACCCCGAGGGCGCCGAGCCTCCTCATCTCAAGTACGAGGGGGATCCGCTCGGTCTGGCGATGGCTCGTGGCGGTCTCCCCGAGCGGGCGCACGTGGCCATCGGGCCCTTCCTGGCCAACGCCCGGTTGCTGGGGCAGCGCACGGCCGAGCTCCACGTCGCGCTCTCCGACGACCAGGGCGATCCGGCCTTCACGCCCGAGCCGATGACCCGGCTCAGTCAGCGCAGTCTCTACCAGTCGATCCGCAACGCCGTGCGGCTGGGGCTCAGAGCCGCCGGCCGGGAGGCCAAGCGCCTCAGCGACGCCGACACCGCCGCCGAGGTGCAGCGCATCGTCGGGCGTGAGGAGCAGCTGCTGCAACGGCTCAAGGCGTTGACGGACGAGCCGATCACCGCCACCCGGATCCGCACCCACGGGGACTACCACCTCGGTCAGGTGCTCTACACCGGTCGCGACTTCGCCATCATCGACTTCGAGGGCGAACCGGCGCGGGCGCTGGGGGAGCGGCGGCTGAAGCGGTCCGCGCTGCGTGACGTGGCCGGGATGCTGCGGTCCCTGCAGTACGCCACCTCCTCCACGCTGCGCGAGCAGATCGATCGCGGGCTGGTCACCCCCGACCACCCCAACCACGAGCTGCTGACCGCCTGGCTCGACCGGTGGTTGACCTGGGTCAGCGCCGCGTTCCTCGATGGCTACCTCGCGGTGGCCGCCGACCAGCCCTTCGTCCCCGACGACCCGGAACATCTGCGTCTGCTGCTCGACGCGTTCCTGGTCGAGAAGGCGGTCTACGAGCTGGGCTACGAGATGAACAACCGCCCCGCGTGGGTGGGGATCCCGCTGGCCGGGATCTCACAGGTCCTCGAGAGAGAGGCGACACGATGACGCTGGCAACCTCACTGATCACCGAAGACGACCTGTTCCTCTTCAACGAGGGCACCCACCTCAGGCTGTGGGAGAAGCTCGGCGCCCACCCGACCGTCGATGCCGACGGGGTGCCGGGGGTGCACTTCGCGGTGTGGGCCCCCAACGCCCGCCAGATCACCGTCATCGGGGACTTCAACGGCTGGGACAACCGCTCGCCCGAGGGCCGCATGGCTGCCCGGGGCGTGTCGGGCATCTGGGAGGTGTTCGTCCCCGGAGCCAAGCCCGGCGACGGCTACAAGTTCCACGTCGTCTCCCAGCAGGGCGGCGGGGCGGTGGACAAGGCCGACCCCTACGCCGTCCACACCGAGACGCCGCCGCTGACCGCATCGAAGGTGTGGGACCTCGACTACCGGTGGGGCGACGACGAGTGGATGGAGACCCGCGGGAGCAGCCAGACGCTCGACGCTCCCGTCGCGATCTACGAGCTCCACCTCGGCTCCTGGCGGCGCACCGACGACGGCCACGGGCCGCGGCCGATGACCTACCGCGAGCTCGCTGACCCGCTGATCTACCACCTCCAGGCCATGGGCTTCACCCATGTGGAGTTCCTCCCCATCATGGAGCATCCCTTCTACGGCTCGTGGGGCTACCAGTGCACGGGCTTCTTCGCCCCCACCTCGCGGTACGGCACGCCGCAGGACCTCAAGGAGCTCATCGACCGGCTGCACCAGGCCGGCATCGGGGTGATCCTCGACTGGGTGCCGAGTCACTTCCCGACCGACGAGTTCGCACTCGGCAGCTTCGACGGGACCCACCTGTACGAGCACGCCGATCCGCGACAGGGCTTCCACCCCGACTGGTCCAGCTACATCTTCAACTACGGCCGGCCCGAGGTGGTCGCCTTCCTGCTGTCCTCCGCGATGTTCTGGCTCGAGGAGTACCACGTCGACGGGCTCAGGGTGGACGCCGTCGCCTCGATGCTCTACCTCGACTACTCGCGCAAGGAGGGCGAGTGGGTCCCCAACATCCACGGCGGCAACGAGAACCTCGAGGCGATCGAGTTCCTGCGGCGCTTCAACACCGAGGTGTTCCAACGCTTCCCGGACGTGCAGACCTACGCCGAGGAGTCGACCTCCTGGCCCATGGTGTCACGGCCGACCTACCTCGGCGGGCTCGGCTTCGGGTTCAAGTGGGACATGGGCTGGATGCACGACACGCTCTCGTTCTTCCAGCACGATCCGATCCACCGCAAGTACCACCACGACCAGCTCACCTTCCGGTCGATCTACGCCTACTCGGAGAACTACTGCCTGCCCCTGTCCCACGACGAGGTGGTGCACGGCAAGGGCTCGCTGATCGGCAAGATGCCCGGCGACACCTGGCAGCGGTTCGCGAACCTGCGCGCCCTGTACGGCTACCTGTTCACCACGCCGGGCAAGAAGCTGTTGTTCATGGGCTCGGAGTTCGGGCAGTGGTCCGAGTGGGCCCACGAGCGCTCCCTGGACTGGCACCTGTTCGAGGGCGATCCGCTCCACCGGCAGCTGCTCCACTGCGTGAAGGACCTCGCCACCCTGTACCGCCAGACCCCGGCGCTGCACGAGGGCGACAGCGAGCCCTTCGGGTTCGAGTGGCTCGACGGCAGCGATTGGCAATCGTCGGTGATCAGCTTCCTCAGGCGCGGTCGGGACGGCTCGGCCGCGCTGGTGATCGCGAACTTCACGCCCATGACCCGGGAGAACTACCGGGTGGGCCTGCCCCTCGGCGGGCACTGGCGTGAGGCCTTCAACGGCGACGCGCTGGAGTACGGCGGCTCGGGAACGGGCAACCTCGGTGGGATCGACGCCCTGCCGCATCCCTTCCACGGTAGGTCGCACTCCGCGGTGGTGACCCTGCCGCCGCTGTCGATCGAGGTGTTCCTGCCCGACGACCCGGTGACCGGCAGGTGACGTAGGCTCTGCGACCGGACGATGGGGCTGCCCGGTGGGCGGCTCCCCCCTGAACGCCTCTCGCCGGAGCACGTGTGGACCGCTTCATCTGTGTGCACGGGCACTTCTACCAGCCCCCACGGGAGAACCCGTGGCTCGAGATCGTCGAGCAGCAGGACGAGGCCTACCCGTTCCACGACTGGAACGAGCGCATCAACGCCGAGTCCTACGACCCGAACACCCGGGCACGGATCCTCGATCAGCAGGGCCACATCACCCAGTTGGTCAACAACTACGCGCGCATCAGCTTCAACGTCGGCCCCACCCTGTTGTCGTGGATGGAGGTGGCGGCGCCCGCGACCTACGCCGCGATCCTGGCGGCTGACGTCCAGAGCCGGGCTCGGTTCGACGGACACGGCTCGGCCATGGCGCAGGTGTACAACCACGCGATCATGCCGCTGGCCACGCCCCGGGATGCCCGCACCCAGGTGCTGTGGGGCATCCGTGACTTCACCCACCGTTTCGGCCGGCCGCCCGAGGGCATGTGGCTGGCCGAGACGGCGGTCGACGACGCCACCCTGGAGCTGCTGGCCGGCGAGGGCATCCGGTTCACGGTGCTCTCTCCCTACCAGGCGGCGCGGGTCCGACCCCGAGGTCAGTCCACCTGGACCGACGTCAGCGGTGGCCGGGTGGACCCGACCATGCCCTACGAGGTCCCGCTGGCCTCGGGACGGAGCATCGCGGTCTTCTTCTACGACGGGCCGATCTCCCAGGCCGTCGCCTTCGAGGGCCTGCTCGCCGACGGGCGCCGCCTCGCCGATCGGCTCCTGGAGGGCTTCAGCGGGCGGTCAGGACCCCAGCTCGCCCACATCGCGACCGACGGGGAGTCCTACGGGCACCACCACCACCACGGCGAGATGGCGCTGGCCGCCGCTCTGGAGCGGCTGGACGTCCGCGATGACGTGGAGCTCATCAACTACGCCGCCTACCTGGCGCGGTTCCCGCCGACCCACGAGGCCGAGGTGGTCCAGGACAGCTCCTGGAGCTGCGCCCACGGCGTGGAGCGCTGGCGCTCGGACTGTGGCTGCGGGGCCCTGCCCGGCCAGCACACCCGGTGGCGTGCTCCCCTCAGGGCGGCGCTGGACGACCTGCGCCTCGAACTCGCCGAGCGTTTCGAGACCTACGGCGCCGAGCTCTTCGCCGACCCCTGGGCGGCCCGCGACGACTACATCGAGGTGGTGCTCGACCGCGAGGCGGAGTTGGCGCCCTTCCTCGCCAGGCAGCAGGTGGCGCCGTTGGACCAGGCCCAGACCGTCCGGGCGCTGCAGCTGCTCGAGCTCCAGCGGCACGCGCTGCTGATGTACACCAGCTGCGGCTGGTTCTTCGAGGATCTCGCCCGCCCGGAGCCGGTGCAGGTGCTGCGCTACGCCGCCCGGGCGCTGCAGCTCTCCCGGCAGCTGACCGGTCGGGATGACCTCGAGGCCCGCTTCCTGGACCAACTGGCGCGAGCGCCGTCCAACGATCCGCGCTACCGCGACGCCCGCGCGATCTACGAGCAGCAGGTCCGGCCCGGCATCACGGGGTTCGAGCACGTCGCGGCGCACTTCGCCATCGCGAGCCTGTCCGAGCCCTACGGCGAGCTGGAACGGGTCGGGGCCTACGAGGTCGAGACCGAGGACGACGTGCGGTCCCGGGCCGGGCGCGCCCAGCTCGGCACGGGGCGTGTCATGGTCCGATCGCTGGTGACCCGGGACGAGGCCGCCTTCGAGTACGCCGTCCTGCACCTCGGTGATCACAGCTTCGTCTGCGGGGTCCGGCTCCGCGGTGACGACGTGACCTACGGCGAGCTCGTGGCGATCTTCGAGGGCCACTTCCAGACCGCCGACTTCCCGGCGGTGATCCGGGCGATCGACCACCACTTCGAGGGCGAGTCGTTCTCGCTCCGCGACCTGTTCCGCGACGAGCAGCGCCGCATCCTGGACCGGGTGCTGGCGGCGACGATGCAGGAGGTCGAGGCCTCCTACCGCGCCATCTTCCGGGGTCGCGCTCCGCTGATGCGCTACCTCAGCGAGCTGGATGCCGAGCTGCCCGCCCCCCTGCGCAGTGCGGCGGAGGTCGTGCTCAACGCGGAGCTGGCGACCCAACTCGGCACTTCCGGACCCGATCCCGCCCGGGTCGAGGACCTGCTGGCGGAGGCTGCCCGGTTCAGCGTGACGCTGGACACCGACGGCCTGGCCCACACCCTGTCCAACTCGGTCGCCCGCATCGCCGGACGCGTGAGCCGGCTGGTCGCGGACGGCTCCGAGCCCCTGACCACCTTCGAGCCACGTCACATCGGCACGCTGCAGCGGGTCCGCGATCTGATCGAGGTGGTGAACCTGGTGCGCTTCGAGGTGGACCTCACCGCGGCACAGGACGTCATCTGGCGGCTGATCACCGAGCACCACGCCAGGCTGGTGCGGCTCGCCACCGCTGGCGATGCCGCGGCGGTCCGGTGGCTGGAGGAGCTCACCCGTGTCGCGGTCGCGCTCGACGTCGCCGTCCCCTCCGCCCCCCCAGCGATCGAGGTCGTCACGTGACCACGGTTCCACCCGTCCCACCGACCCCACCGCACGCCGCGACGGGCGTCGTCGCCGAGCCCGCCGACACGACCGCGGGGCAGGCACCGGGGCTCGGCGTGACCTGGTTGGGGGACGGCCGGGCCGGCGTCACCGTGTGGGCGCCCCGTGCGGTCGCGGTCGAGGTGGTGCTCGACCCCGGTGATGGCGGGCGGACCGTCGGCCTCGGCGCCCGGGGACGGGGCTGGTTCGTGGGGGAGCTGGACGGGGTGGCGCCCGGTGCGCGCTACCGCTTCCGGTTGCACCGCGAGGACGGCAGCACCGTGGACCGCGCCGACCCGGCCTCCCGCTGGCAGCCGGACGGTCCCGCCGGCCCCTCCGCGATCGACGACTGGCAGGCCTTCCCCTGGACCGATGCCGACTTCCGGGCGCGGCCGCTGCACGAGCAGGTCGTCTACGAGCTGCACGTCGGCACCTTCACACCCGACGGCACCTTCGATGCCGTGGCGCAGCACCTCGACCACCTCGTCGAGCTCGGCGTGACCACCATCGAGTTGCTGCCGGTGTGGCAGTTCTCCGGGGCACGCAACTGGGGCTACGACGGCGTGCTGCCCTACGCGGTCCAGAACACCTACGGCGGTCCGGAGGGGCTGCGGCGGCTGGTGGATGCCGCGCACGCGCGGGGCCTGGGGGTCTGGCTCGACGTGGTCTACAACCACATCGGCCCGGAGGGCAACCACCTCGATGACTTCGGGCCGTACCTGACCGACCAGCGCGGCACGCCCTGGGGCCAGGCGCTGAACACCGACCTCGAGGATGCCGACGCCGTCCGGCGGTGGGTGGTCGAGCACGGCATCGCCTGCGTCCGCGAGCTCCACCTCGACGGCTTCCGCCTCGACGCGGTCCACGGCATCGTCGACACCTCGGCGGTGCACCTGTTGGAGGCGTTCACCACCGCGGTCAAGGCCGAGGGAGCCCGGCTCGGCAAGCCCGTCCACGTGATCGCCGAGTCCGACCTGTGCGCACCCCGGCTGGTCCGGGAGGTCGCCGCCGGTGGGTACGGCATGGACGCCCAGTGGGCCGACGACTTCCACCACGCGATCCACGTGGCGCTGACCGGCGAGCAGGACGGCTACTACGTCGACCACGATGGCCTGTCGGACCTCGTGCCGATGCTGCGCGACCGTTACCTGCACGCGGGCCGCTACTCCGCCTACCGCCGGCGCACGGTCGGGCGCCCCGCCCGCGACGTCCCCTACGACCGCTTCGTGGTCTGTGTCCAGAACCACGATCAGGTGGGCAACCGGATGCTGGGGGAGCGTCTGACGACGTTGACCGACCGGGGCGGTCTCGAGGTCGCCGCTGCGGCGTTGCTGACGGCACCGTACGTGCCGATGCTGTGGATGGGGGAGGAGTACGCCGAGCCGGCGCCCTTCCGTTACTTCGTGTCCCACACCGACGAGGACCTGGTCGCAGCCGTGCGCACCGGTCGCCGTGAGGAGTTCGCCGGGTTCGCCTGGCAGGGGCAGGTGCCGGATCCCCAGGCCGAGGAGACCTTCCGTGCCTCGATCCTGGACCTGTCCCTCGCGCGTGACGGGGCCGAGCACCAGGCCATGTTCACCCTCTACCGGGACCTGATCGCGCTGCGTCGGCAGCTGCCGGTGCTGCACGACCCCCGCGGCCATGACGTGGATGCCGTCCTGGTACCCGGTGCGCAGGCGATCGCCCTGCACCGCGAGGGGCCGCTGGGTGCGGTGGTGGTGGCGATCAACGCCGAGGACGCGGACGTCGAGGTGGTGCTGCCCCACGCGCCCGGCCCCTGGGAGGAGCGCTTCTCCACCGCGGCACGGCACCACGACGGGGTCGACCCGGCCGGAGCCCCCCAGCAGCACGGAGCACGGTTGCACGTGCCATTGGCCCGCAGGAGCGTGCGCGTCCTCGTGCGCGCCGACACGATCGAGAGGCACGAGCGATGAGCACCGAACTGTGGCCCGGACGTCCCTACCCGCTGGGGGCCACCTTCGATGGCTACGGCACCAACTTCTCGGTCTTCTCGGAGGTGGCTGACAAGGTCGAGCTGTGCATCTTCCACACCAAGACGCGCGAGGAGCGGATCCCGCTGCCCGAGGTGACCGGCTCGGTGTGGCACGGCTACGGCCCGGACATCGCGCCCGGGACGCGGTACGGCTACCGGGTGCACGGTCCCTACGAGCCGTCCCGGGGGCTGCGGTGCAACCCGAACAAGCTGCTGCTCGACCCCTACGCCAAGACCGTGGTCGGTGACCTCACCTGGGACGAGGCGATCTTCGGCTACCGCTTCGGCAACCCCGACGGGTCGATGAACACCAAGAACTCCGCGCGCTACGTCCCCCGCAGCGTGGTCACCCAGTCCTTCTTCGAGTGGGGGAACGATCGTCCGCCCCGCAACTCGTGGAGCGAGACCGTGATCTACGAGGCACACGTCAAGGGCCTCACGATGCAGCACCCGGCGGTGCCGGAGCACCAACGCGGGACCTACTCGGGGCTCGCGCACCCCGCGGTCGTCCAGCACCTGACCGAGCTCGGGGTCACCGCGATCGAGCTCCTGCCCGTGCACCGCTACATCTCCGAGCACCACCTGATCGAGCAGGGCCTGTCGGACTACTGGGGATACAACTCGATCGCCTACTTCGCGCCGCACCACACCTACGCCTCCGTGGAGGACGAACGGGTGGTCCCGGAGTTCAAACGGATGGTGCGCACGCTGCACGAGGCCGGCATCGAGGTGATCCTCGACGTGGTCTACAACCACACCGCCGAGGGCAACCACCTCGGGCCCACGCTCAGCCTGAAGGGGTTCGACAACCAGGCGTACTACCGGCTCATGGACGACGATCCCCGGTACTACATGGACTACACCGGGACCGGCAACTCCATGAACATGCGCCACCCCCACGTGCTCCAGATGATCATGGACAGCCTGCGGTACTGGGTCCAGGAGATGCACGTCGACGGCTTCCGCTTCGACCTGGCGTCCACCCTGGCGCGGGAGCTGCACGACGTCGACCGGCTGTCCACCTTCTTCGAGGTGATCCAGCAGGACCCGGTGATCAGCCAGGTCAAGCTGATCGCCGAGCCCTGGGACATCGGTGAGGGTGGCTACCAGGTCGGCAACTTCCCGCCCCTGTGGTCGGAGTGGAACGGCGCCTACCGCGACACGGTGCGCGACTTCTGGCGTGGCGTCGACGAGACCGTGCCCGAGTTCGCGGCGCGGTTCACCGGCTCCAGCGACCTCTACCAGTCGGACCGACGCCGGCCCAGCGCCTCGATCAACTTCGTCACCGCGCACGATGGGTTCACCCTGCGCGACCTGGTCTCCTACAACGACAAGCACAACGAGGCCAACGGCGAGGACAACCAGGACGGCACCGACGACAACCGCTCCTGGAACTGCGGGGTCGAGGGGGAGACGACCGACCCGGCGGTGCTGCGGCTGCGGGCCCGCCAGCAGCGCAACCTGCTGACCACCCTGGTGCTGAGCCAGGGGGTGCCGATGGTGCTCGGTGGTGACGAGTTCGGGCGCACCCAGGGTGGCAACAACAACGGCTACGCCCAGGACAACGAGATCTCCTGGTTCGACTGGTCCGAGATCGATGAGGACCTGCTGGCCTGGACCCAGGGACTGATCCGGCTCCGGACCGAGCACCCCGTGTTCCGTCGGAAGCGCTTCTTCGAGGGGCGGGCGGTGCGCGGTGAGCGCTTCCGCGACATCGCCTGGCTCACGCCGGAGGGCGAGCTGATGTCCGACGAGCACTGGGAGACCGGTTTCGCCAAGTCGCTGCAGATCTTCCTGAACGGAGCAGGCCTGGCCAGCGCCGACGAGCGGGGCTCGCTGGTGGAGGACGACTCGTTCCTGCTGCTGATCAACGCGCACTACGAGGACCTGGACTTCCGCCTGCCGAGCGAGGGGCCGAGGGCACCCTTCGTCGTGGTGCTCGACAGCGACGAGCCCCGTCTGCGCGAGCCCGACGACGAACGGGAGGAACTGAACCTCGGTGACGAGCGCACCGTGCCGGCCCGCGGCATCGTCCTCCTGCGTGAGGACGCCGGGGGACCCACGTGAGCGTGGCGGGTGACGCGCCCGCCGCCCGGCCGGTCGGCACGGGGCCGCTGACCCGGCCGGTGCTGTCCACCTACCGGCTGCAGCTCCACGACGGCTTCACCTTCGCCGACGCGGAGCGGATCGTGCCCCGCCTGGCCGAGCTCGGGATCAGCCACCTCTACCTGTCGCCGTGCCTGGAGGCGGTCCCCGGGTCCCTGCACGGCTACGACGTGATCGATCCGGGCCGTATCCGGGAGAGTCTCGGTGGTCAGGCCGGGTTGCGCGCCCTGGCCGCGACCGCACACCGGGCCGGACTCGGGTTGGTGCTGGACATCGTCCCCAACCACGTGGGGCTCGTCAGCCCCGACAACCCGTGGTGGTGGGACGTCCTGGCCCATGGTCCCGACGGGCGTTACGGCCGCCATTTCGATGTGCACTGGCGGCCGGGGGCCCACGGCCAGCCCACGTTGCTCCTGCCCGAACTCGGCGAGCCGCTGGCCGAGGCGCTGGAGGACGACGTCCTGCAGCCCGCCCACGTCGAGGACGGCCGGCATCCCGCCTGGCGCATCGTCTACCACGAGCATGCCTGGCCCATCGCCCCCGGGACCCTGGCGGATGCCGGGCTCGACGAGGACGACGTCGCCGCCACGGTCGCGACCTGCCGGGACGACCGCGCGCGCTTGCGCGACCTGCTGGACCGCCAGCACTACCGGCTGGGCTTCTGGCGTCGCGCCAACCAGGAACTCGACCACCGTCGCTTCTTCGACATCGACACGCTCGGCGCGGTGCGGGTCGAGGACCCCACGGTGTTCGCGGACGTCCACGCGGCGATCCTGCCGCTGGTGGCGGACGGCACGCTCGACGGGTTGCGCATCGACCATCCCGACGGCCTGGCCGACCCGGTCGGCTACCTCGAGGACCTGCGTCGCGCCGTGGGCGACGACGCCTACCTCGTGGTCGAGAAGATCCTGGAGCACGGGGAGCAGTTCCGCTCCGAGTGGCCGGTGGCCGGGACCGTCGGCTACGAGTTCGCCGCGGCGACCCTCGGTCTCCACCTCGATCCGGCGGCCGGCCCGATCCTCGACGACCTCCAGGCCCGCCTCACGGGCCACGCGATCCACCGGGGGCAGCTCGTCGACGAGGCCAAGCGAGCGGCGCTCGACGCCCTCTTCGGTGCCGAGCACGCGCGTCTCACCGACCTGGCGGCGGTGGTGGTCGGGCGCGAACGCACCGAGCTCGCCGCCGCCCTGACCGAGCTGCTGGTGGCCTGGCCCGTCTACCGCACCTACCTGCGGCCGGGGGCGGGGCCGGTCGACGGGCGGGACGCCGCGGTCGTGGCCCAGGCCCTGGCCCACGCCCGGGCCCGTGAGCCCGACCTGGCGGCGGCGATGACCGACCTCGCCGGGGTGATGACGAGCGGGGCGGCGGACGCCGCCAGCACCGCCTTCGTCACCGCCTTCCAGCAGCTGACCGGCCCGGCGATCGCCAAGGGGTTCGAGGACACCGTCCTGTACCGCGACCTGCGCTTCACGGCGGTCAACGAGGTCGGCGCCGATCCGGCCGAGGTCGGGACATCGGTGGCCGAGCTGCACGGACTGGATCTCGAGGTGGCCGCGCACCGACCGGCCACGATGCGCCTGTCCACCAGCCACGACACCAAGCGCAGCGAGGACGTCCGCGCACGGCTGGCCGTGCTGGCCCAGCGTCCCGGCTGGTGGGTGGCGACCGTGGACCGGTTGCGGACGGCGGCTGCCGGGGCGCGCAGCACGGCCCGGGACACCACCGCGACCCCCACGTGGCCGCTCCCGGCGCACGAGCACCTCGCCTGGCAGACCGTGGTCGGTGCCTGGCCGATCGACGCCGAGCGGCTGGGGGCCTACCTGGTCAAGGCAGCGCGCGAGGGCAAGGAGGCCACGGACTGGCTCACACCGGACACCGACTACGAGGCGGCGCTCGTACGCTACGCGACGGCGTTGACCGGGGAACCCGCGTTGGTGGCCATCATCGAGGAGGCGGTCGCCGGGATCGATCGGCTCGGCGCCGTGACCTCACTCGCGATGACGGTCGCCAAGCTGACCGCACCGGGCGTGCCCGACACCTACCAGGGCACCGAGGTGTGGAACCGGTCCCTGGTCGATCCCGACAACCGGCGGCCGGTGGACCACGACCATCTGGCGGCGTTGGCGACCGACCTGGCCGATCGGCAGCCGTCAGCGGAGCTCGCCGCCGAGCTGCTGGCCGACCTCGGGGACGGCCGGGCGAAGCTGTGGGTGACCCGGCAGGCGCTGCGCTTGCGGCGGGAACGTCCCGACCAGCTCGGCCCGGGCGCCAGCTATGCGCCCCTGGTCGCCACCGGTCGTCAGGCACGCAGGGTGTGGGCCTGCGTACGCGGTGGCGCGGTGGTGGCGATCACGCCCTGCCGCATCGCTCAGCTGGCGGGCCCGGCCTCGGCGCTCGAGCTCGGGGACACCGAGCTGTGCCTGCCCGAGGGCAGCTACCACGACGTGTTCGCGGGCCGACGGCTCGGTGGTGGCCGGCACCGGGTCACCTCGCTGCTGGCCGGGTTCCCGGTCGCGCTGTATGTGAAGGAGTGATGGCGTGGATCACGGACAGCTCGAGGCGCTCGGGATCTGGGCCTCGTACCACGATGCGTTCGGCAACCACTACCAGCTGAGCGAGGACGCGGCCGCGCAGCTGCTGGCGGCCATGGACGTGGCCCCCGGAGAGCCCGTGCCCGACGGCCGTGACGCTGTGCTCGTCACCGGTCCCCACCGTGGGGCGTGGGTCCCCGCGGGTGAGCTCGAGCTGGAGGACGGGGGGCGGGTCCGGGTCGACGGGCCGCTGCCGGCCGAGCTGCCGCTCGGCTACCACCGGCTGCACCGTGATGACGGCATCACCACCACGATCATCTCCAGCCCCGGGATCGCGCCCGCGCACCCGGAGCGGATCTGGGGCTGGTCGCTGCAGCTGTACTCGGTCCGGTCCGAGCGCAGCTGGGGGGTCGGCGACCTCGACGATCTGCACCGGCTGGCGACCTGGTCCGCGGAGCAGGGGGCACGCACGCTGCTGGTCAACCCGGTGGATGCGGTGGTCAACGAGTTCGACCGGGAGGACAGCCCCTACTTCCCCTCCTCGCGCCGTTTCCGTGACCCTCTCTACCTGGCCGTCGACCGGCTGCCCGGGATCGAGCAGTTGGGGACCGGGGAGCTCGAGCGGCTGGCGGCCCTGGCCCGCGGTGACGGTCAGCGGATCGATCGCGCCCGCGTCGTCGACGCGAAGATGGCGGCGCTGGAGCAGCTGTGGGAGCTGCAGGGCCGGCGGGAGACGGCTGCGGGCTTCGCGGCGTTCGTCGCGGAGCAGGGTGCGTCGCTGACCCGCTTCGCCACCTTCGAGCTGCTCAGCGAGCTCCACGGCGGTGGGTTCCGGCGCTGGCCGGAGGAACTGCGCGATCCGGACGCACCGGCCGTGGCGGCGGCCGCCGAGGCCCACGCGGATCGGGTGCACTTCCACCGGTGGGTGCAGTGGCTGCTCGACGAACAGCTACGCGCCGCGGGAGCGGCCGCGCCGCTCATGCGCGACCTGCCGATCGGGGTGGACCCGGAGGGAGCGGACGCCTGGGAGTGGCAGAACGTGCTCGCCACCGACACCACGGTCGGTGCGCCGCCCGACGAGCTCGGGCCCGAGGGACAGGACTGGCTCGTCCCCGCCTTCGTCCCCTGGAAGCTCAGGCAGGCGGCCTACCGTCCCTTCATCGAGACGTTGCGCTCCGCCTTCCGGCACACCGCGGCGCTGCGTATCGACCACGTCCTGGGCCTGTTCCGGCTGTTCTGGATCCCACCGGCGGGCCCGCGCTCGGGGACCTACGTCTCCCAGGACCGGAAGGCGTTGCTCGACATCCTGGCCCTGGAAGCGCACCGGGCGGGGGCCTACGTGGTCGGTGAGGATCTCGGCACCGTGATGGACGGCGTCCGTGAGGAGCTGGTCGGCCGGGGCATGCTGCGCTACCGGGTGCTGTGGTTCGAGGACCAGGAGCCCGCCCACTGGGACCGGCGCGGTCTGGGATCGATCTCGACCCACGACCTCCCTTCGGTCGGTGGCCTGTGGACCCGCACGGAGCTCGAGGTCCTGCGCGAGCTCGGTGCGCACGTCGACGAGGAGCGCATCGAGCGGATGCGCAGCGACCTGGCGCGACGCGCCGACATCCCCGATCAGGCGAGCGTGGAGGAGGCGTGCGTGGGTGCGGCACGGCTGCTCGGTGGTGCCGGCTGCGACGTGGTCGTCGCTCAGCTCGAGGACGCGCTGGGCACGACCCATCGGATCAACGTGCCGGGGACCGACACGACGCAGCGGCCCGACAACTGGTGCATCCCGCTCCCGGTCCTCCTCGACGACCTGCCGACGCATCCGACGGCACGGCGGGTGGCCGGTGTGCTGCGGGCGGCGCGTCCACTCGGGCAGGGGCACTGAGCCCGGCGCTCGGTGGACGGCCGGCGGGAGGAACCGCTCAGCCGGCCTGCGGCGGGAACTCCCGGTCGACGACGAGCTCGAAGTGCATGCCGTCCGGTACGGGCCACTCGCCGCCCCAGGCGAACCCGTGGGCGGCCATCACCTCGATGATCTCGGGCGGCATGGTGGGCTCCGCGCCGTAGTGGTTGCCCGCCACGTTCAGGTCGACCGCGATCCCCCAGGCGTGGCTGGAGAGCGCCGCCGAACCCTGGGTCCGGGGGGCCCAGCAGCCACCGAAGTCGTCCGCATCCACCAGGTGCGCCAGACCGGAGTCGACGAGCTCCTGCATCGCTGCCCTGAGCGGTGGGAACATGTCCCGGTGGCACTCGGTGCCACCGAGGATCGGGACCTCCTCCTCGGCGTAGTACTCGCGCAGCCAGGTGACGCCCTGCTGGATCCAACGGTCCGGTCCGTCGGTCATCGCGAACTCGCCGAAGTGGACCTTCAGGCGCGCGGGCGGCATGACGCTGGCGGCGTGCCGGAGCACCGGTACCTCGCCGCCGAGATCCAGGGTGGAGCGCGGACCTGCGAGCGCGACGAGTTCGGCGCGGCCGGCGGCATCCAGGGGTTGCTGCGTCCTGGCCAGCAGGTAGCGACCGGTGTCGATCGGCAGCGGGCTGTCGGTGGTGACCAGGACCTCGGCGGCACCGAGCACCGCATCGGGCAGCACCGCGGCCACGGTCAGGGTGGTGCCGTCGCGGAACCGCAGCTGGCCACCCGGGCCGAGACGACGGACCGCCGCCGAGCTCTCGCTCAGCAGCGCCTCGTCCGGCCCCAGCGCGGCGACCTCGGGAACCTCGAGCACACGGTGGTAGTCATCGGCGTCGACGGCCAGGACCTCCACCGGGAAGCGCCACCCGTCGGGCAGCTCGTCCACCACCTCGCCGTCATCGCCGCGGGTTTCCACCAGGCCGAGGGTCGCGCCGGCCACGACCGTGACCCGCTCAATCCCGGGCTCGGCGGCGACGTCCTCGTCCAGGCCCTCGGGCACGCCTCCCTGGACGCTGACGGCGATCGTGCGTGCCGAGACGGCCCACGGTTCGTCGCCCTGCTCACCGGCCGGATCGTCGGCCCGTCCCAGAGGCTCCGCGGCGTCGTCGACCCCGGTGGCAGCATCGTCGTCGGGCACCTCCGACGCGCTCGGCGCGACGTTGGCGGCCGTGTCGGGATCCTCGGGACCCGCTCCGGTGGTGCCGGCGAGGAGGGTGGTCAGCACCAGCGCTGCCGTCAGCAGCACGAGCACGGTCACCGCCCGGCGACGGCGGTCGCCAGCGGGACGGACGTGCACGGTCGGCGGCTCGTTCGCGGTCACGATGAGGTGGTGCCCTCGCGGTCGGCGTGTGGGTGGGTGTTGAACCTGCAACACAGGGTCACGGACGGCAGCTCACAGCGGCGGCCACCGCGGGGCGAAAGGTAGCGCCCAGCCGGCACACGCGGGTGCGCTCGGCCACGGGCGCGCGGTGCGCTCAGCCGGCGGCATCGAGCCCGAGGATCGGCGCGGCTCGCAGCACCGGCCGCAGGGGCGTGCGCTCCTCGAAGCCACGTCGCCGTGCCTCCTCGCGCGCGGCCCGGGCGTACACCTCGACGGTGCGACGGGCGACCGCCGCCCAGTCGTAGCGCTCCTGTGCCCGCGTCCGGCCACGGGTCACGAGTTCGGTGGCCAGCGCAGGATCGGTCAGCACCCGCACGAGTGCGTCGGCGAGTTCACCCGGCTCCTTCGGGGTGAAGGAGAGCCCGGAACCGTCGGCGACGATCTCGCGCAGGCCGCCGGTGTCACCGACCACCACCGGCGTGCCACAGGCCATGGCCTCGACGGCGACCAGACCGAAAGGTTCGTAGATCGACGGCACGACGGCGACGTCCGCCGCTCCGAAGTGCAGGCGCAGCTCGTGGTCGGGGAGGAAGCCCGCGAACCTGACGTGGCGCTGGAGCTTCAGGCGGCGTACCTCGCGTCGGAGCTCCTCGGAGTAGGTCCCGACCCCGGCGACGAACAACCGGGTCGGCCCCACCCGGCGCCGCACGTCCTGCAGGGCTGCGAGGAGGGTCTGCACCCCCTTCTCGTACTCCAGGCGGCCGGCGAACAGGATCATCCGCGTCCGGGGGCCGGTCAGGCGCGCACGCATCGCCGCGGCGTCGTCCGGCGCGACGGCGAAATCTCGCACGTCGACGCCGTTGGGCACGATGTCGAGCTTGTCGGGGGGCAGGGCGAAGATCTGCTCGAGCTCGGTGCGCATGTAGGCCGAGCAGACGATCACCCGGCGGGCCTCGTAGGTCAGCCACCACTCGACCTGGTGGATCAGCTTGTTCATGGGCCCCGGCAGCCAGCCCTGGTGGCGCCCGTACTCGGTCGCGTGGATCGTGGCGACCACGGGGACGTCCCAGGTCTCCTTGAGCCCGGCCGCGGCGTAGGCCACCAGCCAGTCGTGCGCGTGGATCACGTCGAACGGGCGCTCGCGCAGCAGCCGTCCGGCGACGGCCTGGATCCGGTTGTTGAAGGCCAGCACCCAGGCCACCAGCTGATCGAAACCGATCACCGGCGGGGCCTCCGGGATCCGGACCACGTGGACGCCGTCCTCGATCGCGTCCCGGACCTCGGGAGCGTCCGGCAGGTCACGGGTCACCACGTGGACCTCGTGTCCGGCGTCGGCCAGGGACCGCGCCAGCGCTCCCACGTGTCGACCCAGGCCACCGACCACGTGCGGTGGGTACTCCCAACTCAGTAGCAGGATGCGCAACGTCGACTCCGCCTGGCGACCATCCGGTCGACCCGACGGTCAACCGGTCACGAGTTCCCGGTACAGCTCGGCGGTCCGCTCGGCGATGGCCGTCCACGCGAACGTGGACTCCACCCGTGCTCGACCGGCGCTCCCCATCGACGCTGCCCGGTCCGGCGCGTCGAGCAGGGCGTTCACCGCCGCCGCCAGGTCGCGAGCATAGGCCGCCGGGTCGGCGGGGCTGCCCATCGGGTCGTCACCGGCCGTCAGCGGTACCAGGAGGCCGGTCTCGCCGTCGACGACCACCTCGGGGATCCCGCCGACGGCGCTGGCGACCACCGCGGTGCCACAGGCCATGGCCTCGAGGTTGACGATGCCGAAGGGCTCGTAGATCGACGGGCACACGAAGACCTGCGCGTGCGTCAGCAGCTGGATCACCTCGTGCCGGGGCAGCATCTCGTCGATCCAGATGATGTCGGCGTCTGCATCGGCCAGCTCCGCGACCCGGGTCCGGAACTCCTCGGCGATCTCCTTGGTGTCCGGCGCCCCGGCGCACAGCACCAGCTGCGTGCCGGCGGGCAGCAGCTCGGCGGCGTCGAGGAGGTGCACGACGCCCTTCTGACGGGTGATGCGACCGACGAAGACCACGCTCGGACGGTCGGGATCCACACCGTGCTCGTACAGCGCGTCGAGGGAGGGGTCCGGCTGCCAGTCGTCCGGGTCGATCCCGTTGTGGATGATGCGCACCTTGTCGGGGTCGACGGCCGGATAGGCGGCCAGGACGTCGTCGCGCATGCCCTCGGACACGGCGATGATGGCGTCGGCGTGCTCCACACCGGTGCGTTCGCAGAAGCTCGACAGGGCGTAGCCGCCGCCCAGCTGCTCGCGCTTCCAGGGCCGCAGCGGCTCCAGGCTGTGGGTGGTCACGACGTGGGGGATGTCGTGGAGCAGCTTGGCGAGGTGGCCCGCCAGGTTGGCGTACCACGTGTGGCTGTGGACGAGGTCGACCCCGGCGACCCCGGCCGCGATCAGCAGGTCGGCCGAGACGGTCCTCAGCGCCGCCAGCTCCGGGGCGTCGCCAGCCAGCGCGTCCCACTCGCGGTAGCTGGCGGCCACCAGCGGGTCGTCCCGCTCGGCACCGAAGGCATGCACCTGGACGTCGACCAGCGGCGCGAGTGCCCGCGCGAGCTCGGCGATGTGGACGCCGGCCCCCCCGTACACCTCCGGGGGGTACTCCTTGGTCAGCAGTCCGACCTGCAGCTCGCTCACGTCCACGCTCCCTGGTTCGTCTCGCTCGGTGGCCGTCGTGCCGGTGGCGCTGTTCCCGTTCAGCCCGGTGGCGGAACGAGATCGTCCTTGCCGATCACGACCACGCCAGCCTCCGAGACGTGGAACCTCGCCCGGTCGGCCTCCGGGTCCACGCCGATCTGCACCCCTTCCGGCAGGTGCACGTTCTTGTCGACGATGGCCCGGCGGACGACCGCGCCGCGTCCCACGTCCACGTTGTGCAGCAGCACGCTGTCCTCGACGAGCGCGCCGGTGTGCACGTGCGCGCCCGGGGACAGCACCGAGCGGCGCACCGTGCCACCGGAGATCACCACGCCGGAGGAGATCATCGAGTCCAGCGCCGTGCCGCGTCGTTGGTCGGTGTCGAAGACGAACTTCGCCGGCGGGAGAGGCTCGTGCCAGGTGTAGATCGGCCACCGGTGGTTGTAGAGGTTGAAGACCGGGTGGACCGAGATCAGGTCCATGTGTGCGTCGAAGTAGGCGTCGATGGTCCCCACGTCCCGCCAGTAGCCGCGGTCCCGATCCGTGGAACCGGGCACGTCGTTGGCGTTGGTGAAGTCGTGGACGTTCGCCTCACCGCGTGCCACCATCGCCGGGATGATGTCACCGCCCATGTCGTGCTTGCTGCCAGGCTCCTCGGCATCACGCATGATCGCGTCCACCAGCGCCTCGGTGGTGAACAGGTAGTTGCCCATGGACGCGAACACCTGGCTCGGATCGTCGTCCAACCCGACCGGGTCGCTCGGCTTCTCACGGAACGCGGCGATGCTGCCGTCGGGTGCCGTCTCGATGATGCCGAAGGCGTGGGCCTCCTCGATCGGCACCCGGAGTCCCGCGACGGTGACGCCGGCACCGGAGGCGAGGTGGTCGTCGAGCAGCTGCGAGGCGTCCATGCGGTACAGGTTGTCGGCGCCGAACACCGCGATGTAGTCCGGACCCTCGTCGCGGATCAGGTTGAGGTTCTGGTAGATCGCGTCGGCGGAGCCGGTGAACCAGCGCACGCCGTCGCGCATCTGCGCCGGCACGACGGAGACGTAGTTGCCCAGCATCTGGGACATCCGCCACGTCTTGGCGATGTGGGCGTTGAGGCTGTGGCTCTTGTACTGGGTCAGCACCGCGATCTTGCGGTAGCCGGAGTTGACCAGGTTGGAGAGCACGAAGTCGATGAGGCGGTAGTTCCCGCCGAAGGGCACGGCGGGCTTGGCCCGGTCCCGCGTCAACGGCTGGAGACGGTTGCCCGCACCGCCGGCGAGCACCAGGCTGAAGACGTTGGGGTTCCTCGCGGCCATCTGGGTACCTCCCCCGTTGCCCCCGACCGGTGGTGGACGCCCGCTGGTCGGCGGCCCGGACGGGCTCGCTCTCGACCCTAGTGGTTCCACCGACCGATGAGGAGGGACACCAGGAGGCTGGTCAGGTCGAGGTGACCCCGTAGCGCTGGGCGTAGTCGGCCACCATCCGGTGGGTCGAGTAGACGGGGGAGAGGAGCACGATCGCGTCCAGGGCCATGGCGAGCCAGCGTTGCGGGAGCCCGGCGGCATCGCGGTCGTAGAAGGTGGGCACGACCTCCTCGGCGAGCAGGCGGTACAGCTCGGCCGCATCGGCGGCATCGCGGTCCGCCACCTCCGTGGCCGGGGCCCGGCCACCGATGGCCCACCCGATGTCGGCCTCGGCGAACCGGCGCTGGTCGCTCATCGCCTCGTCCCACCAGCCGTCCAGCACCGAGAGGTTGAGGCTGCCGTTCATCGCCGCCTTCATGCCGGAGGTCCCGGAGGCTTCCTTGGGGCGCAGCGGGGTGTTCAGCCACACGTCGCACCCCGAGGTCAACAGCCCCCCGAGCTCCAGGTCGTAGCCCTCGAGGAACACCAGCCTGCCGGCCAGGCGCGGATCACCGGACGCCTCGACGAGCTGCCGAAGGACCGCCTGTCCGTCACGGTCCGCCGGGTGTGCCTTGCCGGCCACCAGGATCTGGACCGGACGCTCCTGATCGCCGAGGATGGCTCCGAGGCGATCCAGGTCACGCAGCATCAGCGTGCCACGCTTGTAGGTCGCGAAGCGTCGGGCGAAGCCGATCGTCAACGCATCGGGGTCCAGCCCGGCGCCCCCGGCGGAGACCCCGGTGCGCACGGCCCGAAGCTCCAGACGCTGCCGGACCGAGGCGAACAGCCGGGCGCGGGCACGACGACGGGCGTCCCACAGCACGGCAGGATCGAGGTCGCGCAGCGCCTGCCACGCGGACGGATCGGTCCCCTGACGCCAACCCGGGACGTGCTCGTCGAGCAGGGCCGCGATCTCCGGACCGGTCCACGAGGTGGGGTGCACGCCGTTGGTCACGTGGTCGATCGGCACGTTGGCCACGTCGCGCTCGGGCCACAGCGACGCGAACATCGAGCGTGACACCTCGCCGTGCAGTCGGGCCACCCCGTTGGTGCGTTCGGCCAGCTTCAGGGCGAGCACGGTCTGGTTCCAGACCGGGAAGCCGGGTCCGGTCGCCAGCCCCCACAGCTGGTCGAACGGGACGCCGAGGTGGTCGCAGAGGGGGCGCAGGTGGTACTCGGCGAGGCCGTACTCGAAGGTGTCGTGACCCGCCGGGACGGGGGTGTGGGTGGTGAAGTGCAGCTCACCCCGGACGGCCTCCAACGAGGCCGCCAGGTCCCTGCCGGCACGCCGGTGGACGCCGAGACGCTCCAGAGCGGCGAAGGCGGCGTGACCCTCGTTGAGGTGGTAGAGCGAAGGGTGGATCCCCATCACCTCGAGCATGCGGACGCCGCCGACGCCGAGGACGAGTTCCTGCCGGATCCGGGTGTCGCGGTCGCCGCCGTAGAGGTGCCAGGTGATGGCGCGGTGGTGCGGGGCGTTGCCCTCGATGTCGGTGTCGAGGAGGAACAGCGGGACCCGTCCCACCGACACCCGCCAGGCCTGGACGGTCACCTCGCCGTCGCCCATCGGCACCGTGACGGTCAGGCGTGCCCCGTGGCGGTCGACGACCGGGACCGCGGCCGAGCGCGCCAGGTCGTTGGGGGCCGGGTCGGCGATCTGGTTGCCGGCGGCGTCGACGGTCTGGGTGAAGTAGCCGTCCCGGTAGGCGAGCCCCACGGCCACCAGCGGCAGCGCGAGGTCGGAGGCGGAGCGCAGGTGGTCCCCTGCCAGCACGCCGAGGCCGCCGGAGTAGGTGTGCAGAGGGTCGCACAGCCCGAACTCCGCCGACAGGTAGGCGATCACCCGGTGGCCCTCGGTGAGCGCCGGTGCACCGGCGAGCTCCCCGGCCAGGTCTCGGGCCAGCTCGCTGACGCGTGAACGCAGGGTCGCATCGGCGGCCAGGGTGGCCAGGATGCCCGCGTCGATGGCGTGGAGCACGGCGACCGGGTCGCGACCGTCGACGACGCCGATGCGCTCCGCCAGGTCCTGGAACAGGTCGCGTGTCGGCGGATGGTAGAACCAGCGCAGGTTCCGGGCCAGTTGCTCGAGTTCGGCGTGGAGAGCGGTCACGTCGTTCACGGTCGGGTCCTCGTTCCATCGCGACGGGAGCCCCTGTCGCCCGGCGTCGCGGTGACGCCCGTCGGCAGGGCAGACGGATCGGGGCCGATCCGGGGAGGCAGCGGGGCACCAGCAGGGCCGTTCGCGCGCACACGCTACGACAGCGACCGCAGCGGCGCGAGCCGGACAGCCCGGCGAAGGCCCTGACGTTGCCACCTCGACGGAGGGTCCCTAGCTTGAGATGGAGGTTCAGCCGGCCGGGTCCCCGGGAGCTGCCCGGCACCAGGCAGGAGGGGAGCGCGGGCAACGACCCAGTCGCTGTCGATGCGGTCCAGTTCGGGCACGGTGCGTACCGTGAACGCCGAACACACCTTCTCGAAGTGCAACGCGATCGCGCGGTTCGCCGCGCTGGATGAGTTGGCCACATGAGCGATGTCCCCACCACCCCGTCCGCTCCGACCGGCACCCCCGACGATGGTCGGGGCCGCATCGATGTCGACGATCTGCTCGCGCGCTACCACGACGAGGTCCCCGACCCTTCGGACCCCGGCCAGCGGGTCGCCTTCGGGACGTCCGGACACCGAGGTTCGTCGCTGAGGACCTCCTTCAACGAGCGGCACATCCTGGCCACCACGGAGGCCATCTGCCGCGAGCGGGCCACCCAGGGGGTGACCGGGCCGCTGTACCTCGGCAGGGACACCCACGCCCTGTCGGCGCCGGCGATGGACACCGCGCTCGAGGTGCTCGCGGCCCACGGGATCGAGGTCCGGATCGACGACGCCGACGGCTACACGCCGACCCCGGTGATCTCGCACGCCATCCTGACCCACAACCGCGCGCATCCCGATCAGCGTGCCGACGGCATCGTCGTGACGCCCTCCCACAACCCTCCCGAGGACGGTGGGTTCAAGTACAACCCGCCCCACGGGGGCCCGGCGGGCTCCGAGGTCACCGGGCGGATCGAACGCGAGGCGAACGCGTTGCTGTCGACGCCCGGTGAGATCCGGCGGGTACCGCTGACCGATGCGCGGGCCGCGGCAGTGCGCCACCCCTACCTCACGCGGTACCTCGACGACCTGTCGGCGGTGGTCGACGTCGAGGCGATCGCGGCCAGCGGGCTCAAGCTCGGCGCCGATCCGCTCGGTGGCGCGACGGTCGACTACTGGGGAGCGATCGGGGAGCGGTTCGGCCTGGATCTGGAGGTCGTCAACGCGACGGTCGATGCGACCTTCGCCTTCATGCCGCCCGATCACGACGGCCGCACCCGCATGGACTGCTCCTCGAGCGCGGCGATGTCGGGGTTGGTCGCCCTGGCCGATCGGTTCGACGTGGCCTTCGGCAACGATCCGGACGGGGATCGCCACGGCATCGTCACCCCGGCAGCCGGCCTGCTCAACCCGAACGGCTACCTCGCGGTCGCCATCGAGCACCTGCTGGCCGACCGCGACTTCGACCCCGAGGTGGGCGTCGGCAAGACCCTGGTGAGCTCCAACCTGATCGATCGGGTCGTCGCCGCGGCCGGCCGCCGGCTGGTCGAGGTCCCCGTCGGGTTCAAGTGGTTCGTCGAGGGACTGCTGGACGGCACGCTGGCCTTCGGTGGCGAGGAGAGCGCGGGCGCCTCGTTCCTGCGTTTCGACGGGACCGTGTGGTCAACCGACAAGGACGGCATCATCGCCTGCCTACTGGCGGCGGAGATGACCGCGCGCGACGGTCGCGATCCGGGGGTGCGGTACCGCGAACTCACCGATCACCACGGCCGGCCCGCCTACCGGCGCCTGGATGCTCCGGCGACGCGGGAGCAGAAGGCCGTCCTGGCGGCCCTGTCGCCTGAGGACGTGGCCGCGACCACCTTGGCGGGTGATCCGATCACCGCGACGCTCACGCGGGCGCCGGGCAACGACGCCCCGATCGGTGGGCTCAAGGTCACCACGGCCGACGGGTGGTTCGCGGCACGGCCGAGCGGCACCGAGGACGTGTACAAGATCTACGCGGAGAGCCTGCGTAGCGAGGAGCACCTCGAGCAGATCCTCGCCGAGGCGCAGGAGGTCGTCGCCGCCGCGCTGGCCGGCTGACCCGGCCGCTACCGCTTCCGGTCCGGTCACCCACCCACGGCCCGCTCCCGCATCTGTCCCCGGGCCTGTCCCGGGCCTGATCCGGGGCGTGATCCCGGGGCCTGTCCCGGGCCTGTCCCGGGGCCTGATCCGGGGCCTGATCCGGGGCCTGTCCCGCCATTACCAGGATTGGGTGCGTTCTGCCCCGGTT
>JAWOCZ010000242.1:0-6276 GCA_046483565.1 Nitriliruptoraceae bacterium
TCCAAGGCGGGCGATGCGATCCTCGGGGTCACTCCGCCTCCCGCAGCGATCCGCCAGCGGCGTCTGCTCAACCTCGGCCAGCTCCTGCAGTCGCACAGCCTGAGCTTCTTCCACCTCTCGGCGCCCGACCTGCTGCTCGGCATGGACCACGACCCGGCGACCCGCAACATCTTCGGGCTGATGCAGGCCGAGCCGGAGATCGCCAAGCGCGGGATCCGCATGCGCCAGTTCGGCCAGGAGGTGATCCGCTCGGTGTCGGGGCGCCGCGTGCACGGTCACCAGATCGTGCCCGGTGGGGTCACCGAGGCCTTCACCGCCGAGCAGCGCGACGTCATCAAGGGCGATGTCGACGAGATCCTGAGCGCCGCCGAGGCGACCCTGGAGCTGCTCACCTCGGTGTCCGACCGCTTCGACCGGGAACTGGCCTCTTTCGGCGATTTCCCCTCGCTGTACCTCTCCCATGTCCAGCCCGACGGCACCTGGGAGCACATCGATGGGCGCCTCACCATGATCGACCACGACGGCAGTGTCGTGCTCGACCAGTTCGATCCGGCCGACTACCGCGAGCACCTCGGTGAGGCCGGCAAGTCCGACTCCTACCTCAAGTCTCCGTACTACCGCCCACGGGTCACCGGCGACGACCCGCGACCGGGGATGTACCGCGTCGGACCGCTGGCCCGCATCAACATCGCGGAGCGTTTCGGCACGCCCATCGCCGACCAGGGGCTGGCCGACTTCCGGGAGCGCTACGGACGGATCGCCTCCTCGGCGTTCCTCTACCACCACGCCCGGGTGCTCGAGGTCATCGCCTGTGCCGAGCGAATCGCGGCCCTGATGGACGACCCGGTCCTGCTCGACACCCGCGTCCGCTCCCAGGCCGGCATCAACGCCAACCGGGGGGTCGGTGCCTCCGAGGCCCCCCGCGGCACGCTGCTCCACGACTACGAGGTCGACGACGACGGGCTGATCACGGCGATGAACCTGATCATCGCCACCGGGCAGAACGACCTCGCGATGAACGCCACGATCCTGTCGATCGCCAAGGAGTTCGTCGACGGTCCTGAGCTCACCGACGGGATGCTCAACCGGATCGAGGCCGGGGTGCGGGCCTACGATCCCTGCCTGTCCTGCTCCACCCACGCGATCGGGCAGATGCCGATGAAGGTCCAGCTGATCGCGCCCGACGGCGAGGTGGTGCAGGAGGTGCGTCGCGACTGACGCGCGGGGATCAGAACCGGCCCCGGTGCTCGTCGTCGGGGTCGGTTCGTTGCTGCGCACCGACGACGCCGTGGGACGGGTCGTGGTCGAGCGCGTGGAGGCCCTCCACCTCGACGATGTCGAGGTGGCCTCGGTCCACCAGCTGACGCCGGAGCTGGCACCCGGCCTCGCGGGGCGTCGCCTGGTGGTGGTCGTGGACGCGGCGGTGGACGTGGACCACGTCAGCGTGAGCCCGATCGAGATCGATGCTTCGGGCGAGCTCATGACCCACCATCTGGGTCCTGCGGGACTGCTTTCCTTCGCGGCCAAGCTGGGGTGGCGACCCCAGCGGGCGGTGGCGGTGCGGATCCCGGTGCGGGATCTGGAGGTGGGTACGGAGCTGTCCCGGCAGGGAACGGCGCTGGTCGAACAGGCGTTGACCGAGGTGCTGGCCCTGGTGCGGTGAGGGACGGGGCGTGGGCGCGCCCGGCGGTAGCCTGCGCCCCGGGAGCGCGTACGCCACCTCGATGTCGTCCATGGGAGAGCCGTCATGCCGGAAGCCGTGATCGTCGCCACCGCCCGCAGCCCGATCGGGCGTGCGTTCAAGGGCAGCATGGCTGAGCTGCGTCCCGACGACCTGACCGCCACGATCGTGACGGCGGCGATGGCGCAGGTCCCCGAGCTCGATCCCGGCGACGTCGAGGATCTGTTGCTCGGGTGCGGGCTGCCGGGAGGCGAGCAGGGCTTCAACATGGCTCGGGTGGTGACGACGCTGCTCGGATGGAAGGTGCCGGGCGCGACGATCACCCGGTACTGCTCGTCCAGCTTGCAGACGACCCGGATGGCCATGCACGCCATCAAAGCCGGCGAAGGGGACGTGTTCGTCTCAGCCGGCGTGGAGATGGTGTCGCGGTTCGTGAAGGGCAACTCGGACAGCCTGCCCGACACCCAGAACCCTCGCTTCGATGCAGCGATCGCCCGGACGGAGGCTCGGGCGCAGGAGGGCGCTGACCACTGGGAGCCGAGCGACCTGCCAGACATCTACGTCCCGATGGGGCAGACCGCCGAGAACGTGGCGCTGCTGCGGGAGGTGAGCCGGGAGGCCATGGACGACTACGCCTACGCCTCGCAGACCCGCTACGCCGAGGCTGCTGCGGCCGGCTTCTGGGCGCGGGAGATCACGCCCATCACCCTGCCCGACGGCTCGGTGATGGCAGCGGACGAGTCGCCGCGGCCCGCCGACCGGTCGAAGATGGGTGAACTCCAACCGGTCTTCCGGCCCCACGGCCGGGTCACCGCCGGCAACGCGTGTCCGTTGAACGACGGCGCGGCGGCGGTGGTGGTGATGAGCGACACCAGGGCCGCTGAGCTCGGGATCGAGCCTTTGGCACGGATCATCTCCACCGGGGTGTCCGCCCTCGATCCGGAGATCATGGGGCTCGGACCCGTCGACGCGTCGAAGCAGGCGTTGGCGCGCGCCGGTATGACGATCGACGACGTGGACATCGTGGAGATCAACGAGGCCTTCGCGGCGCAGGTGCTGCCGTCAGCGGAGGAACTCGGCATCGATCACGCCGACCTCAACCCCTTCGGCGGGGCGATCGCGGTCGGCCACCCGTTCGGGATGACCGGTGCCCGGATCACCGGCACGTTGCTCAACGGGCTGCGTGAGCGTGACCAGACGATCGGGCTCGAGACGATGTGCGTCGGCGGTGGCCAGGGCATGGCGATGGTGGTCGAGCGGCTGCGGTGAGCAGACGCCGCGTTCAGGTCGAGCGGCTGCGGTGAGCAGACGCCGCGTTCGGGTCGAGCGGCTGCGGTGAGCAGACGCCGCGTTCAGTGCCGCTGATGGCGGGGGTCGCCGAACGCCTGCCCGATCGTCTCGTCGTCGAGGTAGGTGTCCTCGTCGGTCTGTTTCTCGCGGATGCGCCAGTCCTGGAAGGTGTCGAGCATGAACAGCACGAGACCGAGCCCGCCCATCATGAACACCACCGCGCCGATGGCGAAGAGCGTGACGGTGTTCATCGGACGCTCTCCCCGGCGGCGACGAGCGCGCCGAGCGAGAACAGCGATGGGACCCAGAGGCCGACGAAGATCGCCGTCTCACGGTCCTCGGCGAGGAACCACAGACTGACCGACAGCACCAGCGAGAGGGTGCCGGCGATCAGGAACACGAGCTTGCCGAGCGTCCGGCGGCGTTGGCGTGGGCTCAGTGGTGTGGGGCGGTGCTGGGTGTCGGTGTCCACTATGGATCCTTCCGTCCTTAGAGGTGCGGACCTGACCCCTTGCCCGGACGGGCCGCGACCGAGGTCGGTCAGGCGTCGGCGGCCAGCTGGGCCAGGCGGCCGCTGGCGTCCTCGGTCACCGGTGCACCGTGCGCCAGCACCAGGGTCCCGGCGCCGAGCTCGGCCAGACGTGCCACCGATGCGAGGTTCGGTGCCGTCCGCCAGCAGAGGAAGGCGGGCGAAGGGCGGAGGCGGAACACGTTGAACACGACGTCGCCCCCGATCACCACGTCCCGTGCGGGGAGATGGAAGGCGACGTGCCCTGCGGTGTGCCCGGGCGTCGCGATCACCTCGAGCCCGCCGGCGACGTCGAGGTGTTGGCCGTCCTCGAGCGCGGTCGCGTCAGGGATCGGGTTCGTGCGCCCCCAGCCCAACGGCTTGGGTAGCCGCGAGAGCAGACGGGCGGTGAGCAGCTCCGGCTCCGGTGGGGCGGTCGACCCGCGAGCGACCTCGAGGTCGTCGGTGCCGAGGGCCACCGGCGCCGACGAGCCTGCGCGGCGCAACCGGGCGACGCCACCCGTGTGGTCGGGATGGGCATGGGTCAACAGGATCCGCGTGACCTCGCTCGGGGCGATGCCGATCCGGGCGAGCCGCGCGGTCAGCCCCGGCCGATCGAGCCCGGTGTCGACCAGGGTGATCCCGTCGTCGTCCCTCAGCACGATGACGTTCACGCCCGCCTGGACCGTCAGCTGATGGACACCGTCTGCGACCTCGACGTGTCCCTGCACCGTGCTCCCTGCCTGTCGGGGCTCCCTGCCGGTCGGAACTCGCTGCCCGTCGCGGGCGATCGGCGCGTGTACGCCGACCGGGGGCGATCGGCGCGTGTACGCCGTGCCATGTCGTCCCACGTGACCGGGCGGACGCCCGTCTGGAGGCCGCCGCCTCAGACGGTGCGGATATCGCGGATGGTGACCTCGAGTTCCACCCCCGCCGGCGTCGTGAAGGTCACGGTAGCGCCGGTCGCCTGATCGAGGACCGCCCTGCCCATGGGGCTCTCCGTGGAGAGGATCTCGAGCTCGCCGTGACTGTCCTCGCGGCTGCCGAGCAGGTAGATCTCCTCGTCGCCCTCGATGTCGAGCACGACGACCAGCCCGGGCCGTGCGACATCGGTGGTATCGGGCTCACCGATCCGAGCGTCGCGCAGCAACTCCTGCAGCTGGCGGATCCGCGCCTCCATCTTGCCCTGCTCGTCCTTGGCGGCGTGGTACTCCGCGTTCTCCCGCAGATCACCGTGGGCGCGGGCCACCTCGATCTCGGCCGAGATGCGCTCGCGGCCCTCGGTCCTGAGGGTCTCGAGCTCGTCCTGTAGGCGGTCGTACGCCTCCTGGCTCAGCCACGTCTCGGCCATCACAGACTCCGAAGCATCGTTGGATCGGGGATCGGGCTCCCGTGCGTGGCAGCCGGGCCGCAGCCACGAGGGCGGGCCCCACGAAGGACGCCCGGACGTGAGCGCCCGGGCGTGCGTTGACTCAGAGGATATCACCTCGCTGGTCTGGCGTGCCCGGAGGGCAGGGCTGCGCGAAGGCCTGTGTCCGGACCCCCGCCGGGCCCTAGCATCGAGGCTATGGGTGCGCGCGATCTGGTCTACCGGGTCTACGAACGTCAGCTCGAGCGCGAGCTGGCGGGAGGCCCCATGCCCAACCACGTCGGGGTCATCATCGACGGCAACCGGCGCTACGCCGCGGAGCGTGGCCTCGGCACGGCGTCCCATGGGCACGAGGCCGGCGCGCGCCACATCGATCCCTTCCTCGACTGGTGTCTCGAGCTCGGCATCCCCTACGTCACGTTGTGGTTGCTGTCCACCGACAACCTCACCCGCGACGACGCCGAGGTTTCGGCGTTGATGCAGATCATCGAGGCCACGATCGAGCGGATGGGTTGCACGAAGGACGCGGCCGATCGGGGCCTCAGGGTGACGGCGGTCGGGGCACTCGACCTGCTGCCGGAGTCCACCCGGCAGTCGCTGCAGCGCGCCGAGGAGGCCACGGCCGGCCACGATCGGCTCCGGGTCCAGGTGGCGGTCGGTTACGGCGGTCGCCAGGAGATCACGGATGCGCTGCGCAGCCTGCTCCTGGATCGGGCGGCCCACGGCGCATCGCTCGAGGAGATCGCCGCCGAGCTGACCCCGGCCGACATCGGCCACCACCTGTACACGACGGGGTTGCCGGATCCGGACCTGATCATCCGCACCTCCGGAGAGGTCCGGCTGTCCGGCTTCATGATGTGGCAGTCGGCGCACAGCGAGTACTACTTCTGCGACGCCTACTGGCCCGAGTTCCGCAAGATCGACTTCCTGCGCGCGCTCCGCGACTTCCAGCGGCGGACGAGACGCTTCGGCCGCTGAGGCGCCGACGCGCTGGTCGCGTTGGTCGCGACGGTCGCGTTGGTCGCGACGGTCGCGCTGGTCGCGCTGGGCGCGTTGGTCGCGCTGGTCGCGCTGGTCGCGCTGGTCGCGCTGGTCGGGTCGGCGAGGTGGCGCGGTTGGGGTCGGGAACCGGTCAGGGGTGGCCGGCTGGCGTCACCGGGTCGGCGAGGTGGTGCGGTTGGGGTCGGGAACCGGTCAGGGGTGGCCGGCTGGCGGCACCGGGTCGGCGAGGTGGTGCGGTTGGGGTCGGGAACCGGTCAGGGGTGGCCGGCTGGCGTCACCGCGGCGACCGGCACGGGCGATCCGCGGCTGGCGGCACCGGGTCGGCGAGGTGGTGCGGTTGGGGTCGGGAACCGGTCAGGGGTGGCCGGCTGGCGGCACCGGGTCGGCGAGGTGGTGCGGTTGGGGTCGGGAACCGGCCACGGATGG
>JAWOCZ010000252.1:0-2544 GCA_046483565.1 Nitriliruptoraceae bacterium
GCTCGACAACCCGTCCGAGGACGAGCTCCCCTTCCCCGCGGGGAAGGGGAGCTCGTCCTCGGACGGGTTGTCGAGCTCGGTGTCGACCCGAAGCACCATCGGGAAGAGCGCGCCGTCCACCTGGCGGTCCAGTCGGGCGGTGTCGGTGTGGAAGACCCGGTCGAGGCGTCCCTCTGCCGGATCCTGTGGCCCGAACGAGGGCTGGGGCACGGGACGCTCCAGGACCCCGACGACCGTGACCTGCCCCGCCGGCGGGGCCGCTTCGGCGACGGGTGGCTGGTCGAGGGAGGCGGGGACCCAGCCGCGGCGCACCAGCACGACCCCTCCGTCGGTGAGCTCGAGCGGGGTCAGGACGTGGAACCCCGTCTGGTTGCGGTACTGCCGGTTGCGCTGCAGGACCTCCTCACCGGGCCGGAACTGCCCGGTCACCTCCACACGGCGGAACTCGAGCTCGGCTTCGTCGACCGCCTCGGTGTTGCCCGGATCGGCGAGCGCCGCCAGGTCGACGGGTGCCTCAGCCATCCGGTCCAGCGCCCGGGCGTTCTGCTCTCGCACGAACTGCAGACGGTCGAGCTGCCACTGGCCGAGCACGACGCACGTGACGACGACCGTCAGCACCAGCAGATGGGAGACGATCGCGGCGGGGCGCAGGAGGGTGGTGAGCACCTGGACATCGTACCGATGGGACACGGGTGGCCTGCGGCCGGGCTCGCGCGCGTGCCAGTATGCGACCTCGACGATGCCGCTCGTCCCTGCCGCTCGTCCCTGCCGCTCGTCCCTGCCACCTCGTCCCTGCCACCTCGACCCTGCCACCTCGACGTCTCAGGAGCCGCTCGTGCGCACCCTGCACCACCACGACCACCGCCATCTCGGCTGGGACGCCGCCTTCCCACCGGTCGCGGAGCTCACCCCCGGCGACAGCATCGAGGTGGCCCTCCAGGACGCCTTCGGCGGGCAGCTCGACGGCGACGCCGGACCTGACGACGTGGCCGCCCTCGATCTCGACCAGGCGAACCCGTTGACCGGGCCCATCGCCGTGGCCGGCGCCAGGCCGGGCGACACCCTCGCGATCACCTTCGAGGACATCGAGGTGGGTGCGCTCGCGTGGACCGCGCTCATCCCGGGTTTCGGCCTGCTGGCGGACGAGTTCCCCGAGCCGCACGTCGTCGTGTCGTCGATCGCGGCGGGTGAGGTCGCCTTCGGTGCGCTGGCCCGCCTGCCGGTGCGTCCCTTCCTGGGCACGATCGGCCTGGCACCGGCCACACCCGGTCTGCACAGCGTGATCCCGCCGCGGCGGGTCGGGGGGAACATGGACTGCCGCGACGTACGGACCGGTGCGACCCTGCTGCTCCCGGTGGAGGTCGAGGGCGGACTGCTCTCGGCGGGGGATCCGCACGGTGCGCAGGGCGACGGAGAGGTGTGTGGCACCGCGGTGGAGACCGCCGCGCGTGCCCGGCTGCGGGTGGACCTGCGGTCCGGTCCGGCGATCGACCAGCCGCAGCTCGAGCTGCCCCCCGAGCCGGCCGCCGAGCGGCGGGAGGGTGCGCACCGACGTCTGACGATGGGCGTCGGTCCGGACCTGTTGACCGGTGCCCGCGATGCCACCCGTGCGATGATCGAGCTGCTCGGTCGTCACGGGCTGGCGCCCGCCGACGCCTACGCCCTGTGCTCCGTCGCCGGCCACCTCCGCCTCCTCGAGGTGGTGGACGCGCCGAACTGGGTCGTCGGCATGGAGCTCGACCTCGACGTCCTCGCCTGACCCTACGCTGGTGGTCACGGGCCGGCGGGACGAGACCGGTGCGTGAGGGGGCACGGTCATGAGCGCGACGCCCCGTTACTCGCTGGCGGAAGCCCAGGCGCTGCTCGCGGAGGCGCGCCAGCAGGCGGCGGCTGCCGCCCGGATCATCGACGAGCTCCGGCTGCTGCAGTTCGAGCTGGAAGGCGGCGTCCCCGACCCGGACGTGCTGGTGAGGTCCAACGAGCTGGAGCTCGCGCTGGACGACGCCTTCCGCTGGTTCGAGGCCCACGGGGTCCAGGTCAAACACCTCGGCCCGGTCCTGCTGGACTTCCCCTCCCGGGCGATCCAGGACGGCGTCGCCATCGACGTCCTGCTCTGCTGGCGGGAGGACGAGCAGGCCATCGCCTACTACCACGGGCCGCGGGACGGGTACCGGGGTCGCACCCCGGTGGCCATGCTCGACGAGGTCTGAGGCTGCCGGCCCCGGCCCGGGCGCGTCGCTCGCGCTGGGATGCGCGGGGTGCCGCGCGGGGTGCCGCGCGGGGTGCCGCGCGGGGATGCGTGGGGGCGCCGGTCGGAAGCGCGTGGGACGGCCACCTCGGAGTCCGGTGGGGTCGCCAGCCGGTCAGGGATGGCCGGCTCTGGACCCCGGCGCGCCCACGTCGCTCCGGTGGGGTCGCCAGCCGGTCAGGGATGGCCGGCTACGGACCCCGCAGCGACCGCCACCGCGGAAGCGCGTGGGACGGCCACCTCGGAGTCCGGTGGGGTCGCCAGCCGGTCAGGGATGGCCGGCTACGGACCCCGGC
>JAWOCZ010000170.1:0-5459 GCA_046483565.1 Nitriliruptoraceae bacterium
GATCCCAGCGCGGCCGACCCTGGCGACCAGCACCAGCGCCAGCCCCGTCGCGGCCAGGGCGGTGACCAGCTCGAAGCCCGAGCCGAGGGCCTCGGGTGCCAACCCCTGCACGGCGGCGGTGTACCAGCCGTTCAGGGACCCGTGCAGCAGCACCAGCAGGAGCAGGTTCCCACCGGAGATGTTCCACACCCAGGCGAACAGCACCGCCAGGGCGAGCCCGCCGACGGTGAACCAGACCGGTGAGCTCGTGGCCTGGGTCGTCCCGGAGAGCAGGAACAGCGGGGCGTGCCAGGCCGACCACACCACCCCCACGACCAGGGCGGCGGCCAGCCCGGACAGTCGCACCTGCAGCAGGGGCTGGAGATGGCCGCGCCAACCGATCTCCTCCAGCCCCCCGAACACGACCCCTCCCACCAGCACGACCGGGACCAGCAGCAGGTAGGACGGTCCGGCCACCTCCCAACTCGCCTCCCCGACCCACACGGCGACGGCGACGGCGAGGAAGCCGACGGCGAGCGGGACCAGGAGCAACCACCCGTGGCGACCGAGCCGCCAGCGGGCCAGGGACGTGCGGATCCGGTGCAGGCCCGCCCGCCCCTCCTGGTGCCAGCTGAGCAGGACCGCGGCCAGGCCCGGTCCGAGCCCTCCCAGCAGCCACAGCACCATCGCGCCGGTGTCAGCGCCGGGGTCGCCGTCGGTGACCAGCAGTAGTCCGAGCGGCAGCCATGACAGCAGGATGGCCAGCAGGACGAAGGTGACCGCGCGGGATGCGACCTCGTCAGCTCTGACGTCGGGCAACAGCGCACCGGCGCCGCTGTCGGACGGGTCGGCGGGTGGCTCCCGGTGCAGTTCGGGCTTCGGCATGGCCCCACGATGCTGCGACGGACCGCACGCGGACAGGGGCGGAGGCCACCGCCGGCCGGGACCCTTGCGGGAGGGCGTCCGCGGCGGGGGAAGGGATCGCGGGTGCGCGGCGTTCCCCTTGTCGGCCGGCACAACCATCGGGAGCGACCATGCCCAACATCCGCGTGACCATCGACAGCGACGACCGCAACAGCGTGCGCGTGGTCGAGTCCCTCACGGCGCTGGCCGACCCCGCCGCGGGCGTCGAGGTGGAGGTCCGGGACGCCCGGACCGACGAGGGCGCCGCTGCGTTCCTGGAGCGGTTGGTGTGCTGCGGATCCGTGACACCGGTGGTCGAGTCCGGCGGGCTACTGCTCACCGCTCCGACGCCGGCGGAGGCACTGCTGGCCGTACGCCGCTCGACGCCATCGCTGGTCGGCTGAGGCGACAAGCACCGTGGCGGGACCGGTGGTGTCGCGGCGCCTCAGCCGGCGCCTCAGCCGGTGCCTCAGCCCGAGGGCCGGTGCACCTCAGCTGGAGGAGTGACCCGGGAACACCCTCGCGGTCGGGTCGATGTAGACCGCCGCGTTGTTGACGGCGGTCGCCGCCTCACCGAAGCCCACCGAGATCAGCCGCACCTTGCCCTCGTACTCGGTGATGTCACCCGCGGCGAACACGCCCTCGAGGGTGGTCTGCATCCGCGTGTCGACCAGGATGTTGCGACCGTCGATCACGATGTCCCAGGTCTTCAGGGGCCCGAGGTCGGACTTGAAGCCGAGTGCGGCGACCACCTTGTTCACCTCGAGTCGTCGCCGCTCATCGGTCCGGTTGTCGAACACCTCGACGCCCTCGATGCCGTGGTCACCCTCGATCGTGGCCACCTCGTTGTAGGTCAGCACCTCGACGCTGGAGTCCAGGAGCTTGGCCACGGAGTCCTCGTGGGCGCGGAACCGGTCCCGGCGGTGGATCAGCGTGATGGAGCGCGCGATCCCCTCGAGGTTGAGCGCCCAGTCGACCGCGGAGTCGCCGCCGCCGACGATCAGGACGTCGTCGTCACGCATGCTCTCCAGGGCGCGCACGAAGTAGACCAGGCCACGCCCCTCGTAGTCGTCACCGTCGGGGAGCGGCCGGGGGGTGAAGTGGCCGATGCCGCCGGTGATCAGGACGGCCTTGGTACGGAGCTCGTCGTCGCGGCTCGTCGTGATGGTGAAGGAGCCGTCGTCGTGAGGCAGGAGGTCGTCCGCCCGGTGACCGAGCAGGTAGGAGGGATCGTAGGGAGCGGCCTGTTCGACGAGCCGGTCGATCAGTTCCTTGCCCTTCACCGCGGGGAAGCCGGCGACGTCGTAGATGTCCTTCTCCGGGTACAACGCGGTCACCTGGCCGCCGGGCTCCGACAGCGAGTCGATCACTGCCGTGGACAGGCCACGGAAACCGGCGTAGTACGCGGCATACAGGCCCGTGGGCCCTGCCCCGATGATGGTGAGATCGATGTCCAGTTCGGCCACGGTGGTACTCCTCGCCCGGGGGGCATGGGACGGATGCCCGGCGCCAGGCTAGCGAGGCACCAACCCATGGCCGTCGTCGGAGAGCGGTTCAGGCGTTGTGGTAGCCGGGGAAGGCCCGCACGTTCGGATCGAGGTAGGCCGCGACGTGATTGGCCGCCACGACGGCCTCCCCGAAGGCCACCGAGACCAGGCGCAGCTTGCCGTCGTAGGTCGTGATGTCGCCGGCGGCGTACACCCCGGGGACGTCGGTCTCCATGCGACGGTTGACCGGGAGTTGGCGCCCCTCGAAGGTGAGCGGCCACTCGGCGACCGCGCCGAGGTTGGCGTGGAACCCGAGGGCGGCCAGGACCTTGGTCACCGCGAGCGTGCGATGCTCGTCGGTCTGCTTGCTGACCACCTCGACGGCTTCGATCGTCCCATCACCTTCGTCGCCGATGATCCGTTCCACCTCGGTGTCGGTGAGTACCTCGACGCTGGAGGCCAGCAGCCGCTCCAGGGGCTGCTCGTGTGCGCGGAAGTTCGCTCGACGGTGGATCAGCGTGACCGACCGGGCGATCGGCTCGAAGGTGAGCGCCCAGTCCACGGCGGAGTCCCCACCACCGACGACGAGCAGGTCCTGGTCCTGCATCGTCTGCAGGTCGCGGACGAGGTAGACGAGGCCATGGCCTTCGAAGGGCTCCGCGCCCGGGAGCCGACGGGGGCTGAACCGGCCGAGGCCCACGGCGATGATCACCGCCCGGGAGTCCACCACCTCGTCGTGGTCGGTGGTCAGGGTGAAGCTCCCGTCGTCATGGTGGGTGAAGCCCTCGGCGACTTGGTCCAGCAGGAAGAGCGGATCGTGGGCGGAGGCCTGCTCGACGCACCCTTCGACGAGGTCGCGCCCGGTCACCGCCGCGAACCCGGCGACGTCGTGGATCTCCTTCTCCGGGTAGAGCGCCGTGATCTGCCCACCCGCTTCGGAGAGCGAGTCGATGATGGCCACCGTCAGACCCCGGAAACCGGCGTAGGTGGCCGCGTAGAGGCCGGCGGGCCCCGCTCCGATGATGCTGACGTCGACGTGGTGTTGCGACATCGGCACGCTCCAGACGGCAGAGGGCGCGGGGGGCACGGGATGCGCGTGTACCCACGGATGGTAGGCAGCAGGCACCTGTCCACAGGGGCCGATGGTCCCCGGCTCGCTGCGGGATCACGCCCGGGCTGGCAGCGCCGCGAGCAGGTCCAGATCGACCTCGACGAGGCTCGCCACCACCCGGCGATCCGGCCTCGCGGGCACCTCGGCGGTGTGTGGCACCACCAGGACCCGAGCCCCGGCGGCCTCGGCGGCTGCCACCCCGGTCGGGGAGTCCTCGATCGCGACGCAGGCACTGCTGTCCACTCCCAGCAGCGCCGCCGCGTCGAGGTAGCCCTGCGGATCCGGCTTGCCCTCGGCGACCTCGTCCCCGGCGACGCTGGTGTCGGTCCGGATGCCGAGGCGATCGATGATCGCATCCAGGACACGTCGGGGTGTCGTCGTGACCACGGCGGTGGGGATGCCGGACTCGGCCAGCCTGTCGAGGAGGCTCGCCGCCCCGGGTCGCCACCGCACCCTCGCGGTGGGCGTGTCGTCGCTATGGGAGCGCAGCTGTTGCACAGCGCGGTCGACGAGCCAGCGCTCGAGCTCGGCCTGCGTCTGGCCCGTCAGCTCACCCGTGCCGGTGATCACGCTCAGGCTGGCGGCGACGCTACGGCCCACCACCTGCTCCCACCAGCCCTCCGCCAGTCGGACATCGAGGTGGTCGGCGAGGGCGCCGTAGACGACCTGCCACAGGCCGGTGGTGTCGACCAGGGTGCCGTCGAGGTCGATGAGGACAGCGGGCAGCCGTGGTGGGGTAGTGGGCAGCCGTGGTGGGGTGGTGGGCAGCCGTGGTGGGGTGGTGGGCGGCCGTGGTGGTGTGCCGGTATTCGGCCGCCCCGGCCCCGCTGGGATCCCCCGCCGCTGATCGTCGGCTGGATGTTCACCCACGAGGTGCGGTGACCACGGTGGCGGTCAGGGAGTGGCCGAGCCCGAGGCCTGGCTGCGACTCCAGCTCGAGTCGCTGCAGGTCGCGGGCCAGAGCGGGTTGCAGCTCGGCGGCCACGCGGGCCTCCGACACTCCGGCGGCGGCGGTTGACGCCGCCGTCAACCTCGCGTCCCAGCGGGCGGCGAAGCGCTCGAAGAACGCCCGCACCGGGGCGGGGGCGTCCGGCAGGGCGAGGTCCCCCAGCCGGAGCTCGGCTAAGTCGACCAGCGTCTCAACGTCCACCAGGTCGTTGACCAGCTGCCGGTAGTTGCGCAGGCCCGGGGTGTACTCACCGGTGGCGGTGTGCCGGCCGACGACGATCGAGCGGTCGACGAGCGCGATCCGGTCCAGGTGGCAGCCGGCGGTTCCCGCTGCCGAGCGCACCAGCGCCTCGAGCTCCGGGCCGCCGTAGGTCGACATCGGCGTCGAGGCGACATCGCGGTCGGTGGTGAAGAAGCTCATCCGGTACTCCCACCGGTCCCGATCCCACCGGCTGGTCCACTCGAGGGAGTACCGGCCCAACACGTCGATCACGAGCACGGTCGGGCGGGGACGGTGCGCTGCCGCGGCCAGCGCCTCGGTGACGACGTCGCTGAGTTCATCACGGGTGAGGTGCGAGTACGGGACCCCCGTGGACAGGTACAGGTCATGGGGGGCGTCGGGGAGGCCGTCGCGGATGTCAGCCCGGGCGAACCGGGTCCTCGCATCGCCGAAGCGCGAGCCGGCCACGGCCAGGAGGTCCGCATCGAGATCCACCCCGAGGTAGTTCACGGTCGGGCCGGCCGGGGCGCCGATGGTCGGCGTGGCGCGCAGCAGTTCGAGGGCCACACCGGTGCCGCAACCGACATCGAGAACGTCCAGGGTCGCGGTGGCGTCGGGGTCGGCGAGCGCGGTGGCGTCGGTGTGGGCGACCGCGGTGGCGTCGGTGTGCCCGGACCTGTCGGCGTCGGTGTCGGCGAGCGCGGTGGCGTCGGTGTGCCCGACCGCGGCCTCGAGGAGCCGGACGAGCTCAGGTTCCTCCCAGCTCCGCTTCACCCAGTCGCGACGCGACGGTGAGGTGTAGTGGTCCACC
>JAWOCZ010000094.1:0-9787 GCA_046483565.1 Nitriliruptoraceae bacterium
CCGCCCGGCGGCACCTCCTCCGCACGCTCCAGGGCCAGCCGGGTCCCCAGGGGGCCGATGAGCTCGAACACCACCGTCGCGCCGACCACGATCGCCAGGACGTCGCCGCCCGACTCCGGCAGTTGCTGGTCGGCGAGCAGTGCGAGCCCCAGCGCCACACCCGCCTGCGGGAGGAGCGCGACACCGAGCCATCGAGCGTGCCCGGACGACCCGCCGACGGCCGTCACGCCGAGCCCGGCGCCGACGACCTTGCCGAGCGTCCGGAGCAGGATGTACGCCGCGCCGATCCAGCCGACGGCGGTGAGAGCCGAGAGCTCCAGACTGGCGCCGGCCAGCAGGAAGAAGATGACCAGGAAGGGCCACTCGATGCCCTCGATCTCGCGGAACGGGCGTTCGTGGTGCGAGGCGACGTTGGCGACGACCGCGCCCATCACGACCGCCGCGAGCACGTACGACACCCGGAGCCACATGCCGAGCCCGGCGCAGAGCAGGACGAGACCGAGCGCCTCCTCCAGCGCCGGACGTCCGGGGCGGAGCCGTCCGGTCAGGTAGGCGGCTGGGACCCCGAGCCCGACCCCGAGCGCGACCCCACCGCCGAGCTCACGCAGCGCCCCCGTCACCGCGGCGCCCCCGCTGCCGTCCCCGCCAGCGAGCAGTCCGACCACGGCGAGCATCAGGCTGAACACGACCAGACCAACGGCGTCATCGAGGGCGACGATCGCCAGGAGCAGCCGGCTGAACGGGCCCTCCCGGTCCGACTCCTGGACCACGGCCGAAACGGCGGCGGGTGCGGTCGCGGCCGCCACCCCGGCAAGGGGGAACGCCAGTTGCACCTCGACACCGACCGCCAGGAGCCCGGCGCCGACGACCGTCGCCGTGCCCAGTGACTCGATCAGAGAGATCACCGCGGACCGGGGGCCGAGCTCCCGGAGCCGTTCGGCGGTGAACTCCCCGCCGATCAGGAAGCCCACCATCACCAGCGCCACCGCGGACACGATCGGGAACCACTGCTCCCGGGCGGCCGGTAGCAGATCGAGGCCGATCGGACCGACGGCGACACCGAGCAGGATCAGGACCGAGACCCGCGGGATCGGCAGCCTCGCCGCGCTCCACTCCGCGAGCAGGCCCACGAGGAGGAGCCCGCCGATGACCGCGGTCGTCGCCCCGGCAGCGTCCATCGGTCACTCCTCCGCCGGCGCGTCGCCCCTCGATCCACCGTAGTGCTGCACCCACAGCGCGAGCTGCGGACGTTCGCCGGTGGTGCGGGGCGCTGGCGCGGCCTTCGCTGCAACCATCTCCACCGGAGAACTCGACGACAGGCCACGACCATGACCGACGAGCTCGAGCGCTACCGGAAGCTCCGCGACTTCGCTGCCTCGCCCGAGCCGCCGGGAGAGGTCCGGGCCGCGAGCGAGCGACCGATCTTCGTGGTGCAGCAGCACGACGCGTCGACCCTGCACTACGACGTGCGTCTGGAGGCGGACGGCGTGCTGCTCTCCTGGGCGGTGCCGAAGGGACCATCGACCGATCCGCGTGACAAGCAGCTCGCGATCCGCACCGAGGACCACCCCGTCGACTACGCCGACTTCGAGGGACGCATCCCCGAAGACGAGTACGGCGGTGGCACCGTCCTCGTCTGGGACATCGGCCCCTACCGCAACCTCACCACCGACGACGACGGCGAGGAACGCACCGTCCGCGACGCCGCAGAGCACGGGCACATCAAGGTGTGGCTCGAGGGGGAGAAGCTGCAGGGCGCCTACGTCCTGACCCACGCCAAGCTCGGCGGTGACGACGACAACTGGCTGCTGGTCAAGGTCGACGACGAGGCAGCGGACGCGCGGCGGAACCCGACCTCGACCGAACCGCGCTCGGTGCTCTCGGAGCGGACCGTCGAGGAGGTCGCTGCCGAGACGGACGAGGACGAGGGGCAGGACGGATCGTGAGCGATCCCTTCGAGCGGCTGAGCGCCGAGGACCGCGAGCGACTCCGGGAGGAGCCCTTCCCCGACTGGCTTGACCCGATGCTGGCGACGCTGACCGACGACCACTTCTCCGACCCGGACTGGCTCTACGAACGCAAGCTCGACGGCGAGCGCGTCCTCGCCTACCGGTCGGACGAGGGGGTCCGCTTGGTCTCACGCAACGCCACCGAGCTGAACGACACCTACCCCGAGCTCCACGACGCGCTCGGTCGGGCGAGCCGGGTCGCAGGTGTCCTCGACGGCGAGGTCGTCGCGTTCGAGGGTTCGCGCACGAGCTTCTCCAAGCTGCAGCCCCGGTTGCAGGTCTCAGACCCCGAGGAGGCTCGGGCCAGCGACGTGGCGGTCTTCCTCTACGTGTTCGATGTCCTCCACCTCGATGGCCGCTCCACGCGGGACCTCCCGCTGCGGGCACGCAAGTCCGTGCTGCGGGCCGCTGTGGCCTTCGACGACCCGTTGCGATGGGTCAGCCACCGCAACGAGGACGGTGAGGCGTGGCTCGAGGAGGCGTGCGCGAAGGGCTGGGAAGGCCTGATCGCCAAGCGCGCCGACGCCCCGTACCACCACGGCCGGTCGCGCGACTGGCTGAAGTTCAAGTGCGTCAACCGGCAGGAGTTCGTCATCGGCGGCTTCACCGACCCGCAGGGCGAACGTGACCGCTTCGGTGCCCTGTTGATCGGCTACCACGAGAACGGCGAGCTGCGCTACGCCGGCAAGGTCGGCACCGGCTACGACCAGCAGACGCTGGAGCAGCTCGGCGAGCTCCTCGAACAGCGCGAACGGCGCACCTCCCCGTTCGCCGACGGGCCGGAGGAGAAGGGGCTGCACTTCGTGACCCCGGAGCTGGTCGCCGAGGTCGGCTTCACCGAGTGGACCCACGACGGCCGGCTGCGCCACCCACGCTACCTGGGGCTGCGGGAGGACAAGGAGCCGCAGGAGGTCGTGCGCGAGACCCCCACCTGATCGGAGGAGCTCATGGAGCCCGGCGAACAGCGGTACTTCTCCCGCACTGTCGACATCTCCAGCGTCGACAAGGTCTTCTTCCCCGACGCCGGGATCACGAAGGGGGAGCTGCTCGACTACCACGTCCGCATCGCCGAGCCCATGCTCGCGCACCTGCGCGAGCGTCCCGTGGCGGTCAAGCGCTACCCCGACGGCCTCCAAGGCCAGGGCTTCTTCCAGAAGAACGCCGGCTCGCACTACCCGGGCTGGCTCCGGCGGCAGGACATCCCCAAGCGTGACGGCGGCAGCCTGGACCACGTCGTCGTCGACGAGCCGGCGACGCTGGTCTACCTCGCGGATCAGGGCACCATCGAGTTCCACCCGTGGCTCTCACGGGCCGACGACCTCGAGCATCCCGTCGAGCTGATCCTGGATCTCGATCCGCCCGCCGACGGGCAGATCGATGCCATCCGTGGAGCAGCCCGCGATGTCCGCACCCTGCTGGACGACCTCGAGGCCCCGAGCCGGATCAAGACGAGCGGCTCGGCCGGCTTCCACATCCACCTGCCCCTGGACGGATCGGCGGGCTGGGACGTGAGCTCGCAGCTCGCGCGCTCGCTGGCGGAGGCGGTCTGCGATCGCCATCCCGACCGGCTCACGACCAGCCAACGCAAGCAGGGACGGACCGGCCGGGTGTTCGTCGACTGGCTGCGCAACAGCTACGGGCAGACGAGCGTGGCCGCCTACTCCGTCCGTGCGCGATCCGGGGCGCCGGTCGCCACCCCGATCGACTGGGACGAGCTGGGCGGGGTCGAGCCCCGCAGCTACCACGTGCGCAACCTGTTCCGTCGCCTCGGCCAGCGCGAGGACCCCTGGCGCGAGGAGCCACCGATGGTCGCGGCGGCGGAGCTCCTGGATCGGCTCGAAGCGCTCCGTGGCACCGGTGAGGGGGAGTAGTTGCCGGGACAGTGAGCGAACGTCCCGATCGCCTCTGGCCCTGTGCCACCCCGTCCCTACGGTGGAAGCGGAGTCACGCACCCTCGAGCCGGGAGGTCGGGTCGCATGCGGTTCACTGATCGAATCGATGCCGGGAAGCGCCTTGCAGGGCTGCTGGACGCCTACGCCGGGAAGGACGTGGTGGTGCTCGCGCTACCGCGCGGCGGCGTGCCGGTCGCACGGGAGGTCGCGCGGGCGTTGCATGCGCCCCTGGACGTCATCGGGGTCCGCAAGCTCGGTGCTCCGCAACAGCCGGAGTTCGGTATCGGTGCCATCGCGGAGGGTGGCATCCGCGTCGTGGATGGAGACAGCGCGAAGGCGGCCGGCCTCGGTGAGAAGCAGATCGCTGCGGTCGAGCGACGGGAGCGGGACGAGCTCGAGCGCCGCGTCCACGAGTACCGCGGCGACCGCGGGCTGCCCGAGCTGGCCGGCCGGACGGTCATCGTCGTCGACGACGGGCTCGCGACCGGCGTGACGGCACGAGCCGCTTGCCGAGCCGTCCGGTCCCACGGTCCGGAACGGTTGATCCTGGCGGTGCCCGTCGCACCTCCGCAGTCCGTCGAGGCACTGCGCTCGGAGGCCGATGAGGTCGTGGCCGTGCACACGCCGCCGTCGTTGATGTCGGTCGGCGGTTGGTACGACGTCTTCGACCAGGTCAGCGACACCCAGGTACTGCGGCTGCTCGAGGAAGCCCGATCGACCGAGGGAAGGACGGCAGGATGAGCGACGGCACAACGGCACTCGGCGAGGTGGAGATCGACGTCGGCACCGGCACGATCGTCGGCGAGTTGTCCCTGCCGGAGGACGCCAGAGGGGTGGTCGCGTTCGCGCATGGCAGCGGCTCGAGCCGGCACAGCTCACGCAACCAGCAGGTCGCCGCCACGCTGCGCGACGACAAGCTCGGGACCCTGCTGATGGATCTCCTCACCCCGCAGGAGGAGCAGATCGACCTGCGGACCCGCGAACTGCGCTTCGACATCGAACTGCTCGCGACCAGGGTCGCCGCGGCCGTCGACTGGCTCCGCGAGCACGAGCAGACGCGGCAGCTTCCCATCGGTCTGTTCGGCGCGAGTACCGGTGCCGCCGCCGCACTCGTCGCCGCCGCACAGCGCCCGGAGACCGTCGCAGCGGTCGTGTCCCGCGGCGGACGTCCCGACCTGGCCGGTGCCGCGCTCGCCGAGGTACGGGCGCCCACGCTGCTGATCGTCGGCGGAGCGGACCACACCGTGATCGAGCTGAACAGACAGGCCGAGGCAGCGATCGTCGCTGACGTCGAGCTGGTGATCGTGCCCCGTGCCACACACCTGTTCGAGGAGCCGGGTGCGCTGGAGCGTGTGGCGGAACTCGCAGGGGACCACTTCGATCGGCACCTGCGATGACCACGGCCCGGGGCGCTGCGGTCGAGCATCGACCGGGACTGACCGACGAGATCCGGGACCTGGCGCTCCGAGTTGACGAAGCGGCTGGCGGCCGACCTGGATGTGGGCGAACCGGGAGGTGGCGGCCTTCCTGATCTGGCTGCGGGAGTGGAACGCGGACCGTGGACCGGATGAGCACGTCGGGTTCCACGGACTCGACGTGTACTCGTTGTGGCAATCGCTGCGAGCCATCATGGACCACCTGGAGCGTCACGATGGCGAGGCAGCCGCCACCGCGCGACGGGCATGGAGCTGCCTGGAGCCCTACGACGAGGACCCGCAGCAGTACGCACTCGCGACACGGGTCGTCCCCGCCTCCTGCGAGGACGAGGTCGTCGACCTGCTCCAGCAGCTGCTGCACGACGGCGTCCCGCCCGACGGGGGGCCCGAGGTCCGCCTGGACATCGAGCAGAACGCGGCGGTCGCCGCCGGTGCGGAGCACTACTACCGAACGATGGTCCGCGGTGGCGGGAGTTCCTGGAACGTGCGCGACGTCCACATGACCGACACGCTCGACCGCCTGATCGGGCACTACGGAGCCAGCAGCAAGGCGATCGTCTGGGAACACAACACCCACGTCGGAGATGCCCGGGCCACCGACATGGCCACCAGCGGCCTGGTCAACGTGGGACAGCTGGTCCGCGAACGCCACCTCGACGAAGGGGTGGTGCTGATCGGCGCCGGGAGCCACGAGGGCAGCGTGATCGCAGCGACGGCGTGGGGGGAACCCTTCGAGGAGATGGTCGTGCCCCCGGCACGCGACGGCAGCCACGAGCACCTGCTGCACGAGGCCGGGATGGATCAGCGCCTGTTCGTCTTCCCGGAACGCCGGACCGGCTGGCTCGACGCCTGGCTCGGGCACCGGGCGATCGGGGTCGTCTACCGGGCCGGGCTCGAACGCGCGGGCAACTACGTCCCGACCGCGCTCGGTCGCCGCTACGACGCGTTCTGGTTCTTCGACCGGACCCAGGCGCTGCGTCCACTGCTCCGGGAGCAGCCCGAGCCGGAGGACGAACTGGAGACCTACCCGTTCGGAACGTGACAGCAACGAGACCGGGGTCGCCAGCCCGGCCGACTTCGTCTAGAGTGAGGGAGGTCGGGCGTTCAAGAAGCGGGCACCACGACGGTTCGAATCTCTTGCACAAGCGGAGCCCGCCTCGTGAGTATCCAAGGACCCCTGACACAGCGTGAGGACGCGTCGCCAACGCTCCATTGCCTGATCTGCGCCGCGCCCGTGGAGACCGCCGAGAGCTGTTGCTCGTTCGACTGCATCGTCGCAGCCGAGCGCGAGGTGAAACGGAACGTGTCGTTGCTCAAGGGCTTCTCGGGTCGCCGGATGGCCCGCGAGGAACGACAGAGGATCACGGAGCGCAACGGCAGCCTCGCCGGCGCGTTGCTGAGTTGGCGACCGCACCCGCCGCAAGATGGATCCGCGGATCACTGAGCCGGTCATCGACGAGGACCTCGCCGCGTTCTTCCGTGACGTGGCGACGCAGAACGCGGACCGGGCAGCGCATGCCAAGCAGCTCCTGAAGGACCGCGTCTGAGGTCCGGGGCCGTCGGTACCCGCCGGCGGCCCGCACCGGGTGACCGCTGCACAGGTGGAGCCGGTTCGGCCTGCGGCACGTCGCGCGGGTGCTGTCCCGGCGAGGTCAGGGTGATCGACGCGTCTCAGTCCGCGTCCTCTTCACGCATCCGTCGTTGCTCGTGCTCGCGCACAGACCAGCTCCTTCGCTGCTCGCCCTCGTCGCCGGCTGGGCGGCTACCGACATCCGCCAGCTGATCCTCGTGGCCGTAGAGCAGGACGACGTCGCCGGCTGCCAGCCTCGTGCTGGCGCGCGGCGCCCCGAGGTAGGTGCCGTCACTGCGACGCACCCCGAGGACGAGGACCCCCTCGCTGGGCAGGTCCAGCTCCCGCAGCTGGTGTCCCGCCAGCCAACCCCCGGGTTCGACCACCGACTCCTGGACCGCGTAGTCGTCGGTGATGCCCAGCAACCGGGTGTAGTCGCGGATGTCAGCGGCGGTCCACCTCGCCAGACGCCGCTCCAGTCGCCTGCGCAGCAGCCGAGCGACCCGGTCGGACCTGATCAGCACGAGCAGGAGCAGCAGACCGAGCACGAGGACGCCGATGCGTTGCGCCGCCTGGCCGGGATCGGCCGCGCTGAACCCGAGCACGAGCGAGGCGATGATCGAGACGATGCCCACGTTGCCCAGCAGCATCAGCCACGACGCCACCCGCCGACGTGCCGGGTCCCCGGTGATCGACTCCGCCTCCGAGGTCGTGAAACCGACCCCCGTGAACATCGACTGCGCCTGGAAGCGAGCCGCATCGGAGGACAGGCCCGTTGCTTCGAGTGCGAGCGATCCGACACGGGTGGCCAGCACCGACAGCGACACCACCACGAGCACCGCACCGATCGCGACCATCGGACCTCCGCTCCTCCGGACGTGGATCGTTGCCGCGGTCAAGCCGGCGGCTCTGGACCCTCCCCCTCGTTGCCCTGGTCGCTCGGAGCCGGGTGGTGTGGCTCCTCATCGTCATGCTCGGCCGGCGACCGGTCGGGCGCCTCCGATCCGCGCGGCGCCGTTGCCGTCCCGATGATCCGCGCGACCACAGCGACCGCCGGCACCGCCACGAAGGCGCCGAGCACGCCGAGGAGCAGGCTGCCGGCGGTGACCGAGAGCAGGACGACCAGCGGGTGCAGCTGGATCGCACGGCTCTGGATGTAGGGCTGGAGGACGTTGCCCTCGAGTTGCTGGACGGCCACGATGAGCCCGAGCACCAGGAGCCCGGCCACCAGGCCACCGTCCGCCAGAGCGACGAGCACGGCGAGCACGCCGGTGAGGATCGCTCCGATGAGGGGGAACAGCGCCCCGAAGAAGATCAGCACCGCGAGCGGCAGGGCCAGCGGGATACCCAGGATCAGCAGGCCGATCCCGATGAACGTCGCGTCGGCGAACGCCACCAGCAGCTGACCGCGGAAGTACAGCCCGAGCGTCTCCCACGCCACGTCGGCCGACGCGTTCCAGCGCGGTCGATGACGCGCCGGTACCGCCCGCAGCAAGCCGTCCACCAGGCTGCGACCATCCTTGAGGTAGAAGAACAGGATGACGGTCAGCAGCAGCAGCCCGGCCAACATCCTGAGGACCGCGGTGCCCGCGGAGACCGCCTGATCGACGTACTCGCCGACCTCACCGAGTACATCGCGTGCCGCCTCGAACAGATCGTTCGGTCCGTCGATGCCCACACCGAACGGATCACCCTCCAGTAGGGCCTCGATCTCCTCGATCCCGCTGCTCGCCGACTCGACGAGCTCGGGGAAGTCGGCAGCGACCAGGGGAACCATCGCGCCGATGATGCCGCCCACGACGAGCAACGCGAGCAGCATCGACGCGAGGGCCGCCAAGCTGTCCGGGGTCCCCCACGCCTTCAGCTTGGCGGCAACGGGAGCGAGCAACGTGGCCGGGAACAGCGCCAGGACCAGCGGGATCGCGATCAGGCTCAGCCGCGTCGTCACGAAGCCGACGAGCACCAGGACGCCGGCGATACCGAGCACCGCCCACGCCAGCACACCCGCTCGCCCGAGCCAGGATCGAGACGATCCCTCACTCATCGGTGCCTCGGACTCCTGTGACGTGGGACGGGATCGGTGGACGCGCTCGACCCTGCCACCTGCATGACGCGCGTGCAAGACGGCTGATCGGCCCGGCGGACCGACCGGGTACGAGCCCGGACCGGGAGTCGGCCACGGACGTGCAGGGGGCTCGGAAGAGAACCGTGACACCGCTGCGATCCCGCGGTTAGGATGCCTCCTATTCCGGTAGGAGGCCGGAGCAGGCCGTGGGGGTGCAAGCGGCCGTCCGTGTGTCGTGATGGACGGGTGTCACGATCGGGAGTTGGATCGTTCACCGTCCGGGAGGTGCGATCAGTGAGAGGCAGACGCTCGTACATGGTGGTGGCCACCGTGCTGGCCCTCGGGTTGGCGGCGTGCACGTCGGATGGAGAGGATCCGGAGGACCCCGCCGACCTCGTGGAGGAGAACGGCGACGACAGCGAGGACGGCGCGGACGGCGAGGACGGCGAGGACGGCGCGGCCGCACCGGCCGACAGCGGTGAGGGAGTGCTCGACCAGGTCCGTGCTCGGGGCAGCGTCGTCTGCGGTGTCAACGATGCCGTCCCCGGCTTCGGGGTCACGACGGCGGACGGCACCTTCGAAGGCTTCGACGTCGACTTCTGCCGCGCGATCGCGGCAGCGGTGCTCGGTGATGCCGAGGCGGTCGACTACGTCCCGCTGACGGCGGAGGCACGCTTCACCGCACTGCAGTCGGGCGAGATCGACGTGCTCGTGCGCAACACGACCTGGACGGCGACACGTGACGACGGCGAGGGCGCCGCGTTCGCGGAGACGACCTTCTACGACGGCCAGGGGATGATGGTCCCCGCGGATGC
>JAWOCZ010000120.1:0-6201 GCA_046483565.1 Nitriliruptoraceae bacterium
GCCGAGGCGGAGCGGGCCTTCCAAGAGGTCTTCCACGACGCTGAGACGCAGCCCGGTGCCCAGCGTCGGGTCGCGACGCCGGAGGGCCGGGTCCGTGTGCAGACCGACGAGGAACTCTTCGCCGAGCACTCGGCTGCGGCGCCGGCGGAGGTCGAACCGGGGACGGTGCTGACCCCGGCCCCACCGCGCGAGCACCGAACCCGGGCCGATGCCTGACGGGGGCGAAGCTACGGGCGCGTAGTCCAGCGAGGATCGCCAGCGGGGGAGGGGAGCGTGGCGACCACACGATCGCGCCGGGGTGACCGCGGCGCCTCCGACCGCCGTCACGTCGGTCTGACCGTCCCTCGGCAGGTGAAGGAGCAGCTGCTCGCGGCCGCCGCAGCGCTGGAGTGGTCGGCGGGGGACTGGGTGCTGGCCGCTGCCGCCGAGTACGGGCCGGAGCTGCACGCCGCGCTCGGTGAGGTCGAGCTGCGCAAGCGTCCCCGCGTCGACGACGCCGCGTTCACCGCGCTCTACCTCACGCCCGACGAGCGGGACGAGCTCGACGACCAGGCGGTGGCGTGTGGCCTGAACCGCTCGGCGTTCGTCACCTCGGTGTCGCGGTTGGCGCTGGGGGAGGAGATCGCAGCCGTCGTCGAGCCGCTGAGGGTCGCGGCGGCCGGCGGGCGCGACCCCAGCTGACGGCGGCTCGTGCCACCTCGATGTCGAACGCGTCCTACCGGATCGCCCCATCGCCCCAGTACGGCAGGTGGTTATCGCGGCGCGCGGCGGTGTCGCCAGTGGGCTCCGTTGCCGGTCAACGGCCGCGCAACTGCCTGATGCGGGCGACGCGTCGCTGGGCATCGGACCTGCGGATCGGATCCTCGAGGCGGCCCAGGCGCAGGCCGGCCAGCAGGTAGGGGAGGTCGGCCGTGCGGTCTTCGACGGCGATGACCTCGCTGACCTCGAAGCCGCCGTCGCCGACATCGCGCACCACGATCCGATGCTCGGCCTCACCCTCCACCGCGACGACGATCTTGCCACAGTCGGTCAGATCACCGGTCTTGGCGTCGTCGTGTAGTGGTAGAGGCACGAGTGCGCCGGCATCGAGCGCCTTGAGGAGCCGGAAGGCCTCGACCAGGAGGGCCTGGGAGTGCCCGGCGAGCCGCCGCAGATCGTCCATCGCGTCGTCGCGGAAGGTGACCCGCGTGAACGGCGGGGTCACAGGGCTTCGAGGTCGATACCGAACTCAGCGGCGGCTTCCGCGAGCGTCGTCCGCTGGCCGTTGTCCGTTGCGTCTCGCTCCCGGATGCGCTGCGCGATCGCGACGTCCTCGGCGACATCGAGCAGCAGCTTGAAGGTCTCGTAGGGCAGCAGCGCCGCGTCGGGATGACGGCGGTCGCCGAGGATGACGGGTTCGGCATCCAGTCCCTGCTCACGGAACCTCCGCACGTGAGCCGGTAGCCGCGTGCGGGCTTCGCTGATCGTCTCCGGCATGCTGGCTCCTGTACGTCATCCTGTACACATCGTAGGGGACGGGGCGGCCGGCTGCTAGGCGGAACTAGCCGAAGGTCAGCCAGCCCCGCTCGTCCAGTGAGTCGCGGTCGTGGACGGCGACACCGACCTCGGAGACCGTCACCAGCCGGTCGCCGATGACCACCGAGCGCATGATCCGCATCTCGTAGGACGAGCGCCACAGGAGGTCCTCGCGTTCCGGTGAGATGGGCTCCTGCGTGCCGTCCGCGGCGTCGGTGTCCTGGCCGTCATCGGTGAGGTCCTCGATGCCGAGGTCGCGCAGGTAGGGATCGAGGTGCGAGATGGTGCCCTCGGTCTGGATGCCGTCAGCACGCGTCGCGGTGAACACCCACACGCCGCTGGCTGGTTCGGGGTCGCGCTGGATGGCCGGGTCTCCCCAGTCGACCCAGCGCTGGAACGGGACGGCCGTCAGCCCGGTCGCCGGCCAGTGCAGGAAGGCCCGGTGGTCGTACTCGACGTCGCTCGAACCATCGGCCAGGGCGGTCTGACTCCGCAGTGCCGGCTCGGCCGGATCGCTCACGTCGAACAGCGACAGCTGCAGGCCGCGGGTGCGTCCCCGTTCGTCGGCGTCCTGGCCGACACCGAGCAGCAGGTCGTCGCCCATCGGGTGCAGGTAGGCCGAGTAGCCCATGATCTTCAGCTCGCCGGTCACCTTCGGGGTGGTCGGATCGCGCAGGTCGAGGGTGTAGAGCGGATCGGTCTCGCGGAAGGTGACCACGTAGCCCACCTCTCCCATGAACCGCACGGCGTAGATGCGCTCGGTCAGCCCGAGCCCGGAGACCTGGCCGACCTGGGTGAGCTCGCCGGTGCGGTCGCGTGATGCCTCGCCGTTGGGGTCGTCGTTGGGGTCGTCGTTGGGGTCGTCGGTGGGGTCGTCGGTGGGGTCGTCGGTGCGCTCGCCGTCTCGGACACGGAGCACCGTGACGACGCTCTCCGACGGACGCCGGCTGTCGTCCCACGGCGAGCCCACCGTCGAGGCGACCCGCAGGTGGCCGTCGTGCTCGGACATCGCCCACTGGCTCAGCAGCGTGCCCGGGACCTCCCCGGTACCGAGGTAGCCGGCGGTGCGGGGGTCGGCGATGTCGAAGGCGTGTACCTCGGTCGCGACCTCCTGCTGGCGGCGATCACGCTGCTGGTCGGTCAGCGCGGTCCAGTCCTGCCAGCGGGTGGTCGCGACGTAGAGCGTCTCGGGGGAGGCGTAGACCGTGTCACCGGCGGCCAGCAGCCCCGTGGCAGCCTTGCCCGGGACGAGCGACCCCGCCGCCAGGTCGAACGTCAGCACCGAGAGCACGCCGAGCCCGGCGAAGTCCTCCGGGTGGGCGATCCGGTTGCAGGCGAGCAGGGTGTCCGCCTGTTCGCCGCCATCGGCCGACTCGTGGACGTAGTAGGGGAGCCAGTCCTCGGCCGTGGAGTTCCTGATCAGCTCGCGGTTGGCTTCCAGCGCGAGGCGTTCGGCGCGCAGCCCAGCGGCGCGGGGGTACTCCCAGGGGAGGTTGATGCCGGCCTCGGTGCGCACGACGAGCCGCACGACCCCGTCCACCAGCCGCGAGTTGACGATCCAACCGTCGAGGGTGAGGCGCTCGTCGACGACCGGCCGCGTCGGGTCGCTCACGTCGATCGAGGTCAGCAGGGTGCTGCCGCTGCCGGCGGGGTAGGCCATGTCGCTGGCGGCGATGCCGTGTTCTTCGGTCGTCGCCGCGTCGTCTGCTGGTGCTTCGCGTCCGTCATCGGTCGTCGTCTCCGCAGCGAAGGGAACGACGATGCCCGACGTCGAGGTGACCAGCAGGCGGTCGCCGTGCAACAGCAGCTGTGCGTCCCACCCGACGTCGAGGGGGAGCGAGGTCAGCGAGCGCGGTTGATCGCCGGTGACATCGAGGACCTCGAGCCGCCCACGGTTGACCACGTACATCGTGCGACCGTCGGTCTTGAGCAGGTCGGGCTCGTCGACACCGGCCTCCTGGACGTTGGTGCCCGAGAAGTCCTCACCGCGGATCGGGGGGCCGGCAGCGTCCGCCGGCGCGGCGCCGGCGTCGTCACTCTCCGCCATCGCGCCATCCTCCGCGAGGGCGATCTCCGGACCACCCGGGCCCGGGCCCCACCAGCCGCCATCGAGGCCGTAGGGGGTCACCAGCTCCAGCGCCCGCTCCTGAACGTGACGCAGGAACCCGTCGCAGGAGTCGAACGCCGTCAGTGCGCCGGCCAGCACCAGATCGTCCGGCAGGGTGTCGGCGGTGCCCTCCCGATCGGACGCCGAGGTGGCACCGATCCCGTCGGGAGCTGACCCACCGGGCTCGCCCTGCTCGCCGTCCGCGCTCTGCGGGTCGTCGAGCGACGTGCAGGCGCCGGCGAGGAGCGCGAGGGCCAGTGCGGCAGCCATGGCCTTGCGGGAGATGTTCCTGCGCGAAGGCGCATGGCGAGGCTGCAGAGGGACCGTCTGGCGCTGAGCTGTCATGGTGTCGACCTCGGGCTCGTCCTGGCCGGTTAGACGCCCAGACCGCGCGGTGGTTCCCGTGATCCTCGGCGCCGCCATGACGGCCGGAGTCGCCGCCGCCGGTGGCCATGCTCCGCGACCCGCGGCGCGAGTATCCACAGGCTCCCATCTCCGCCCTTGTGAACCGAACGCACGTTCGGTACTGTTCGAGGTACAGAAGGGAAGGAGGTGACATGACGGAGGCGGATTGGGGGAGCGGTACCGGCGAGGCGGCGAGCACGTCCTCGACGTCGTTGCCACCCCCGTCAGATGGCGCCACCGGCCCGCTACCCGAAGCCGTGCTGGCGGCTCTCGGTCGTCTCGAAGCTGCGATCACCGTGGTGCTCGACCTCGATGTCGACGATCTCTCGCAAACACAATTGGAGGAGACCCTTCGGCGGCTGCAACCGCAGCTGGACCGTGTCCACGGCTACCGGTCCCGCCTGGCCGGGGTGCTGGCCGAGCACGCCAGAAGCCGTCAGGGGAACCAGGCCAACGGCAACGCCGGGGAGCGCGCCCGCCGTGATGCCGCCCGCTTCCTGCGCTCCGAGCTGCAACTGACCGACAGCGAGGCCAAGCGTACGGTCACGGCTGGCCAGCAGGCGCGCACCTCGCCCTCGGTGGGCCAGGCGACCCGGGACGGGCGCCTCAACCCGGAGCAGTCGGCCACGATCGCTCGTCTGCTCGAGGATGTGGACGCCGCCGTCCGAGACCACCTCGAGGCGGAGCTCGTGGAGGCCGCCGGTCGGATGGATGCTGTGGCGCTGGGTCGGTTCGGCCGTCGCCGGCTGCTCGAGCTCGATCCCGCCCAGGGGGAGCGGCGTGAGCGTCGTGACCACCGACGCCGAGCCTTTCGCCTCTCCCAGACCTCCGACGGGGCGGTGATCCCCTCAGGTCGTCTCTACGGCGCCCAGGCAGAGATCGCCATGGCGGCCTGGCATGCCTTCCGGCGTCCGGATGCTCGAGGCGAGGTCCGCACACCCGATCAGCGCGGCGCCGATGCCTTCGAGCAGCTGTGTGCGGCGGCGTTGCGTGCCGGCGAAGCCTCGACACGGCACGGTGAGCGCCCGCAGCTGCTCATCGTGACGGATCAGGAGACCCTGCGCGACGGTTCGGGCGTGGTCGAGCTCGGGTTCACCGGGCCCGCCAGTCTCGCAGCGGTCCGTTGCCTGCTCAGTGACTGCTCGGTCAGCCGGGTCGGACTGAGCGACCAGGAGGTCGACGTCTCGGTGAGCAAGAAGGTCCGGACCGTGCCGGCCGGGCTGTGGCGGGTCCTCGTCGCCCGTGACGGCGGCTGCACGTGGTCCGGCTGCGATGCGCCTGCGGCGTGGTGCGATGTCGCCCATGGCGAGTCGCCGTACGCCGCCGACGGTCACCTCAGCCCGGCGAACGCCGCCTTGCTCTGCCGTCGGCACCACCGCGCGTATGACCACGGTCCGTACGTGATGCTGTTCGATGGCGACGGGGTGCGGTACGAGCGCGACCCCGACGCCGAGGTGGCACCGCACGACCCGCAGGCCGCTGCTAACCCGTCGGACGGGGAACCCGGGGATCGCCCACTCGCCATGTCGGCCAGTGGACCTGGTCGGGTGGTGACGGTGAAGGTGGGACCGAGGGGCGGCAGGGATGGTGCCAGCATCTTCCGGTCACCACCACGGCCCTCCGCCATCGGGTCGTCGTCACGGTCGAGCGCTCCCGGTTCGTCACGGTCGAGTGCTCCCGGTTCGTCACGGTCGAGTGCTTCCGGTTCTTCACGGTCGAGCGCCCCGGGATCGGAAGCGTTGGAGACTGCCTGTTGTGCCCTGGCAGCCGTCGCTTCGACGCCACGGGTGCGGAGCCAGCGGTCCAGAGACGGACCGCCTCGTCGCGTCCGCTCTGGTCGAGCGCCTCCGTTCGTGCCCGTCCTGCTCATGGATCCTCCGCGTGGATCCTCGGCGTGGGTCCACCGAGAGGCTGCTCTGGCGCACCGGCGTTGATCGCCCAACGGCGCGAGATAGAGGTGTACTCCAATGAGATTGGGGTGTGCCCCGAGGGGAGCAGGTCTGCGAGACCAGGTTGACGTAATGTATCTTATGGGTGAGATGAGGAGCGTGGGGCAGGGGCACGGTCCACGCTCGCTGGTCGACCTGACCCGAGGTGGATGGTCGGCCGTGATCAGTCCCTGGGTCTCCTGGGCCAGTGGCATCGGGGCGACGCGTGTGGCCTGCTGGGCCGGG
>JAWOCZ010000189.1:0-21401 GCA_046483565.1 Nitriliruptoraceae bacterium
GACGGCGGAGAACATCTTCGCGCCCTCGCAGGTCGAGGTCGTCAACGAGGACCTCCACATCGCCACCCTGAACGCCGACGGTCACCTCGAGATGTACCTGACCGTCGAGCGGGGCCGCGGGTACGTGACCTCCGACGCCAACAAGCGTTCCTCGGACCCGATCGGGGTGATCGCGATCGACTCCGTGTTCACGCCGATCCAGCGGGTCGCCTACCGCGTCGAGCCGACGCGCGTCGAGCAGATGACCAACTACGACGAGTTGATCCTCGACGTCCAGACCGACGGATCGCTCACGCCGGGGCAGGCGCTGTCCTCGTCGGGCGAGACGCTCAAGGGGCTGTTCGAGCAGTTCGCGGCCTTCGAGGCTTCGGGCCCCGGTGGCATCGTCGTCTCCCCCGAGGAAGCGGTCAGCAGCATCGGGGTGGACCCGGTCAAGGGCACGACGATCGAGGACCTGGACCTGTCGGTGCGCTCCTACAACTGCTTGAAGCGTGAGGGCGTCGCCACCGTCGGCGAACTCATGGACAAGACCGAGCAGGATCTGCTCGAGATCCGCAACTTCGGATCCAAGTCCGTGGACGAGGTCACGGAGAAGCTGGCCGAGCTGGGTGTCGCACTCAAGGAGTGACCCCACCGCCGTGACCGGTGCGCAGGACCCGCACCGGTCGCCGGCGAGCGGGGCCGCGCCCCGCACCACCCACCCGCGCTCCGCGCGAAGGAGAGACCGACATGCCGACCCCCAAGCGAGGCCCGCGTCTCGGTGGCGGCGCTGCGCACCAGAAGCAGCTGCTGGCCAACCAGGCCCGAGACCTGTTCCGACACGGCCGCATCCGGACCACCGAGGCCAAGGCGAAGGCGCTCCGCCCCTACGCAGAGAAGCTGATCACCAAGGCCAAGCGTGGTGACCTGCACAGCCGTCGCCTCGTGCTGGCCGACCTGCACGACCGCGACGTCGTCGCCTACCTGTTCGAGGACGTCGCCCCACGCTTCGCGGACCGCGACGGCGGCTACACACGCATCCTGAAGCTGGAGCCCCGCAAGGGCGACAACGCGTCGATGGCGCTGATCGAGCTCGTCGAGCAGGGTGACACCGCCGGTGGCGAGACCATCGAGGAGTCCAAGGCCGGTCGCTCCCGGGGCCTGTTCGGCAGGCGTCGTAAGAACGTCGGCGAGGAGGCGGCCCCTGCCGGCGCGGGGACCGCGGTGCTCGACGCCGACGAGGAGGACGCCGACGAGGAGGTCTTCGACGTCGAGGACGACGAGCAGGTCGCGGCGGCGATCGCGGCTGCCACCAGCGGTCCGGCACCCTCCGAGGACGTCGAGGTGGAGGAGGACGAGGCCGCTGCGGAGGACGCAGGTGCCGATGCCGCTGCCACCCCCTCCGAGGACGTCGAGGACGCCGACGACGACGAGGACGACGCCAAGGCCTGAGCGGCCGGCGTCGCCCCCCACGTGACTGCACCCGACACCGCGGCCCCGCGGACCCGCTACCGGATCGACCTCGCCTACGACGGGTCGCCGTTCGCCGGGTTCGCGCGGCAGCGCGATCAGGTCACCGTCCAGGGTGAGGTCGAGGCAGCCGCTACCCGGCTGTTCGGCCAGCCGGTCCAGCTCACCGGTGCCGGACGTACCGACCGTGGCGTGCACGCGGTCGCCCAGGTCGTCCACCTCGAGGTCGATCCGACGGTGCCGCGGGCGGCACGGGCATCGGCCGACCTGTCAGAGCTCCGCGCCCGGCTCGACCAGCAGGTCGGCCGCGCCATCACGATCTGGCAGGTGCGGCGGGTACCGCACCGCTTCGACGCGCGTTTCTCCGCGACGGGACGGCGGTACCGGTACCGGCTGGTGGACGCGCCCATGGCCGATCCGATCCACCGCCACGATCGCTGGCACCTCGGTGAGGCACTGGAGCTCACCGCGATGCGTGCCGGCGCACGCCATCTCATCGGTGAGCACGAGTTCGCGTCGTTCTGTCGGCGGGCACCCGGCCGCACCACGGTGCGGCGTCTTCACCGTCTGACGTTGGCACGTCCCGCACCCGGGCGCATCGATGTGGTCCTCGACGCTCCGGCCTTCTGCCACCAGCAGGTGCGCTCGATCGTCGGCTGCCTGGTCGAGGTCGGACGGCGACGGCGGCACCCGGGCTGGATCGCCGAGGTGCTGGCGGCGGAGGACCGACAGATGGCGGCGCGGGTCGCCCCGCCGCACGGGCTCACCCTCGAGCAGGTCCGGTACGGGCGCGCCTGGCCGGCCTCGCCCCCCGTGGCCGTCCGCGCCGGTTGACCCCCGGGCGAGATGCCGGGTACGCTCATCCAACGCGGTCCCACAGGGGCCGCGCGTTCCGTGTCCGGCCACGTGTGCCCCGTCCGCCCCGTCGCGGCGCCATCCCGGCCGACGGTCGACCACCACCTCGTCGTCTCGGTGCCAGCCGGTACGGGGCACGACGTCGGCCGACCGTCCGGGGATGCGGCCACCTCCACGACCAGGCCACCGAGGAAGCGAACCATGCGCACCTACAGCCCCAAGGCGGGCGACATCACGCGTGAGTGGTACGTGATCGATGCCGAGGGTGAGACCCTCGGGCGTCTCGCCACCCGCGTCGCCAGCGTCCTGCGCGGCAAGCACAAGCCGACCTTCACACCGCACATGGACATGGGCGATCACGTCATCATCGTCAACGCGGAGAAGATCGTGCTGACGGGCGCCAAGGCCGAGCAGAAGCGCTACCACCATCACTCGGGCTACCCGGGTGGGCTCCGAGGTGTCCCGTTCGCCACGATGCTCGACCGGCGTCCGACCCAGGTCGTCGAGACCGCGGTCAACGGCATGCTGCCCAAGAACCGACTGGGTCGTCAGATGGCCAAGAAGCTCAAGGTCTACGCCGGCCCCGAGCACCCGCACGCCGCCCAGCAGCCCAAGCCGCTGCCCGACCACGTCTGAGGTCTGTGACCATGAGCACGATGTACACCGGACGCCGCAAGTCCGCCGTCGCGCGGGCGCGGATCAGCCGTGGGTCGGGCCAGTACCGGCTGAACGGCAGGCCGCTCGAGGAGTACTTCACCACCGAGAAGCTGCGTGCCCACGCGACCGAGGCCTTCAAGGTCCTCGAGCAGGAGGGGCAGTGGGACGTCGACGCGCGTCTCCACGGCGGCGGCGACACCGGCCAGGCCGGTGCGCTGCGTCTGGCCCTCGCTCGGGCGCTCGTCGGTGACGACCCGGACACGCGTCCTGCGCTCAAGAGCGCCGGACTCCTGACCCGGGACGCCCGCAAGGTCGAGCGCAAGAAGTACGGCCTGAAGAAGGCCCGTCGCGCGCCCCAGTTCTCCAAGCGCTGACCAGCGCCCGTGCCGCAGCTGCACTGACGCCGTCCCACGCGGGCGGCGTCAGCTGTGTACGCGGATCGGCTGGCTCGCCGCGGCCAGCCGCGCGGTCGCAGGACCGGGGAGGCCGGCGGGAGAACCCCTAGCATCAACCGGAGAGGGCGGCTGGTCCACCCCGGGCGAGCAGGCGGGCACGCCCGATCGGCCAGGCAGGCACGCCCGATCGGCCAGACAGGCACGCCCAGGCGGGCGGAAGGGAGCGGCAACGGTGGGGGCGATCTTCGGGACCGACGGCACCCGCGGGCAGGCCAACGAGGAGCTGACCCCGGAGCTGGCGTTGTCGCTGGGACGGGCACTCGTCACCCTGCTGCACACCGGCGGTCAGCGCCGCCCCACGATCGTGATCGGTCGGGATCCCCGGTGGTCCGGCGAGATGCTCGAGGCGGCGCTGGTGGCGGGGGTCACCTCGGCCGGTGGCGACGCCCTGTCCGTCGGTGTGCTCCCGACCCCCGGGGTGGCCCACCTGACGGCCCACTCGACGGCAGCGGCCGGGGCGATGATCTCCGCGTCGCACAACCCGGTCGGGGACAACGGCATCAAGTTCTTCGGCGCCGAGGGTTTCAAGCTCACCGACGACGAGGAGACGGCCCTCGAGGCCATCGTCGCGGACCAGAGCGCCCGCCGCCCCACCGGGACCGATATCGGACGCCGGCTGAGCGACCCGTCCGCGATCGCCCGCTACGTCGAGCACCTCGCCAGTACCGCGGAGGTCGACCTGTCCGGACTGCGGATCGTCGTGGACGGGGCCAACGGGGCGGCGTCCAACGTCGCGCCGCAGGTGTACCGGCATCTCGGTGCGGAGGTGCTGACCGTGCACTGCAGCCCGGACGGCGCCAACATCAACGAACGGGCCGGTTCGACCTACCCGGAGGTGATCCGGGCAGCGGTGCTCGAGCACGGTGCGGACGTCGGGATCAGCCACGACGGCGATGCCGACCGCCTCATCGCCGCGACCCACGACGGTCTCGAGGTCGATGGCGACGTGATCCTGGCGATCCTGGCCCGCGACATGCACCACCAGGGAACGCTCGCCCAGGGCGCCGTGGTCACCACCGTGATGACCAACCTCGGTTTCAAGCAGGCCATGGAGGATCTCCACATCGAGGTGGTGGAGACCAAGGTCGGCGACCGCTACGTGCTCGAGGCCATGCGTGCGCGGGGCCTGAACCTCGGTGGCGAGCAGTCCGGACACCTGATCGACCTCGACCATGCGACCACCGGCGACGGGGTGCTCTCCGCCGTGCGGCTGCTGTCGGTGGTGCGGTCGAGCGGGGTCCCGCTCAAGGAGCTCGCGCACGTGATGTCGCGGCTGCCCCAGGTGCTGGTGAACGTCGGGGGGGTGGCCAAGGAGCGCCTCGCCGGGACGGCAGCGGTGTGGGATGCCGTGCGGGCGGAGGAGCGGCGCCTCGGTGCGGGCGGGCGCGTCCTGCTCCGCCCGTCGGGGACCGAGCCGCTGGTGCGGGTCATGGCCGAGGCGCAGACCCAGGACGACGCTCAGCACGCCGTCGACGTGATCGCCGACGCCGTGCGCGACCATCTGACGCTCTGACGCCACGCCGCGATCCACCGCTTCGCAGTGGCCGGCGTCACGCCGCGGTCCGCCGCTTCGCGCAGTGGCCGGCGTCACGCCGTCTCGGCGCTGCCAGACCCTCACCCGACCTGCGTGATGACCTCGGCGCGGGCACGGCCGGCGGCGCCGCACACGTCACGTCGTTGTACCTCGTCGGCAGCGAGCTCGACCACACGCTCTTCGAGCTCCGGGAGGCGCGCAGTGAGGTGGTCACCGGGGCAGCGGGTGAGCGCGTGCTCGCGGTGGCCCGATAGGGACCGGGGAGCCAGGCCGTAGGTGGTGGCGGCGTGCGCCAGGAGCAGCGCGGCGCCCTCGAGCATGGCGTCGGTCGGCTGCTGCCGGTCGAAGTCGCCCTCGCACACCACGCCGAGGTGACCGGCCGGGTCGTAGGCGGTGAAGGTGTCCCCGGCCAGGTTCGGGTCGCGCAGCTCGTAGACGTTGCCGCGCAGGTCCACGGCGAAGTGGTACGCGATGTCGGACCACCCCTGATCGAGGTGGAACCGCTGGTGGCGTCGCAGCCGCGCCGGGGCGAGGCGGTTGTCGGTCAGCGGGAGGGCCGAGTGGTGCAGGGTCAGCCGACGCAGCCGGTGGGCACGGGCACCGGTCGTGGCAGCGGCTGCCAGTCCGACGGCGTCCCGGCAGAGCACCTCCACGGTGGCGAGATCGTCGAGGTGGCCGGCGTCGGGCGGGGGTTGGTCATCGGGCACGTCACCCTGGCCGAACGGCTCCTCGGCCGTCGTCTCCTCGGCACCAGGGCCGTCAGCCGGCGGGTCCGCACTGGCAGCTCCGCCATCGGCGTTCCCGTCGGTACCGGCGGCTGGTGCGGCCGTACGCCGAGCCGGTGGTTCGGTCCGCAGCGGCGAGCAGCCGACGGCAGCTGCCAGGGCCAGACCACCACCGAGACGCAGCACCTGACGGCGTCCTACCCGTGCTTCGTCGTGGGGATCCACAGCTCGCCCTCCGGTGCTGCCGGGCTGCAGGCTAGTGAGACCTCGCCGGACTAGGTTCGCTCTCACCTGGCGTCGATCGAGGGAGACATCGTGACGACACGCGGAGTGGTGGTGGGCGGGCCGTACGCCTTCCTCGGCGCGCTGGCGGAGCAGGTCGAGGTCAAGGGCTTCGACGCCGCCTGGGTCGCGGAGACCGATCGCGAGTCGATCGTGCAGGCCTCGGTGGCCCTGCAGGCCACCGAGCGGATCGAGGTCGGCACCAACATCACGCTGGCGTTCCCCCGCTCGCCGACGATCACCGCGATGCAGGCGTGGGATCTCAACGAGCTGTCAGGTGACCGGTTCATCGTGGGGCTCGGGAGCCAGGTGCAGCGCATCATCGAGGAACGGTTCTCCGCCGCCTTCGACCGGCCCGCCAAGCGCATGGCGGAGTACGTCCAGGCCATGCGCACCGTCTGGGCGATGGAGCGCGGAGAGGACGCCACCCACGACGGCGAGATCTACCGCGTCCTGCGACCCGGCGTGGCCGGCAGGGGCCGGGCCCACGACCGCGAGGTGCCTCGGGTCAACGTCGCGGCCGTGGGGCCGCTGATGGTCGCCGCCGCCGCCACGCACGCCGACGGCATCCTCGGGCACCCGTTCACCTCCGATCGCTACCTGACCGACACCGTCCTGCCGCGGATCGAGGAGGCGTTGTCCGCCGCCGGACGGCGCCGGGAGGACTTCACCGTCAACCAGGGGGTGATCCTGTGCATCGCCGATGATCGAGAGCTCGCCGTGCGCGAGGCCAAGCAGCAGATCGCCTTCTACGGCACGACGCCCAACTACCGCGCCGTGTTCGAGTCCTACGGTGACGGGGAACTCACCGACCAACTGCGGACGGTCTGGAAGGAGTCCGGGCAGGACATCGACGCGCTCGTCGCCGCCGTCCCCGACGAGGCCGTGGAGCGCTACGCGGTCGCCGGCACCCCCGATGAGGTCCGGGATCGGCTGGCGGGCATCGAGGACCACGTCGACCACCTGATCCTCGGTGGCGCCTGGTACCGCGTCCCACCACAGCGCCTGGCCGAGAACCTGTGGGCGATCCTGGAGACCTTCGGCACCCGTTGACCGGTCGTCCTGGGCACCGGCCCAGCGGCCATCGGGGCGTCGGACACGGACCTCGGCGTCTGTAGGCTGACTGACGGCCACCGTCGCGGACCAGGAGCGTTGACACGTGTGTGGGATCATCGGTATCACCGGACGCGCCACCGCGGTGGACGGCGTGGTCTCGGGTCTCCGGCGACTGGAGTACCGCGGCTACGACTCGGCCGGCATCGTCATCACCGACCCGAACGGGCTGCGGGTCGTGAAGCGTGCCGGCAAGCTCGACAACCTCGTCCATGCCCTCGAGGGACAGCCACTGTCCGCGGCGACCGCGCTCGGCCACACGCGCTGGGCGACGCACGGCGAGCCGAACGACCGCAACGCCCACCCCCACCTCGATCCGTCGGCACGGGTGGCGGTCGTGCACAACGGCATCATCGAGAACTACCAGACGTTGAAGGCCGAACTCGGTGACGTGCGCTTCGCCTCCGACACCGACTCGGAGGTGGTCGCGCATCTGATCGCCGAGGAACTGCAGAGGGCGACGACGACGGACGGCGGCACGCCGGACCTCCTCGCGGCCGTGCGGGTCGTGGTCGCCCGGCTCGAGGGCGCCTACGCCCTGTGCGTGGTCGCGACCGATGACCCGCAGACGCTGGTCGTCGCCAAGCACGAGGCTCCCCTGATCGTGGCGCACGCGGGCCAGGTGGGTTACTGCGCCTCGGACGTGGCGGCGTTGATCGAGCACACCGACCATGTGGCGGCACTGCTCGACGGGCAGTTCGCCCGTATCACCCCCGAGCGTGTCGAGGTCGTCGACATCGACGGCCGCGCCGCTGAGCCTCACGCCTACACCGTCGACTGGGATCTCGCCGCCGCCGAGAAGCAGGGCTACGACCACTTCATGCTCAAGGAGATCCACGAGCAGCCGCAGGCCGTCGCCGACACCCTCCTCGACCGACTCAACGTCCCCGCACCGGGCCTGCCACCTCGGCTCCAGCTCGACGAACTGCGCACCGAGGAGAGCGAGTTCGGCCGGATCGACAAGGTGTTCATCCTGGCCTGCGGCACGTCGCTGCACGCCGGGATGGTGGGCAAGTTGGCGATCGAACACTGGGCCGGCATCCCCGTGGATGTCGAGGTGGCCAGCGAGTTCCGGTACCGCGACCCGATCGTCGACCCGCACACGCTGGTCATCGCCATCTCGCAGTCGGGGGAGACGATCGACACGATCGCCGGCGCGGCCCACGCTCGCGATCAACGCGCCCCCGTCATCGCGCTGACCAACGTCGTCGGTTCCACCCTGGCCCGCGAGGCCGACGGGGTGCTCTACACCCACGCCGGTCCCGAGGTCGCCGTCGCCTCCACCAAGGCGTTCACGACACAGATCGTGGGGTGCCTGCTCCTCGGGCTCTACCTCGGGCAGGCGCGCGGACGTCTCTACAGCTCCGAGGTGGCCGACATCCTGGGGCGTTTCGATCTCGTCCCCGACGCGATGCGGCACGTCCTGGAGCTGGACGAGCAGATCCGCGAGCTCGCGGAGCGCTACCGCGACGTCGACTACACCATGTTCATCGGTCGCCACGCCGGACTACCGATCGCAATGGAGGGCGCGCTCAAACTGAAGGAGATCAGCTACCTCCACGCCGAGGCGTTCCCGGCGGGGGAGATGAAGCACGGACCGATCGCGCTGATCGAGCCGGGTGCACTGGTGGTCGCACTGGCCCCCGCGGGCCACGTCTTCGGCAAGATGGTGTCCAACATCCAGGAGGTGCGAGCCCGCGGCGCCTCGGTGCTGGCCATCGGCACCGAGGGCTCCGTCGACGCCTTGACCGAGCACGCCGACGACGTCCTCGTGCTGCCCGAGGCGCCCCATGAGCTGGCGGGTCCCGTGCTCAGCGTGGTGCCGCTGCAGCTGTTCAGCTACCACGTTGCGACCCTGCGCGGTGAGGACGTCGACCAACCCCGCAACCTGGCCAAGACCGTCACCGTCGAGTAGCGGCGGCTGGCCTCAGGCGTCCTCCTCGAGGGCCAGCCGCAGTTGCCCGGCGAGCTCGTCGAGGCGGTCGCGGTCAGGTGGGCGGTCGTAGTCGACCTGGAGCACGAGCGGGTCATCGGGCTGGCGCGGGATCACGTGGAGGTGCGCGTGCCAGATCTCCTGTCCCGCGACGCTGCCGTCGGCGAGGAACAGGTTGACGCCGGCCGCCAGCCCCAGCTCCCACTGCGCGACCGCGATGCGTTGGCCCAGACGGAACAGGTCGGCTCCGTCCTCCGGATCCAGGTCGACCAGCCCGACCGCGTGACGACGGGGGACCACCAGGGTGTGCCCGGGCCCGACCGGCAGGATGTCGAGGAAGGCGACGGCTCGGTCCGTCGCTGCGACGAAGGAGCCTTCGGTCTCCCCGCCGATGATCGCACAGAAGATGCAGTCCCGGGCCACCCGTTCACCTCTCACTCGGTGTGTCATCCTCCACTCTGCCCGACGCGGCGGCCGTCCGCGACCGTCGGGGGCTCTCATCTGTGACCGTCTGCCCGTCCCGCGGTCGCCGTCCACGGCACCGGTAGCCTGTACCACGCCACCGCAGGCCCCCACCGTCGAGGCTGTCGACCATGCCGAGCGCCGCTCTCCCGCTGCTCGACGCCGACCAGGCCCGTGCGGGCGATGACGCCGCGGTGGCTGCCGGTGCGACCTGGGCGGGGTTGATGGACCGCGCCGCCGGGCACCTCGCCCGGGGCATCGTGTCGGCCGCCGGTGGCCGCGGCGTCGGGCTGCGGGTGGTCCTGCTCGTCGGCAAGGGGAACAACGGCGGTGACGGATGGGCAGCGGCCCGTCGCCTCAGGCGTGAGCATGGCGCGCACTGCACCGTGGTCGCGGTCGACGGGGTCGACACCCCGGTCTCCGACGCTGCCGACGTCAACCGCACCGCCTGGCGCTCGGCGGGTGGCCGCACCGTCGTCGGCACCGACCACCTCGACGAGCTGCTGCTGTCCGCGGACGTGGCCGTCGACTGTCTGCTCGGGACCGGCTCCCACGGTGAACCCAGGGGTCCGGCTGGCGTGGCCGTGGCGGCCCTGCGTCGGGTCCACGCCCGCGGCGTCACCGTGGTGGCCTGCGACATCCCGAGCGGGGTGTCGGCCGATGATGGCTCCGCAGCGGACGCGGCCGTGAACGCGGATCTGACGGTCACCTTCGGCGCCCTCAAGCGCGGTCTGCTGCTGCACCCCGGGGCAGCGCACGCCGGCCGGATCCTGCTCGGATCGCTCGGCGCGACCTACGACCGGTATGCGGACGAGACGGCGAGGTGGTCCGCGCTGACGCCCACCGGAGCGGCGCCGGCCGTGCTCGACGCGGCGGCGGACAAGCGTGCTCGGGGCGTGGTGCTGGCTCTGGCAGGTGCCGCCGGCACCAGCGGGGCCGCTGCGCTGGCGGCTACGGGTGCACTGCGCACCGGGGCCGGGCTGGTCACGGTGGCTACGCCCGAGCAGGTCCGTTCCGAGGTGGCGGCGCGGGTGGACGCCGGGGTGATGGTGCAGGGGCTGCCGGAGACGCCCGAGGGCGGGCTGGATGCTGAGGCGGTCCACGCGCTGCCACCGCTGCCGAGCGGGGCTGGCGCCGTGGTGGCCGGACCCGGCCTCGGCATCGGAGCGGGGGTCCAGACGGTGGTCGGTGCCCTGCGGGAGCGGGCGGCACGGCTGGTACTGGACGCCGACGCCATCAACGTGCACCGCGACGACCCGGAGCTGTTGGGCGAGCACGTCGGTGAGCTGGTGCTCACCCCACACGAACGCGAGCTGGCGCGCATCGGCGGGGGAAGCGATGGCGCAACGGCGTTCGCGCAGCGGGTGAACCGGGTACCGGAGCTGGCGGCACGGTGGCGCGCGACGGTCGTCGCGAAAGGGCCGGGGACCATGGTGGCAGCGCCCGACGGCAGGGTGTGGGTGACGCCGATCGGCGGCCCGGCACTGGGATCGGGTGGGACGGGTGACGCGCTCAGCGGGATGATCGCCACCGCCATGGCGACCGACGAGGACGTGCCGCTGGCGGTGGCGCGCGCGGTGTGGTGGCACGCCGCCGCAGGGTCGCGGGCTGGTCGTGATCGGGCTGCACGCGCCACGGCCACCGACCTGCTGGCCGCGTTGCCCGGCGTGCTGGGCGATCTCACGGGCGGCACGGCCGGTCACCCGCTGGCGATCACGGGTACCGGTCTCGCGGCATCGCGCCGGGCGGCCAGCTGGGGTGCCCTGCCATGGGACTCGTGGCTGGACCCGTGGCTGGACTCGTGGCTGGCCGTGGCCCGTGGAGGGCGAGACGTGAGCCGCGGTGCAGCGCCGGAGGGCGGGACGTGAGCCGCCGCGCGGCGCCGGTGCACCCCGACCACCTGCCGGTCGGCGGTCTACGGCCGACCCGGGTCGAGGTCGACCTCGATGCGATCGCGCACAACGTGGCCCGGTTGGCGGCTGCCGCCCCCGAGGCCGCGATCTGTGCCGTGGTCAAGGCGGACGCCTACGGGCACGGCGCGGTCCCGGTCGCCCGTGCTGCGGTGGATGCCGGTGCCACCTGGCTCGCCGTCGCGCTGGTGGAGGAGGGCATCGAGCTGCGCGAGGCCGGTCTCGAAGCGCGCATCCTGGTCCTGTCCGAGCCCCCGATCGCCGCGATCGGTGACCTGATCGGCGCGGAGCTGACGCCGACGGTGTACCGCGAGCCCTTCATCGCGGTGCTCGACGCGCACGGACAGGCACGGGACCAGCCGATCCCCGTCCACTTCAAGGTGGACACGGGCATGGGCCGCGTCGGCACCCCACCCGACCAGTGGCAGCACCAGCTGCTGCAGCTGGCCACGGCCTCCGGCGTCGAGGTCGAGGGTCTCTACACCCACCTCGCTCGGGCCGACGAACCGCAGGTGGACACCACCGCCCAGCAGCTCGCCGCCTTCGACCGCGCCGTCGCCCAGGCCGCTCGGCTGGGGATCCGCCCCCGCCTACTCCACGCGGCCAACACCGCCGGTGTGCTGTTGCACCCGGCTGCCCGTCGCGACCTCGTCCGGCCCGGCATCGGGGTGTACGGCCTCTCGGCCTCCGGTGAGGTGGACGCCGCCGACCATGGTCTGCAGCCGGCGCTGCGGCTCGTCTCCGAGGTCTCCTTCACCAAGTACGTCGCCGCGAACACGCCGTTGTCGTACGGGCACCGCTGGCGGGCGCCCGAGGACGGCTGGGTCGCCACGGTGCCGATCGGGTACGGCGACGGGGTTCCGCGTCGGCTGACCAACCGAGCGCAGGTGCTGTTGGGGGGGCGGCGTCGTCCCGTCGTCGGCACCATCACGATGGACCAGCTCCTCGTCTGGTGCGCTGACGAGGAACCCGGTATCGGCGACGAGGTCGTTCTCCTCGGCGCGGGGCAGCCTGCTCCTGGTGGCACCGGTGCCGGCACGTCCCCGGGCTTCCCGGATCGCCCATCCTCCCCGGACACCGCGTCCTCCCCGGACCCCGCATCCTCCCCGATCCGCCCGGACCCGGTCGAGCAACGCATCCGGGTCGAAGAGTGGGCCGATGCCACCGACACGATCACCTACGAGATCGTCACGTCCCTGACCGCGCGGTTGCCCCGCCTGTACCTCGGCGGCACTCACTAACCTGCGGTCGGCGGCGTTCGCGGCGGCCGCCCGTCCACCGGGCGGTCCGTTGCCACCTCGCCGTCCACCGCGTTGAAGGGGAGGCCACCGTGGCGCGACGAGGATCGCTGGCGCTCGGGGTCGGTGCCGCCCTCACCGCCGGCGCGGCCGCCGGGTTCCTGCTCGAACGGGCGGTCGTGCGCGGCCGGCTGGTGCCGGCGGTCGAGCAGCCGGAGGTCCCGCTCGGCAGCCTCGCGGGTGAGGTCAGCACCCTGCACGGCCCCCAGGGGACCACGCTGCGTGTCGAGACCTACGGCCCCGAGGACGCTCCCCAGCTGGTGCTGGCGCACGGTTGGCTGTGCACCGGCCGGGCGTGGCACGAGCAGGTGCTGCGTCTGGCGGATCACTACCGCATCGTCACCTACGACCAACCGGGACACGGGCACAGCGACGGCCCGGAGAGCGGCAGTTACGACCTCGATCTGCTCGGGGACGCGCTCGCCCGGGTCATCGATCGGTGCACGCGGCCAGGGCCCGTGCTGGTCGCAGGGCACTCGCTGGGGGGCATGACGGTGCTGAACGCGGCTCGCCGGCATCCGCACCTGGTGCGCGATCGCCTGGCGGGCGCCGTGCTGCTGTCCACCACCTCCTCGGCCCGTGCGGAACGGCTCACCCTCGAGGTGGGCATCCGGGCCGCCGCCCGTCTCGACCGGGGCATACGGCGGCTCGTGCCGGCGCTGCGCGACCCGCGGGTGCTCAGCACCGCCGATCGGCTGTGGTCCTCCACCTCGGACCTGTCGTTCCTGGTCGCCCGATGGACGGCGGTCGGTCCGGGTGCCGATCCGGCGATCGTCGCGTTCACCCAGCAGATGGCGATCGAGAGCGGTTTCGACGTGGTCGCCGGGCTGGCCGAGACCGTGCTCGGTGTGGACGAGGACGCCGGACTCGATGCCTTGGCGGACCTGCCGACCACGCTGGTCGTCGGGACCCACGATCGGCTCACCCCGGCCGCGCTGACCCGTCGGATGGCACGTCGGTCGGCCGCCGCCGTGGTCGAGCTGGCCGATATCGGTCACATGAGCCTGCTGGAGGCCGGCGAGGAGGCGACCGGGGTGCTGCTGCGGCACCTGCACGGCGAGGTGGCACGCTCGGCGGAGGGTCGGTGGGAGCTGGCCGGTTCGGGTGACGTCTGGCAGCACCTCGATCCGGCGGCCGCGGCGGCACGGGAGAGCGGCTGATGGCGCTCGGTGTGGACGGGGTGCTGATCGGGACCTGGACGGCACCAGAGGCGGTGTCGGGCTGCACCGTGATCCTCCCCCCGGTGGGCACCATCGGAGCGATGGCGGTCCGCGGCTCGGCGCCGGGCACCAGGGAGTCGGCGGCGCTCGGTCCCATGGGCAAGGTGACCGTCTGCCACGGGGTCGTGCTCGCCGGTGGGTCCGCCTTCGGCCTGTCCGCCGCCGACGGTGTCGTGCGGTGGCTCGAGGCGCACGGTCGTGGGTACCCCGTGGGCTCCGCGGTCGTGCCGATCGTCGCGGCCGCGATCGTGCTGGACGCTGCGGCGGCCCATCCTGCTTCCCGCCCCGATGCGCGAGCAGGCTGGGAGGCCTGCGAGGTGGCGAGCGAGGCCGAGCCCGCCGAAGGTCGGGTCGGGGTGGGCGCCGGGTGCACCGTCGCCAAGGTGGGTGGGCTCACCAGCGCCTGGCGCAGCGGTCAGGGGGTGGCGGTCCGGCGCGCCGGTGGTGTCACCGTCGGCGCGATCGTGGCCAACAACGCCGTCGGTGAACTGGTGGGTGAGGACGGTGCCTGGCTCGCACGGGCCCGCGTGCCCGACGACGCCGAGCGGTTCCCGCTGATCGACCCCTTCGCCCCGGCCGAGGGAGGCCCGACCAGCAACACCGTGATCGGGTGCATCGTCACCGACGCTGCCCTCTCCAAGCGGGATGCCGTGCGGGTCGCCGATCTCGGTCACAGCGGGATCGCACGTGCGCTGCGTCCGGCACACACCGAAGCCGACGGCGACGCCCTGTGCTGTCTGGCCACGGGTCGGGTGTCGGCCCGGGTCGACCTCGTCGCTGCGCTGGCCGCGGAGGCGGTGGCCGACGCTGCGCGGCGAGGACCGCTGCTGGCGACCAGCGGCCCGAGCCTGCCGGGCGGCCCGGAGTTGCCCGGCCTCGCCGGGCGATAGGTGCACGACCGACCGGAGCGGACGGTGGCCAGATGGACGTGAGACGACCCCGGCAGCTACGTTCGCGCCACGCGCCGGGCGGTCGACGACGCCTGCTCGGCAGGGAGGCCGCCTGTGCCGACGCCGTGCTCCTCGATCGTTGACCCTGGTCCGCGGTCAGCCCGCGGCCACGAGCGTGCGGTGAAGGGATGCACGGCCTGTCCGCTGCACGAGCACCGGGCGCAGCCGGTCGTCGGTGACGGCCCGCGTGATGCACGTCTGGTGATCGTCAGCGACGTGCCGCGGCGTCACGAGGACATCCACGGGCACGCACTGGCGGGGAGCCCGCGCAACGTCCTCGACGAAGCGCTCCTGCACGTCGGTATCGACCCGGCTTCGGTCCGGCGGACCACGGTCGTTCGCTGCCGGCCGCTGGAGGATCGGCCGCCGAGCGCCACCGAGATCTCCACCTGTGCCGGCCACCTGTCGGGTGAGCTGCAACTGGTCGACCCGGAGGTCATCGTCACCCTCGGGACGGTCCCCACCACGGTGCTGCTCGGACGTCCGGTCCAACTCGAGCGGGTGGCCGGGTACCGCCTGGACGTCCTGGGCGGCGTCACCCTGATCCCGACCTTCCATCCGCTGGAGGTCGTGCGCGGCGTGCCGGCAGCCTCCGTGGCACTGCGGCGCGATCTCGCAGTGGCCCGGGCGGTGTTGGAGGGGCGGATGAGCAGCGGTGCCGAGGCGCGCTCCGAGCTACGGTCCCGCCTGCACCAGCAGGCTCGGCGCTCGGCCACCGGGCCACGCGTCGGCGCCTGAGCTCCGCGACGGCGCGGGCGATCCTCGGGCCGAACGGAGGTCGCGGGGTGTCCACCAGCATGGTCCTGACGACCACCTCGCCAGAGGACACGCGGGAGGCGGCCACCGCGATCGCCTCGTTGCTCCGGGCCGGGGACGTCGTGGCCCTCTCCGGCGACCTCGGTGCGGGGAAGACCTGTTTCGTCCAGGGCGCGGCGGCGGGGCTCGGGGTCGCGCTGCCGGTCACCTCGCCGACCTTCGTGCTCGTCAAGCTGCTCCCCGCCCCGGTCCCGGTGGTGCACGTCGACGTCTACCGCCTCGAGGGCGTGCGGCACCTCGACGACCTGGGGGAGGACGTCTTCGCCCCCGACGTGATCACCTTCGTCGAGTGGGCCGACACGATCCGTGGGCTCCTGCCGGCGGATCGGTTGGAGGTGGAGCTGCTCCATCCGGAGGAGGATGTCGGTGATGCGACGCAGCGATGCCTGCAACTGCGTGCCCTCGGGCCGGGTTGGGCGCATCGGTGCTCCGAGCTCGAGCGGGCCTGCGCCCCCTGGCGGTGATGCACGCCGACGGGAGGCGGTGCTGCACGCCGACGGGAGGCGGTGCTGCACGCCGACGGGAGGCGGTGACGTCGCGGGCGCCACCTCGTACGGTGACCTCGCGGGCGCCACCTCGGGTGGTGACCTCGCGGGCGCCACCTCGGGTGGTGAACGTGCAACCTGTCGCCTGGGATGCGAGGCTGCGGGTCCGCGGCTGCCGGCACGAGAGGAGGGAGGCGCGATGTTGGTCCTCGGCCTGGAGACCTCGACGAGCCGGTCCTCGGTGGCGCTGGTCGACACCGAGCGTGTCGTGGCGTCGGCGAGCCTGGGGGTGGCGCGCCGCCACGGGGAGTTCCTCGCCCCGGCGATCGCGTTCTGCCTCGAGCAGGCCGGCATCGGTGTCGACCACATCCACGGGGTCGCGGTGGGTGTGGGGCCCGGGTTGTTCACGGGGTTGCGGGTGGGGCTCGCGACGGCGCAGACCTTCGCCGCCGCCCGTCAGCTCCCGGTCGTGGGTCTGAGCGGTCTGGACGTGCTCGCGTTCCGCGCCCGCTACACGCGCCGCGCCATCTGCGCGGTGCTCGATGCGCGGCGCGGCGAGCTGTTCTGGGCCTTCTACCGCGCCGCTCCGGGCGGCGTACAGCGGGATTCGGAACCGGTCGTCGGCCGCATCGAGCAGCTCACCGCCGAGATCGAGGCGCACGGCGACGATGTGCTGGTGATCGGCGACGGTGCCCTGTCCGAGCGTCAGCGCCTGCTGGGCACCGGGGTGGACGTGGCGGGTCCCGACCTGGCCTGGCCAGACGCCGCGGATCTGGCGGAGCTGGCCGTGCCCCGCTTCGTCCGCGAGGAGACGATCCGCCCCGACCAGCTCCGCCCGATCTACCTGCGGGAGGCCGATGCGCGGATCGGTTGGCAGCAGCACGATGGGCCCGCGGGTGGGACGCGGTGAGCACGCAGCGCGACGGCGAGGTGGTCCTGCGCGGCGCTGGACAGCGGGATCTGCCGGCGCTGGCGGCGCTGCCCGGGCTGTCGGCGTCGACCTGCCGCCGGTTGGCCGCCGAGGTGAGCCGGGCCGAGGCCCGACCAGCGGGGGACACCATCGTGCTCGTGGCTGCTCATGCCGATGAGGTCCTCGGTGCCGCGTTCGGCCTGCTCCAGGTGGACGACGGCCATGTGGTGGATCTGGCGGTGGCGCCCTCGGCGCGTCGTCGCGGGATCGGCCGTCGGCTCCTGGGCACCCTCGCCACGGAGCTGCGCACCCGGGGCGCACGGGCGCTCACCCTCGAGGTCCGTGCCGGCAACCTCGGCGCTCTCGCGCTGTACCGTGGTGCCGGCTTCGTGGTCGAGGGGCGCCGGCGCCGCTACTACCCGGACGGCGAGGACGCGCTGCTGTTGTGGCAGCACGACCCCGTCACACTCCCCGACACGGCCACGAGCCCGGTCGCCGGGGCCGAGCGCGACGCTCCCTCCGAGACCGCGACGACCGCAGGAACGGCTGGGAACCCTGGGACCGCCGGCATCGAAGGAGGCTGACGTGCTGCTGCTCGGCATCGAGACCTCCTGTGACGAGACCGCCGTCGGTGTCGTAGAGGATCGTTTCCAGCTGCGTGCCAACGTGATCGCGTCCCAGATCGAGCTCCACGCCCCGTACGGCGGGGTCGTCCCGGAGGTGGCTGCCCGGGCCCACCTCGAGGCCCTGCTGCCCACGGTCGACGCCGCTCTGGCGCAGGCGGGGGCGAGGCTGTCCGACATCGATGCCGTCGCCGTCACCGCGGGGCCGGGGCTGGCCGGTGCGTTGCTCGTCGGCGTCTCCGCTGCCAAGGGGCTGGCGCTCGCCCAGGACCTGCCGCTGGTCGGGGTGAACCACCTCAGAGCACACGTCGAGGTGGCACAGCTCGAGTACGGCGAGCTCGCGCCGCCACTGATCGCGCTCGTGGTCTCGGGTGGCCACACCTCGATCGTGCGGATGGACGAGGACGGGACCTTCAGCGAGCTCGGCGGCACGATCGACGACGCGGCGGGGGAGGCCTTCGACAAGATCGCCCGATACCTCGGGTTGCCCTTCCCCGGCGGTCCGGAGATCGATCGGCTGGCGCAGGAGGGTGACCGCACGGCCTTCGACTTCCCCCGCGCCCTGCTGCACGACGGCACCTACCGTCTCTCGTTGTCCGGGCTCAAGACCGCGGTGATCCGGGAGCTCCGCCGCCGGGATGCCGCCGGCGAGCAGGTCGTGCTCGCCGACGTCGCAGCGTCCTTCCAGGAGGCCATCGTCGACGTGCAGGTGAGCAAGACCCTGCGGGCCGCAGCGGACCACGGTCTCGATCAGGTCGTGCTGGCGGGTGGCGTCGCCGCGAACTCGCGCCTGCGGGCACGCTTCGCCGCCGAGACCGAGGCCAACGGCCAGCGCCTGATCGTGCCCTCGGTGCCGCTGTGTACCGACAACGGCGCCATGGTCGCGGCCAGCGGTGCGAACCTGTTCGTCCGCGACCGGACCTCCGGGCTCGGGCTGGCGGCCGACCCCAACCTCCGGCTCGCCGGGTGAGGGCGCCGGCGGCGTTCGAGCGGCTCGGCCGGCGGCTGCGGTGGCGGCGGGTGGGTGCCGGCGAGCTCCCGACGATCGCCGATCGCCTGGCAGCGTGGGAGGCCCCCGCCGGCGGTTCGGCGCGGCACATGTTCGCGCTGTCGACGATCGAGTCGTTCGGGGCGGAGCCGCTGCGTGTGGCCGCCGATGACCACCGCTGGGCGTTGGCGGTGGTGTTCCCCGGCCGTCTGCTGGTCCCCTGCGGCGATCCGGAGGCGATCGCGGCCGCGCCGGCAGCCAGCCGACGGTGGCGGCTGCTGGTGGGTGACCGGGCGGCGGGTGACGCCGCCCTGTCCCGCGTGACGGCGGATCCGGGACTGATCGTGCACGACCAACGGTTCCTCACCGTCGACCCCGATCGTGTGCCCGACGAGCGGGAGCTGCCCGATCCCGGGCTCCGGCGCGCCCAGCGCGACGACCTCGATCGTCTGGCTGAGCTGGCGGTGCGGCTCCACGTCGACGACCGGTTCGGGCCGCACCCCGGTCAGACGGGTCTGCGCGGCTACCGGCAGCGGATCGCGACCAACCTCGATCAGGGGCTCGTCTGGTGCGTCGGTCCGGTCGGGGCTCCCGTCTTCAAGCTGGAACGGTCGGTGTCCTCCGGGCGGTACGGCGTGCAACTCGCCGGCATCGTCGCCGACGTCGAGGCCCGCGGGCAGGGGCTCGGTCGCTCGGCGGTCGCTGCAGCGGTGCGGGGAGCGTTGCTGGAGGGATCCCGCGATCGTCGGATCAGCCTGCACGTCCGCGCCGACAACGAGGCGGCGCTCCGCGCCTACGACGCGGCCGGGTTCGTGGACCGCGAAGCATGGCGGTTGGCCGTACGCAGCTGATCAGCGACCGCTGGTGGTCCTCGTCGGTCCCGCATCACCTCCGGTGGTGTCCGGCTCCACGGCACCCTCGCTCAGGTCGATCGTGATCGTGAGGTCGTCGGGCTCCCCCTGTGTACGGGCGTCGACTTGTGGACGGGCGTCGACCGGCACCGTTGCCTCATCCGGCCGAGCGGCCTCGTCGGGTTGCGCGGCCCCCTCGGGACGCACGAGGGCGCCGGTGGCGTCGAGGTGGAGCAGGATGCCCTCGTCCTCGAGACGCTCCTGCAGTTCGGTAGCCGTGAGGTCGACGGCCAGCGCCACCGTCTCCAGATCGCCGGCACGCAGCGTCAGCATGCGTCCGTTGTGGTCGCCGCGCCTGCGGGCGACGCGGCTGGCGTAGCGGGCCAGGATCGCGAGCTCGGTGCGGGCCGGCGCCGCGTCGAGGCGGACGAGATCGAGGGTGATGCGGCCTGGAGCCGCTGCGGCCACGGTCCGCTGATCGGGCAGCAGGTCGGCGAGGGGAACGTCGTAGAACTCCGCGAGATCCGCCAGCCGGGCCAGGGTCACGGTCCGGTCCCCGCGTTCGTAGGCGCCGACCACCACGGCCTTCCAGCGACCGTCACTGTCGGCCTGGACGTCCGCCAGGGACGATCCCTGCTGCTGGCGGACCCGGCGCAGCCGGGCGCCGATGGCAAGGGCGTGCGTGCGATCGTCGTCGCTCATCGTCCGGCCTTCATGTCGGCGTGTGGCAGCTGCTCGTGCCGATCCGGGGCCGCCACCGCACGTGTCCGTGGGGAGCTGCCCGCATCGGCCGCGATGACCGCAGCGGTCCCGGCTGCGGCTGGCTGCGGCTGGGTCGTCGCAGCGGCGGGTTCCGGAATGGTCGTCGCCTGCCCGGAACTGTCGCGGCTGCCGCAGAACGTCAGTGACAGCACGTTCTCGACCAAGCCGGTCGCCGTCGGTGACAGCTCGCGGCGTTCCCCGTCAGCGCCGGCGGCGACCACGAGCGTCAGCGTCGTGGCGGTATCGGCCTGCCACGCCAGCAGTTGCCACCCATCCATCTCCCGTTCGAGTACCTGGGCCGTGATGGCGACGGCGCCGTCATCACCGACGGTGCCGTCGCGATGGAAGGTGACGAGCCTGTCCGCGCACCCTGGTGGCGGTGGCGAGGTGCCCGGCGAGGAGGTGCTGCCCGCCTCGGCCTGCTGGTGCGTTGCGGCCGGCGGGGCTGCGACAGCAGCTGCCGTGCCCGCGAGCAGCACGGCCAGCACGGCGGTGCCCGTCGCCAACCCGGCGGGGGTGGGAAGGGATCGTGGAAGGAGCCGCATCGATCGCTCTCGGTGGTCTGGTCGACCCATCGGGCCGACGGTGTGCCGTCGGTCCGGGTCGGTCTCGCCACTCGCTCCCCTCGGACCTCCCGGCCCGAGGGCCGGTCCGGCGACCGTCGTACGGTCCGAGGATCAGTGCGTCCCGGTGGTCGGTGCTCCGACCTGGGTGACCGCGGATGGCCCGCTGATCACCGAACGCAGCCTGCACCACGGAGAGTCGGAAAGCAACGCTTCGCGTTCAGTCGATGACTCTGCGTTTTCGTCCCTGGCGAGCGAGTGGCCTCCCGGCAACGCTCCGTCGTCATAGGCGTGCGCTCTGCGAACGAGGCCTGTGGCGCCTGACGGCGCAGGTCGCCTGCACCCCGGTCGTCACCCCCATCGCCGGGCAGGGCGTGGCGTGCTGGTTTCGCGGGAGGCTGCAGCCCGGTCGAGTGCCGGTGTCGGCTTCTTGCACTCCCAAGGGGCGAGTGCTAGCTTCCGCCACTAGCACTCGGATAGGGTGAGTGCCAGCGTCGGTGAGAACCGCGTACGGCACTCGTGACGAGCCTGAAGCTCCCACGTGGAGCGCCCGCCCGTCC